>NZ_SRHQ01000024.1:0-83077 GCF_004683995.1 Methylorubrum sp. Q1 | reverse complement strand
AAAACCGAGCCCAATTAGCTTCGGACGGTGTCCACCAAACCGGCAGCAGGCCAGATCAGTGCGGCCGTGCCAGTGCGAGACCAAAGCCTAAGCGCCCTACCGAGCGGGGTGTGCTGTTTCAGCTTCGTCCGATCTGAACACGACCTGCTACAGGTCGTTGCGAGATGGAAAAGAATGGGGCGATGCCTACGGATTGAAACCGTCGCTTTGCCGTACCCTGAACCATGCCCCAGCTATGAACGCTCGGCAGGTTAAAGCTCATCGCTTGCTAAGTCGCTGACTTGCAAGCAGTAAATGGCGCGCCCGAAAGGATTCGAACCTCTGACCCCCAGATTCGTAGTCTTATGATTTAGGTGATCATAGCTTGCCGTAAGCTTTCGTAAGCGCGATGATCACTTATGGGCACCAGATTTTTGTTGTCATGGCTGATCGTTTGAGGGCACACGACGCTTACTGATGCTTACGGATTGAGGCCATGGCCCGGCTGAGTCGTGCTCTGATTGAAAATTCTGAGGTTCCGCAGGGGAAGGACTCAACGATCATATGGGATGGCGCTCTGCCCGGCTTCGGCGTTCGCATCAATGCTGGGGGAACGCGAAGCTTCGTGGCTCAATATCGCAACGGCAGGGGAGCCACGAAACGTCTCAGCCTCGGTCGATACGAGGCCATGTCGATCGACGACGCCCGCCGGCTTGCGCGGTCGACGCTGGCGAAAGCGGTTCACGGCTACGACCCGGCCGAGGAGGAGGCCAAGGCCAAGGCGCGCGCCTCGATCACAATTGGTAGCGTGGCAGATGCCTATCTGCGCGCCTCGGAAAGCCGCCTGAAGGCCCGCTCGCATGCCGAGGTTGCGCGGCATCTCGCAAAGCATTGGGAGCCGCTACGTGCCCTGCCCGTGCATCAGGTCAAGCGCGCTGACGTGGCCGCCGTGATGCGGCAGATCGCTAGCGACCGTGGCGAGATCGCCGCTAATCGAGCCCGTGCTTCTCTATCAGCCATGTTCGCGTGGGGCATGGGAGAGGGGCTATGCGAGACAAACCCGGTTGTTGGAACCAACAAGGCCGCCGACGAGCGCTCGCGGGATCATGTCGTCAGCGACGACGAATTGCGTGCAATATGGCAGGCGTGCGGAGACGATCATCATGGCCGAATCGTGCGCCTCCTCATCCTCACCGGCCAGCGCCGCGACGAAGTCGGCTGCATGGCTCTCTCTGAGGTCACGGGCGATATGTGGACAATCCCTTCCCTGCGCACGAAGAATCGCCGGCCTCACGATGTGCCGCTATCCTCGCACGCGCTTGCAATCATCCTTACGACACCACTCCGCGGCGGGCGGGACCTGATCTTCGGCGCGCGGGACAACGGCTTTTCGGGATGGAGCAAGGCGAAGGCCGAGCTTGACGCGCGGATCAGCGAGAATGGTGACGCAATTCGCCCCTGGCGGCTTCATGATTTACGACGGACGGCCGCGACAGGCATGGCTACCCTCGGCGTGCTCCCGCACGTCGTCGAAGCAGTGCTGAATCACGTCAGCGGCCATCGGGCCGGCGTCGCGGGCATCTACAATCGTGCGAGCTACCGAGAGGAAAAGCGGCAGGCCCTCACACTATGGGCCGAACATGTCGCAAGGCTCACTGGCCCGGATGAATGACCGAGTATCTCCCCCCCGGCATGGTTTCGTTTTCGGCCGCACTGGCGCGTTCAGCCGAGACGTTGTGCCCGGAGGCGTGGGCCAGCGCCAAGCCTGAAGCAAGGTCCCTTCTCGCCGATGGCACAACGCTGAAAAGCACTTGGGCCGGGGCTTGGGCGGGGCCGAACTCACTCGCCGAGAAGGCTTACGCGGCTCTACGCCCCATGCTGGCCGATGGGAGGTTGCCGGCATCGCTCAGGGTGACCACGGGTGCGCCGGAGCCCATCGAAGCGGTATCTTGGCAAGCCAGCGGAGCGGATCGTGTCGAAGCGGTGCTGAAGGGCGCTGCCGTGTTCATCGTCGCAAGCGGTGCTGCGGCGCGAGGGGACGTGCTGATTGCGGGCGCGAACCTCGACGCTGTGCTCGCGGGCCAGCCTGTCCCACCCTCCCCCGCTGCCGGTCCAGCCCGCGTTGCGGAAATGGCCATCGCGGCGCCGAGCAAGGCAGGTAGGAGGCCGAACCCTGGCGTTGATGACTTCTGGATAGAGGTATGCCGCCTCGTTACGGAAGGCGGCGTGAAGGGCGGGCAGGCCGGTTACACCGAACACATGGCACAGTGGGCCGCCATTAACATGGATCGGCCCTACGATGCCGAGACAGTGAGGAAAAAGATCGGAAATCTCTTCAAGAAGATCGGGTGGCAGCAATGAGCGCCGGCTATTAATCCCGAAAATCCCATTGCGTCGGGCTGCTATGGCTTGCCCTGGTTACCAATGGTCCCGACGCCGCACGGTGCGGCTTGGGAGAATGAAGATGCAGACCAGCGCCGCACGACGGGTATCCCTGCCGCCCTCGCTTGAGAGAGACAGGCTGATCGACAGTGGGCAAGCTGCGGCACTGCTCGGCTTCAGCCTCACGCATTTTCGACGCCTCTATCGCGCTGGAAAGGTTCCCCCGCCGCTTCGAATCGGAGAGCGCAAGTTCGGCTGGAAGGCAGGCGCGCTGACCGACTGGATTGCCGCGCAAGAGCGGGGATAGTTGCCACATTGCGCCTAGTCGTCTTGAGCTTTGATGGCATAAAAGCCACACTGAAAACAGAGACTCTTTGCCAAAGAGATCAAGCAAAATCTATCCGTTGCATCCGTCGCTTTGTCCGTTGGCGCCGGTGGCATGATAGATACTTCGCTTGTACCCTGATGGTCGCGGGTTTTGGTTGCAGTGGTGCTGGTAGAGCCGTGTCATGGCGCAAAGGAAAGACAGGGTGCCTATGGGTTACATGACCGCAAAATCCGTGATGGCTGAATTTGGCGGCATTTGTGACATGACGCTAGCTCGATGGCTTGCTGATGATCGCTTGGATTTTCCGCGCCCGATCTACATCAAGAGACGCAGATACTTCAGCCACGACGAAATAGAGGCTTTCAAGAAGCGAAGTGCATCTAGGGTGGCCGCTTCTAGATGCAGTAAGGGTGGCGGATGATCCGTTGAGCCGACGGATGAGTGGCGGATATCCGTCGACATTTAGAGTAAATGTGTGGTTTACTGTGGGAACATGTTGGGTTAGCGCAGTCTTGCGGTGAGCAGCGACTCGACAGGATGCCTTAGGTCAGCAGCCAAGGCGCCGCCGCATCGGGGTTAAGCACATGGATTGCCAGTCCACTCAACTGGCCGGGGCGCCTTTTGGCTCTCCGGTCGGGCCGGAAGCGTATGTCTGCCGATTTGATGATAGTGGTGCGGGGCGTAAGAACATCGCGATTGTCGCGACTATACTGGATGCATTCGCCTCCGTTTTGACCGCGGAGGAAGCCTTGCTGGGCGCCGCTCTTCATGGGCCTGCCGGTAGCATCCGTGAAGCGGTCGAGGTCATCCGCTCTGTAGCGCGAGAAGCGATCGAGACCGCCATTGCTGCGCCGGGGGATGCCCTCGAACGGATTGCGTTGCTCGGGCACGCTGTCGACTTCGAGGGGGCGAATGGTCCGCTTGTCGGCCAGATCGCTCTCACGCTTGCGGCGGGCGCCGTTCCAACGACCGTGACCTGACCCAGCGCGCGTTCGAAGCGCCGGGAGCGATTCAAACTGCCTCCCAGCGACTCGCGAATGCGTGGACATATTTGGACGCCGCTGGCCCGAAATAGATGGCCTGGGCATCGTGAGGAGGTCCTATGCACGCTTATCGCATCAAAGACTTGGCAAAGCCCAATGGGCCGATTGCCCGGTCAACGCTGTACAAGCACGCCGCGGAAGGCCGCCTCATCATGCGAAGGGTTGGTGGTGCGACTGTGGTCTTGGCCCAAGACTGGCGTCGTTACCTCGAAGGCGCGCCGGCTACCAATGGCGTGCATGCCTCTCACTGCACGACTTCGGCTGCGGCCGCCGCGTAGCAGACAAAAAAGAACCTGCTCAGCCCTGGCCGGCTAAGCAGGTTCGTAAATCACAAGTTAAGGTGCGAAATGACTACGCCAATTCCTTGCCGCGTGCAAGCGGCAATAGTCGCGACTGAAGGAAAGCCGTGGCGCTTCGACTGGCGCTTGCCGGAGGGTGACGACTCGGCATACTTCGTCGAGCACCCTTCGGCACGCTTTCGAGCGCGCCCGTGGCGCATGAGCGACGATCGCCGCGCGCGCGGCACTCCACCGTTGGGCGCCCATCATTCCGATCTGAGGGACATGGAGCTTATCACGCTCGTGTTCCGGTCGGGCTGCCGTATCGTCCGCTGCTTCTATCCACGCGACCATCTCGCATGGCGCGATGCGGCCAGTGACGCACGGTACATGCTGAGGGAGACGCCGGAACTCGGCGTTGACGGCGACAATCCGCTTCCGGGCCTGCAGTCATGAGCGGCTTCGATCCGGACGGCACCCGCGAGGGCTCGGACCTGAGCCCCTACGCCTCGGCAGGCCCGGCCCTCGTCGATCTCGGCTACTCGGCGATTCCGATCTCGCCGGCCGAGAAGATGCCTGGTCGCTTCTCCGGCGGCGAGTGGTGGCCGATGAAGGACTGGAGCCGGCATTGTGTCGTGCTCCCAACCGGCTTCGAAGTCACGATGTGGTCGAAGTGGCCGGAAGCGAACGTCGGCATCGCCTGCGGCCGTGGCGTCCTGGCCTTCGACATCGACCAAGACTTTTTGATCGAGCCGATCAAGGCGGTCCTGCCGCCTTGCATCGTGGCGAAGCGCGGTCGCAAGGGCGAGACCCTGTTCTTCCGCGGCGACACGAGCGCCATTCGCTCGCGCGGCTTCAAGCGGCAGCGGCCGGGATCGGCCGATCCGCGCGACCGCGAAGGCATGATGGACCTGATCGCCGACGGCAAGCAAACCGTCGTGCCGCCCTCGATCCATCCCGATACGGCCGCGCCCTACGTCTGGACGACCGAGCGCACGCTTCTCGACACGCCGCCCGCCGACCTGACCGAGATCACGGTCGAGCACGTCGAGGCCGTGATCGAGGTCCTTCGCGCGCACGGCTACGAGGCAACCGAGACGATCCTTCCGGTCGAGGCGCGCGGAATCGAGGTCGCGGACGCGGCCACGTCCACCGCCGAGTGGTTCCGCAAGCTCAACGAAGACGCCCTCGCCGACCTCCACGCGTGGGTGCCGCGACTCGGGCTGACCCGACTGCAGCGCTCCGGCGACGGATACCGCTCAGTTGCCGAGTGGCGCCCATCGACCACGGGCAAGCCGCTGCACAAGCGCAACCTGTATCTGTCGATCGACCCGAAGGGGATCGTCGATTACGGCGATTGCGAGAAGGGCTATACCGCGATCAACCTCGTGATGGTCGCGCTCGGCATCCCCGAGTCGGACCTGACGCGCGCGGCCGTGTGGCTGGGCGAGGCGATCGGCTACGACTTCGCGCCGAAGATGGTGCTCAACCGGAACCGGCCGAAGCTCTCGCCGCGCGACGAGGCAGCCCGGCTCTACAGGATGGCTCAGGAGACTGACGATCCCGCGCCGGCTCCGGTTGCCGCCCCGGAGCCCGTGGCGCCCGCCACGGACGTTCCCAGCGCCCCCGCGGTGCCTGACGACGAGCCGCCGCCCGCCGAGGTCCCGGCGACCGTGATCGAGTTCCCCGAGATCGACGACGCGCCCCCGCCGCGGTCGCACGAGGAAGAGATGCGCGACCTCGTCGAAGGCGTGCCCGGCCTCGTCGGCGAACTCGTCGAATGGATGCGGATCACGTCGCGCAAGCCGAACGCAACCCTTGCCTTCGCGGCCTCGGTCGCCTTCGTCGGCACCCTCGCAGGCCGGAACTACGAGGCGCCGACCAAGGCGAGGACAAACTTCTATACCCTCGGCTTGGCCCCGTCTGGCTTCGGGAAGGACCATGCCCGCAAAGTGATCGGGGAGATCGTCGACCGCGCGAATCTCGGCCGCTTCATGGGCGGCGAGCAGATCATGTCGGGCTCGGCCCTACGGAAGCGCGTCGGGGCGCAGCCGTCGTGCCTCTACTTGGTCGACGAGTTCGGCGGCTTCATGCGCGACATCAACAACACGAAGATGCCGCACAGCTTCCAAATCCGCAACGACCTGCTCAAGTTCTTCTCGACAGCGGCCGGTACATTCCGCGGCGCCGACTATGCGGCTGAACTTGCAACGCCGATTCACAACCCGAACGTCTGCCTCTATGGCACGTCGACGCCGTCTGATTTCTGGCAGTCATGCCGGGCTCTCTCTGTCGCCGATGGCCTGCTCGCCCGGATGCTGATCTTCCCCGTCGGCGGCGACCTCCCTGATCGCGTTCGGCCATCCGCCAGTTGGGACAGCCCACCCTCGGACCTTCTCAAGGCTTGTCAGTACCTGACGATCTCCAAGACCGGCGGCAACCTCAACGGCGTGCTCTCCGACGGCACGACCTCCTGCAAAGCGCTGATGGTGCCGTGGGCCAATGCCGCGATCGACGATTTTTATTGCGAGATCGAGAGCGAGTTTGAACGACGAGGCTTCGATCGTGGCGAGGAGGAAGGCGGTTTGTGGGGACGCACGGCCGAGCACACGTTGAAGCTCGCCCTTGTGATCGAGGCGGGGCGCGATCCGATTCGGCCGCGCATCCACCGCGGGACCTTGGAACTCGCCCGGCGCATCGTCGAGCTTTCGACGCTGATGACCCTCGATCAGATCGCCGGCCGGCTCGCCGACAACGACCGCCAGCGCGAGCACGTCGACGTGAAGCGCTGGATTCTGGAAGCCGGTCCCGATGGCGTCTCCCGCACCGCGATCTCGAAGCGCGTGAACGGCCGCTTCGACCGGCGCCGCCTCGACGACATCCTGAAGTCACTCGAAGAAGATTCGCGGGAGGTCGTGTGCGTTGTGCGCCCCCCAGCGTCGGGGCCGGGGCGCCCGAGCCAGCGCTACTTCGCAGTCCGGGCACTCGACGGCCACGGTGCCGCGTGAACAGCCCGGAGCCGCAGGGCTTGGGGGCAATTATTTATTTAGTTAGATAGGGGGGTATTATATGGGTAAGATCAGGTTTAAATTCTAAACGTTTTTGTACCCCTCCCCTACCTCTATGAAAGAAATAATTTTGTCGGAGAGCAGGGGCTATGCCGACCTCACCCGTTGAGCGCCACCTTGGAAGCCGGTGGCCGATCATTCTGCATCGCGCTCGTGCCTATCGCTCTTCGATTCCGACCGAGGGGATGACGGGCGCGGCATACGCTGATGCGGTCCTCTTTCCTGACGTGGAGCCGACGCTGATCGGTGAGGTCCTGACGCTTCTCAATCGTCGGGGGCTTGCCTGGGTGCGCCGCTCGCGCGGGTCTGTGTGGGTGTTTGGCGTCCGGCCCAAGAATATCGCGATTCCGAAGGATACTGTTGCAGAGGCGTCTGGCGCCCTTTGCCAAGCGATTGCCGGGCATATGCTGGCTTTAGCCCGCACCGAGGCCGCAAGCCGGCACGCGTCCGAGAACGGTGATCAGGAGGGAAGCTGTAGGCTGGCGGGCGAAGGGCAGGTTCACTGTTCCCGCATCGTGCCGATAGTCCGAAGCCACGCGATCAAAGGGCTCGCGCTAGCGGACATCCGCAATGCCATGCACGATGTCTTCTCTCCCGCAGCCATAGAGGCTCTGACGCGGTACGAGGCCCGCCTTGCCCCCGAGGCCGTTGCGGATGCCCTGGACGAGCCGCAGAAGGCGCCCAAGGCGAAGCGGCTACCCAACGGCCTGTCGCTGACCGAGAAGGCATTCGAGCACATCGCTGCCGCGGGACCGGCCGGTGCGACGAGGACCCGGCTGATGGATGCGATCCGGCCGAAGCCCGATGCGGAAGCCGTGAGCGCAGTGCTCGCGGCACTGACGGCCGACGGGCGCGTGACGGAGCGAGAGGTTCGGTCGGGCGGTCGCGGTCGTCCGGCAGTCCGCTTCTTCGCTGCCCCTGCCGGCCTGTCCGACGCCGCCGCGGGACTAGCTGCCGAGTAGGAGCGCCGGGCATGGCGCACCCTGAGCCGGATGCCGCCGGCCGTGCCATTTGTGCAACTGTTGCGTGGATGCTACGTGGCATTCCTGCCGATTTGTGCCTTTCGCGCAACTGTTGCATAGCCGCAACAGTCATGGGTCCCTCTGGGGGGCCGTGGGGGGCGGTTGACGCGCGACCCCGGCACTCCGCTAGGCGCAAAGAATTTTTGCCCGATTTATTACTTGAATAAGCAGCGCTTCTGATATTTGTAAGTGGCGGCAAATATTTGGGTATGGGTAGCAGTATCAGCACGAAATCAAAAGAGGTCATAAATTGAGCGACCATCGGCAGGAAATCGAAGGGCTGATGCAGTGTCCCGATGATTGGGACGCAATCTTCCCAGACATCACGGCTGTGACGGATGCTTGGCACAAAATGGACTGGTATTACTGCCACCAAAAATTCTGTTTTCGTGGGGATGAGCAGGCTGTTATACGAGCGATGGCAGAGTCTGACGAAAGCGTTTTCGATAGATCTGGTATAGATTGGCGCGAAGTGCGCGATAATATTGCGTTTAGGAGGGCTGATGCGCTAAATGAATACTGCATGAGGGCGCACAAAATTGCTAAAATCACATACCTGTCGCCAAGCTATAACGGCAAGCACTATATAGGCAGTGACGAAAAAGAAATTGTCCGCCGGTCGTTGAAAAACAGATCTGTTTCCTTGTTTCTGGAAGACTATGAGCCCGATAGGCTTAAGAATGGCTTTGCCCAATGGATGATTAATTATTTTAATGACTCAACTTTTTACGATGACCCAAATTCGGTCAACCAGTTTGAGGACTATATATCTGCTAATGATGAGTCTGGTGCCTTGTATGGCCATGTGCGATCGAAGGTGTGGCGGTCTATATTTGGGCAGCACAACACGAGGATAGCATTTGAGGTTGCCTACCCTGTTGGATTTAAGGCCGGAAAGGAATTGGATCACATTTGTTTTGATATAGAAATGTCATCAAAAACTCTACATGCTTACCCAATAAGTAAGCAGGAGGCTGTAAGCATTATGGGGGGTGAGGATGAGGTTGTGATGAATAAACCGATTTGGTGGTAGGGCGACCGAAACAGGCTCTTATCTGGTATCCCCTCGCCGCACAGTCGCGGCATGGAACAGCCCAGCTATCGCCGTCGCCGCAAGCCCAAGCCGGGGCGGATCAGCCGCATCACAGTCCCCGACGGCGTGTCCCCTCACGTCAAGCTCGTGTTCGCCGAGATGCAGAGGCAATCGCTGACGTACGGGCAGGTTGCTGAGCGGAGTGGGGTTCTTCTTCCCACCCTCAAGGCGTGGCGACACAAGAATGCCCCCGGCCTGGATTCGCTCGGAGCCGTGCTTGATTCCCTCGGCTGGACCTTCGTGCCAGTCCCCCGCGAGGAGGTTCTTCCCGAAGATATGCGCGCCGGCTTGGCGGAAATCGCGGAGCGCTACGGCATGAGCATGCCCGAGACGATCCAGGGATTGATTTCGGTCATCACCGGCATTCACGACGGACTGTCGGAGCCGGTCGCATCGGAGCCGTCCGAGCCTCCGACCGAGCCCGCCGCGGCAGCCTGAGCATGCCGCCCGCCCCCCTCACCCTGCCGACCCCGACGCTGCTCGATCGCACGATCATGGCGGTCGCGCCGGAATACGCCGCCCGGCGCTACCGCGCCCGCGTAGCAATGACCTTCGCCGGGCAGTATGCCGGGGCGAAGTCGAACAAGACCGCCCTGAAGGCGTGGCGGACGTTTGCCGGCTCGGCTGACGCGGACGCTCTCGGCGACCTTCCCGCCCTGCGGGCACGCTCGCGCGACCTCCGGCGCAACAATCCTATCGCGGCGGGCGCCGGTCGGACGGGGCGCGCGCACACTGTCGGCGCCGGCCTGGCTGTCCGCTCCACGATCAACCGCGATATCCTCGGGCTGTCGGTCGAGCAGGCGAACGCGTGGGAGAGGAAGACCGAGACCCTATTCGACCTGTGGGCGCGCTCGAAGTCGTGCGACGTGTCCATGAAGCAGAATTTCTACCAGCTTCAGGGTCTTATCTTCGACGCGGTGTGGGACAGCGGCGACTGCCTGATTCTGCGCCGCAAGCCGAAGACCGCCGCCGTGGTGCCGCTGGCGCTGTCCGTGATCGAGGCGGACCGGATCGCGACGCCGACCGACAAGCAGGCCGACCCCGACGTTCGCTCCGGCGTGCGCGTCGACGACGACGGAATGGCCGTGGCATTCTACGTGCTTCACGATCATCCAGGCGACTTCGTCTCGCAAACGGCGTTCGATTACACGGAAGTTCAGGCTTACGGCAAGAACTCCGGCGAGCGCATGGCGCTCCACGTCTACCAGAAGCACCGGCCGTACCAGACGCGCGGCGTTCCTGAGCTTGCGCCGATCATCGAGATTTTGAAGCAACTTGACCGCTATTCCGAAGCCGAGATCATGGCCGCGGTCGTGTCGAGCTTCTTCACGGTCTTCCTGAAGACGAATGACAACTCGTCGCTCCCGAGCGGAGAAAGTGTGCCGGGCATGTCGACCGGCGCCGACGAAGTCGTGATGGGGCCGGGCTCGGTCATGAGCATCGGTTCCGACGAGGATGTCGTGACGGCCAACCCCGGTCGTTCGAACAGCAACTTCGACGCCTTCTTCTCGGCGATCGTGCGTCAGATCGGCGTCGCGCTCGGCATCCCCTACGAACTGCTTATCATGCACTTCACGGCGTCTTACACGGCGTCGAGGGCGGCGATCGAGATCGCGACGAAGTTCTTCGCCGAGCGCCGGGACTGGATCGTCAGCGACCTTTGCGATCCGGTTTACGAGTGGTTCGTCTCGACGGCGATCCTCTCCGGCCTGATCGAGGCGCCGGGCTTCTTCGAGAGCCCCGCGCGGCGGGCCGCGTGGCTCGGCACCAACTGGATTCCTCCGACCGGCCTCGTGCTCGATCCCGTTAAGGAATGGGAAGGCGACAAGGCCGGCATCGACCTCGGCGCGACCACGCTCGAAGAGGTCACGCTGAAGCGGACCGGCGGCGACTGGAAGGCCAAGACCGAGCAACGGTCCCGCGAGCACGCCGCTCGCGTCGCGGTCCGCCTGGAACCGCCGGTCCTCGGCGTGAAGCCAGAGCCGGCCGAGCGACGCGAGCCCGCCCCCCGCGATACGAAAAGGAAATGACGATGACGATCGTGTTGGATGCGGCGATCGGCTTCGCGTGGGCGATGGAAGAGATCGCCCTGACGCGGCTCTTCGAGATCGCCGCGCGCGAGCACCCGATCACCCCGCAAGCGCTCGAAGCCTACAGGGCTGAAGCCCTGGAACGGGGTGAGCGCGCCACGGTGCGAAATGGCGTCGCGATCCTGCGGGTCGAGGGGCCGTTGTTCAAGCGTGCCAGCCTCATGACGGAACATTGCGGAGCGACCTCCTACGATGTGCTCCGGCGCGACCTCGCGACCGCTGTCGGCAATCCTGGCGTTCGTGCGATCCTGCTCGCGATCGACTCTCCCGGCGGCGAGGCGGCCGGCTGCGCCGAGTTCGCGGCGGCCGTGGCGGACGTACGCGGCCGGAAGCCGATCGTCGCTTACGTGGCCGACGTGGGCGCCTCGGCGGCCTACTGGATCGCCTCGGCCTGCGATCGGATCATCTGCGGCCCGAGCGCGGCGCTCGGCTCGATCGGCGTGCGTATGAGCATAGCGGACACGCGCGACCGGGATGCGCGCTCCGGCGTGCGCCGCTTCGACTTCGTGTCCTCGCAGTCCCCTTTCAAGGTCAACGACCCGGCGACCGAAGACGGTAACGCCAGGATCAAAGCGCGTGTCGACGCGCTGGCTCAGGTCTTCGTCGACGCCGTGGCCGACAATCGCGGCGTCTCGGCGGCTCAGGTCCTCGACGGCTTCGGCCGGGGCGATGTGTTGATCGGCGCCGCGGCGGTCGCCGCAGGCATGGCCGACGGCCTCGGCACCTTCGAGTCGGTGCTCGCCGACCTCGCGTCGTCGAAGCCGCTTGTGCCCCGGTCCTCTCGACCGCAGCCGCCTCGTGCGAGCTTGCCGGCGCCGGCTCCGAAGGTGGCGGTAACGCTGCCTGTCGTGCCGGCACCGCGTCAGCTTTCCGCGGCCGAGATCGAGAAAATCGAGACCGAGTATGCTGTTCTCGCCATGCTCAAAGCCCGTCGGTTAGCTCTAGGCGAAGGCGAGTGATCAGCAATCATGTCGGCGGAGGTGAAGCTTTTCAACAGCGTTTTCCGCCCCAATTATGCTCAGTGAATAAAATATTTTTACTTCACATTCTCGATGTTCCTAAATGTTCGTCCAATATCTGAGTGAAACTCAAGCCTTTCGACTGCCCCTTTTCAATCATTCGAGTGGCACGTTCAAACGTTTCCATGAAATCTTTGTACATCTTTTTGCCAATTGCTATCTGATGATCGAATGGCAGAGATTTTATGTTGTCGCGGATCTGCTTGAACAGGGCTGCACGCTCGGCGTTCTCGTCGACCTCTTTTATGCCTATTTCGTCATAAGCTAGTTCATCCGTCCAGTAGTCGAACGCCTTCATTTTTAGGCTCAAATCTCCAGAGATTCTCCTAAAAAGTATGACCGCAAAAACTATTATTATCATGCCTTGAATGGGATGATGTGATTGAAGAAGAGCGTCCGGGTCTTTGTCGGCATGTTTAAGGAAATTGGCTATGCCGGACATTGATTTCCAGCCTTCGCGACCAATCAATTCGTCAATCTGTTTCGAAAACCCGTCACCACTTTTGTGCGGGTATAGATCGAACAGTACCTTGAATGCAGAATATGCGAGGTTGTGAACAGATAGACTATCTTTGTTATCAAAAAATAGATCTATAGCAGTTTCTATTAGTCGGCGAGCGCCTTCCAATTTGTCGATGTTATGAGTCGAGGTCATGCCGAATGCGCCTGAATCGATCGCTGTGATCCGGTGTTTAAGTCCAAATTTCGATTCTTGATAGGTGGCAGGGTGTGCCGCCAACTGACCCAGTAAGCTCGTTGGATTGGACCACAGGGCGATCAAAACACCCCCGACATCTGTCGCGAATGGCGCAAGTATCGTCGTCATTGGAGACGAGGATACCGGCACATGAGGTCCCAGCACGAGCGTTGCCTGACAAGGGATGACCTATCCCGAATGCTCGGCGTCAGCGCACGGACGGTGCAACGCCTTGAGCGCGAAGGCAATGGACCGAAGCCGATGCGCCTCGGCTATCGCACCGTTCGCTACCACCCCGACGAGGTCGCGCAGTTCATGAATGGCATCGGCGTCTCGGCGCCGGCCGAGCTTCGCCCCGGCTTCGACCTCCCCGCCGGTCGGTGAGGGGGCAACAATGGCTTATTCAGATCGAGCAGTTTTCGACGCCTTCGTGAAGTCGAACGCGGACAGCCGAGAGGCGAGCCGCCAAGCCCGCCTTGCGGCGGCAGCTGGCAGCCCGGCCGCGCCTGATGCTGATGTGGACGCTGCTGTGGCGGCGATCCTTACGGCCGGCGGCCACGCGGCTCCCCAATCGCCCAAAACCTATCCCGCCACCCCCGAAGGTGCCGCGCAGGCCGTGCTTGATGCTCGCGCCCTCGCCCTCGGCCTCCTCAACTGAGTTCGTCCCATGCCCTCCTTTCTCAGCACCGTCTTCGGCCGCAAAAAGCCGACCGTGGCAACGGCCGCTTCTGCCATTACTGATCTCGAAGTGCAGCTTCAGGCCCTCCCCGGCCGGATCGCCGACGCTCAGTCCAAGCTGAAGAACCTCGCTGACCTGAACGACGAGGAGCACGCTGCTGCCGAAGCTGAAGTCGCCACCGCCCGGCGCGAGGAAGCCCGCCTTGCTGCACAGATCGAGCAGCTTCGCGCCGCACATGCCGTGGCGGCCAAGGCCGAGGCGGCGGCTGCCCTCCGAGACCGCGCCGCTACCGCTCAAAAGCGTGTCGATCGCGACCACCTGCCCCTGATCGAGCGTTACGAGGCCAAGGCTCGCGAGATCGTCGAGATCGCGGGAGAGCTTCGGGCGATCGAGGTCGAGGTCGAGCAGGCGAACCGGGCGATTGCTCTGGCTCGGCGGGTGGAACCCGAGGGCGCGCACCCTGATCCGGTCGTGGGTCCTACGGCAAAGTTTCGAATGATCCCCGATGTCGTCGAGCCAGATCGTGAAGTGATCGACGAGGTCTGGTATGATTACGATCACGATTCTGGATATAGCCCCGCAAGTGTTTTCAGAATCGGCGAGGATGGAAAGCGTATTCCGGTAAACGGCACTAGACAACTGAGGAAAGTCAAACGAGTCATCAAGGGCGAGACGCACAAGGGTCGCGCTACGCCCTGCCCGACCTACGGCTTGCGACTTCCCGGCGCTCGGCTCGACGCCCCGGCCTTCTGGCCGATGCCGAAGTGATGATCGGGGGCAAAGCCCCTGTCTTCCCCCCCCTATATCCGTCCGATTTCCAACCGAGAGAGCTATGTCGTTCCTCACCGATCTCTTTGACGGCAAGACGCCGACCGTCGCGATGGTGGCCGCGGCTATCGCTGATCTTGGAGCGCAGCTTCCATCTGCCTCGACACGGATCGCGAGCGCCAGGGCAGCGCTCGGCAACGTTGCCGATATGAGCGACGACGAGCACGCCGCTGCGGACGCTGAACTCGCCACGGCCCTACGTGCCGAAGTCCGGCTCCGGGCGCAGATCGCGCATCTCGAAACCGTTCGGGAGCACGCGGCCAAGGAAGAGGCCACCGCTCAGGCGCGGGCCGACGCTGAAGCCCTCCGCGCCCGTGCTGCTGCCGCTCAGAAGCGGGTTGATACTGAGCACATGCCTCTGATCGCCAGATACGAGGCCAGGGCGGAGGAGGTTGCCGAGATCGCCGCGGCGCTTCAGGCGATCGAGACGGAGGTCGCCGAGACCAACGAAGCCATCGCGCGGGCTCGGAAGGCCGACCCGGCCGGCTCGCATCCCGAGCTTGTCATCGACTCCACGGCGCGCTTTCGCACCGAGGATGACAGCGCTCGCGAGCCGAAAGATTGGAGGCGGCCGAGAGGGCGGACGCTGCTGCCGCCAACCTACGGCCTGAGCTTGCCCGCCGCCCGGATCGATGCCGCGGCTTTCTGGCCGAGGACTGCCCAATGAACGCGCCGACGCAAATCACGCTCTCCAAGCCGCTCCTGATCGAAGGCGTGTTGCACACTTCGATCCCGATCCGGCCGCCGACGAACCTCGATATCGCTTCCGTTGGGTTGGCCTACGTGACGCCATACGCACGCGGAAGAGAGCTTATCCTGCGCGTCACCGGCGGCAACCGGAAGCTTCTGGTTGCTTTGGTGCCGGAGGATAAAAAGAAGGTCAACGACTACCTCGAACAGCACTGGCCGGAGTAGCGCTGTGTCAAAAAAGTTCAGCGTCTTCGTCGAGATCGGCGGTAAGCTCAACAACAGCTTGCCGGACGCGGCTGCGAAGGCCGAGGGGATTCTTGCCCGCATCGGCCGGCGCATGGCGGCAGTCAACGCCGGCACGTCTGGCACTTTCGCGCGCGCGGCTCAGAGCCTCGACACGGCCGGCAAACGGATCGGCGAGGCCGGGCGAACCGCGACCTCGCGCATCTCTGCCCCCACCGGCCTGCTTGCCTTCGGCGCTGGTAGGATGGCCTTCGAGTTCGAAAAGGCGGGCAATGCGCTCGAAGCGCTGGGCGATGTCACTTCCGCACAGCGGAAGGAATTCGAGTCATTCGCCAATGAACTGAACAAGAAGTATCCGCAAACCTTGACTGGTATCATCAATACCGGAAACGAGATGCTGAAGGGCGGCTTCAGCTTCGAGCAGATGAAGGGGGCGCTCGATCAAACGCTGAAGACTGCCGTGCTCGGCGACATGGCGCCGGCCGAGGTCGGCAACATGATGGCGCGAACGATCAACTCGTTCCAGCTTCCGATGAAGACCTACGAAGAGGCCATGCGCTCTTCGCAGCGCGTCTCCGATCAGATGACCTTCGCTGCGGTGCGAACCACGGCCTCCCTGAAGGACATGGGCGAAGCGTATCGATACGTCGGCGGCGCGGCGTCCGCTGGCGGCATCTCGTTAGAATCCACCACCGGTTTGCTAATGGCAATGGCAAAGAACGGGTCGGTCGGTTCCGATGCCGGTGTGGCGCTCCGCTCCGCGATCGTGCGGCTCGTGAAGATGCCGCCCAAGGCGCTCGGGGCCCTCGAAGCGGCGGGCATGAAGCTGGGGGACTATGTCAGCGGCGGTCGGAAGGTGACGGCCGATAACGTGCTCTCCGGTCTTAAGGCCGATGGCATCGACGGGAGCCCGGTCAAGAAGCAGATTGAGGCTGCCCTGAACAACAAGGCGCTCGTCGGCTCTCCGGTGAAGCTGGCCGCACATATCACGAAGCTCGTTCAGGGTGCCATGAACAGCGCCGGGAGCGCGATTGATGCTTCGACCATTGCGCAGAGCGTTCAGGACTCGATCACGGTCTCTGGATCAAAAATCGATATAACCAAGTTTTTCACCGACCTTACAACTCGCTTTAACAGCGGCAAGATCGGTCTCGGGCATATCGCGACGATCTTGGAAGGCAGACATGCCTCAAGATACATGGCAATCATGCAGTCGAACCTTGCGGACTTGATCAAACAGGTCGAAACCGAATCCGCAGGCTACGCCGAATCGCGCTACGCGATCATGCTGAAGGGCATCGTCGGCCCTGTCTACGAATTGAGCGCCGCGCTCGAAAAGCTCTCGGTTGCGCTTGGACGGGCTTCGTTCCCGACGCTCGCGAAAGGCATTTCAGCGTTCGCCGGCGGGGTTGGGCGCCTCTCGGAGTCGACCCCCGGCATGCTGAAGTTCGCGGCTGCGGTCGGCATCGGCGCGGTAGCCCTCGGCCCGTTCCTGATCGCCGCAGGCGCAACGGTCCGTGTCACCGGACTGCTCGTGCGAGGACTCGGGTTGCTCGGGACCGCTGCAACGTTCGGGTTGGCGACCCGGCTCGTCGCCGTGGCGTCCGGCATCAAGGCCATCGCCGTGGCGTCGACGCTGGCGGCCGTGGGGCGCCTTCGTGCGCTTGCGGCGGGGATCATCGCGCTCGGCGCCGTCGGCGGCTCTCGGGCCGTCCTGGCGGCCCTGGCCGGCTCGGTTGCAATGCTCGGTCGCGCGATCCTGGCGCTTCCGCTCGTGATGCTGAAGGGCGCACTCGTCGGGATTGCGGCGCTCTTCTCGCCGATCGGCATTGCGGTCGCGGCCGTGACGACCGCGCTCGCGGCCCTCGGCCTGTGGGTCTACAACAACCTCGGCGGGATCGGGACCTTCTTCACGTCATTCGGCGACGCCTTCATGAAGGCGCTCGGACCGGAGGCGTCGCAGAACATCACGACTATCGTCGGGTGGCTCAAGCAGGCGTGGCAGTGGGTCAACAACCTGCTCGGGCCGATCGACGAGACGGGCAAGAAGTGGGCGTCTTGGGGCACCGCGGCGGGCGCGGCGGCGGGCGCGATCGTGACCGCCCTCACCGGCCTACCGGAGAAGATCGGCGCGCTCGCCAAGCAGGGCTATGACGCGCTCGTGAACTTCGAGTGGGCCGCGGCTGGCAAGGCGCTCGTTGACAAGATCGCCTCTGGCATCACCGGAGCGGCCGGCGCGCTTGCGGAGGCGCTGAAGGGTGCGGTCTCGGGCGCATGGGAGGCGGCGAAGAAAAATCTCGGTTTCGGCGGCTCGGCGGCTGAGGCAGCGAAGCCGCAGGCCGCGGTGCCCGGCACAAAGCTGGAAGCCCGCGCGCTCGGCGGTCCGGTCCGTGGCGGGCAACCCTATCTCGTGGGCGAGCGCGGCCCGGAAATCTTCGTGCCGAGCGCGGCGGGCCGAATCGAGACGAACGGTGTCCTCAACTCGCTCTCGAAGGCAGGCGGCCGAGCCACGGGCGCCAATGGCCTGACGGTCGGCGTTGATGCGACGGCGATCGAGGAAGCGGGTAAGACGGCGAAGGCGGCCGGCGCCCAGCTTCACGCCGCGCTCGATGCCACTCGCAAGCCGGTCGTCGATACGTCCTCGATCGACGCGGCGACGGCGGCGGCCGAGCGGCTGAAGGCGGTCCTCGCTACCGTCGGCGCGGGAAACATCAGCCTCGGCGGCCAGGGCGGGGCGGGCGGCGCTGCTGCCTCGACTGCCGCTCGCGTCGGTCGGTCGCTCGTTGGCCCTGGCAAGGGCAACGGCCGCGCCTTCACCGGCAAACTCAACGAGCGGGACATGAACCCCGAGGTCGTCGCCTACATCCGGGCGGCGGCGGCTGTGCGCGGGATCAACCCGAACACGGCCCTCGCGGTGGCCGACGGCGAGGGACTGCGCGGCTTCGGCCCGAATCGGCCGGTCGTCGGCGATCAGGGCACGTCGCACGGCCCGTTCCAGCTTCACTACTCGGGCGGGACCGGCGCCAACCGAGCGCGCGGCCTCGGCGACGCCTTCACGAAGGCGACCGGGCTCCACGCGCGCGACCCGTCGACCTACAAGGCTCAGGTCGACTATGCGCTCGATCACGCCGCCAAGCACGGCTGGAAGGCGTGGTATGGCCGTGCCCACCACAAGGTCGGAGTATGGGACGGCATCGGGAAGAGCCCGGCAGCCAAGCCTGCCGCGGCGGCTGTGAAGGCAGTGCCGAAAACCGAGCCCGTGGCCCTGGCTGGCGCTCGGGCGATGGGCGGCCCGGTCTCCCGCGGCCTGTCCTATCTCGTCGGCGAGCGCGGCCCTGAAATCTTCACGCCCGGCGCGAGCGGCGGCATCTCCACGAACTCGACGCTCAACCGGCTTGCTGACATCGGCAGTCGGACGGTGCCGGCCGACGAGGGCGGACGCTCTCCCTCGATCGCGCCATCGCCGAAGACCGTCGCCGAGCTTCGGCCGCAGGGCGGCAGCATCAGCACGCGCGGCGATACCAGCATCCACAACGAGTGGCATATCCACGGCGCTGACAACCCCGCGCACGTTCAGCGTCAGGTCGAGGCGAGGTTCGCCGACATGATCCGGCAGCATGAATCGGAGCAGCGCGGGCTTTTGAGCGACTGAGTGGCGACGCCGGCCGCTCCCCGCCTTATGAGCAGGAGCGGCCGGCGCAAGGGCGAGCGAGACTGCCGCCGCGACTCCTGCCACTCTCCCGGCGCCATGCGGCGGGAGAATCGGCGGTGCGGAAGAACTCGATACCGGGCGTGAAGGTCGTGCGGACCAAGCAGGCCGACGGCAGCACCGCAGCGTATTTTTATCACCGGGCGACCGGCCAACGGCTACGTGGGGAGCCGGGATCGCCGGAGTTCCGGCAGGCGCTTGAGGAAGCGGATCGGCAGGCCGAGGCCGATCAGGCGCCGGCTGCCGCCGTCCTCACGATCGGGGACCTCGTGAGCGCCTATCAGGCTGCGCCGGCTTGGACCTCGTTGAAGCCGAGCACGCGCGAGACCAATCAATTCCACATCGCGGCGATCCTGCGGGCCTTCGGAGACATGACTCTTGCCGAAGCTGCTCAGGAGCCGGCGCGCGCTGCCCTTCTCGGCTGGCATGCCGAGCGTGGCGTCGAGCACCCGCGGGATGCTGATGCTCGGCTCTCGTGCCTGTCCCGCATCCTGGCGTTCGCCGTTACCACCGGCCTGCTCGATCGGCATCCTCTGCCCCGCTTCGAGCGCGCCTACACGCCGAAGCCGCCGACTGTCGCCCCGTTGCCGACTTCTCTCCGGCCCGGCGAGGTCGCGGTGATCCTGGCGCCACGCCTGCTCTCGAAGGCCCTCGCAGCGAGCTATTGCGACGTGACTCCCGCCCGGTTCGATCGCTGGCGCAAGGACGGCATGATGCCGGACCCGCTGCCCGGAACCGCTCGATGGGACCGCGTCGATATCGATGCGGCGATTGAGGACATGAAGAAGCTCGGCAAGCTCACGGCGCCGGCCAAGGCTGCGCCTCCTTCCGTCGAAGAAGACCCTCTCGCCGCGTGGTTGGCGAAGAAAGGACCGAAGCCGTGGAAGGCGTGAAGATCGTCCGCCCGCCCCAAGCTCGTGGGTGCCGCTTCGCTTCGGCCGGCGGGCGATTCGGCAACCCAACCGCTGCGCGCCTAGCCACATTAGTAAATCAGTAAGAGTGACGCGCGGATCACGCCCACTTCGAGCCATTTATGTTGCTGAGAAAATTGGCTAAATGGCCGTGTCCACAGGGTAGGAGCGTTTTTTGTTGCTCCTTCCTGATTTGAATGGTTAGCCTTTTATCTTTCCGGCGCCACTAAGAAATACGAATGCCGCGGGTTGCACCTGAACCATCGCAGATTTCAAACATCTATGTCGATGAATCGAGTCAAACAAAGCACAAATATCTGGTGCTTGGCGGGATAATACTGCCTAGTGAAAGCTGCGATGGGCTAGCAGAGAGCATATGGGCTGCTAGGCAGCCAGAATTGCCAAAAGGAGAGATGAAGTGGGTCAAGGTCTCCCGATCGAAGCTTGATGCTTATTTGAGAGTGGTCGACACGTTCTTCGATCGAAAGGACATCAATCGATTCGAGTTTCACTCATTGATTGTCGACACTCATAAGCTGAATGATAGAAAGTACAACCAGGGCTGTCGAGATACTGGTTTTAATAAAGAAATATATCAACTTCTGATGAAATTTCGGAGGCTGCACAGCGGGTGTCTATTTCATGTTTATCCAGATCGTCGAAGCACCAAAAATGCGCCTGAAGACTTGAGGGTTATAGTCAATCGCGGCGCACTGAAATCTGGCGACCGTCGAGATTATCCGTTTAGACGAATTCACTTCAGGGATTCGGATGCTGAGGTAGCCCTTCAGCTAGTGGATTTGTTGATTGGTGCCATAGCTTACCGCCTGAACGGACACGATCAGGCGCCCGATGCATCTCAAGCAAAGCGGTCGCTGTGTGAACATGTGCTCGCGAGGGCAGGCATAAAAGACGTTATGAGAGATACCGCAGCTTCGGGACGCTTCACTATTTGGCATCGCCGGCTACGTTGATGTCTCGCAGCCCTAGACCCATTGGGTCGCCGCCTTGGGCGGGTCCACTGCCGAGGCAGTGGCTTCGGGCTGCGAGAGTGCAAATGAACATAGGGGGATCGTGGCCTATTGCAAGTAGGCCACAGTAGGGCGTGCGATATCGGGAATAACGCATTGCTATCAGCGAATTATCGCATTTTTCTGAGATTTTAATTGGATTTTAATCCACAGGCTGCCGCCTTTTCGGCGGCTTCTCGGCGGACCGAGCCTGATTGGTATCTTGGCTCCGGCTTGAACCTAGAAGTCTGGCCGTATCGCAAGATGCGAAGTACGTGCTCAGTAGGCGAGTGGTTTGGGTGGCGCTGAGCGTCCGGCCCATTCGGTGCCAGCCCCGTCCGCCCGCCTTACGAGGCAAGCCGAAGCTCAAGTTTCGCGATGGCGCTCTTCGCGAGGACGTTCGTCCGCGCGAGATACCGTTCAAGAATCTTCGTCGCGCTCGCGAGCGTGTGGCCGGTGATCGAGCAGATTTCCGGCACCGTGCATCCCGCCTCGGCGAGCATGGTCACGGCCGTCCCGCGGATGTCGTGGAAGTGAAGGTCTTCCTCGATCTCGGTTTGCAGGAACGCCGCCCGCCAAGCGTGCTTGAACGCTTCGATCGTCCAGGGGTGCCCGCCAGCCGAGTTCAGGATCGATAGGGCGCCGAGGTCCGCTCTCGCAGCCTTGGCCGTTCTGGCGGCCCTGAGCGCATTGAGGACGGCCTTCAACGCCTCCGTGCAAGGGATGAAGACCTTCGCCCCGGTCTTGGACTGCTGAAGCCGAATCGCCTCGCCGTCATACTGCGACCAGCGGAGCGCGATCAGATCGCCGCGGCGCTGGCCGGTGTGGAGCGCCACGAAGGCCGCGAGCCGGATCGGCTCGCTCGCCGTGGCGTTGAGCTTGGCGAAGTGCTCGGGAAGCCATAGGATTTCCGAGCGGTCGACCTTGTAGACCCGCTTGAACGTCGACAGCGGGTGCCGATCGATGATCTCGCGATCGAAGGCGAACTTCAGGATTCGGGCGAGCCGGGTCAGCTTCGCGTCGGCGGCGCGCGGCGTGTCCTCGGCCATGTCGTCGCGCCATTCGAGGAAGACGGACCGGGCACCCTTCCGCTCGACGGCCGCGAGCGGCATTTCGCCGAACGCCTTCTCGATCGCGTTGATGTTGAATTGCTCGATCTCGCGCGTGCTCGCGGCGAGGTCCTTCCAGTCCGGCGCACCCTGATATTGGCGGATCAGGCTGCCGATCGTCGGGACCTCGACCGGCGGTGCCTTGTCGGCCTCGACCTGTCGGTTCAGCCCTTCGAGGGCGAGCTTGAACGCGGTCGAGTTCGGATCGGCCGGCAGCCGCATCCCCGTCGCCCGGTGATAGTAGTACGTCGCGCGCTCGCCGCTTGCGAGCTTCGAGCGGACGATCTTCACGCCTGGAAGCGAGCTTTGAGGCACCTTCGATTCTCCCCCTGGATGGCGGGAGAAGAGTGGCAGATGGTGCGGCATCAGTCCCGATGAGCTTCGGGCCGTTGGGCTTTGATGGATGCTTCGCCGCTGTGAAGGCCGCTCGGGAAAGCACCCGTGCCGGCCCTGATGGACGGACCCGCCGACATGCGACGACCGGAAACGCCATCGCGCGCGGCCAACCGTCCGCCGCTTACAGATGCTTACTTTCGGAGAGTTTCTGTAAGCACCCCGTCCCCGCTACGGGAGGTAAGTACCTGAAGTAAATGGCGCGCCCGAAAGGATTCGAACCTCTGACCCCCAGATTCGTAGTCTGGTGCTCTATCCAGCTGAGCTACGGGCGCCCTTTTTACGTCTTAACGCCCTTGCGGGGCGTTTCTCTTCTTTCTTGGTCGGAGTGGCAGGATTTGAACCTGCGACCCCCACGTCCCGAACGTGGTGCGCTACCAGACTGCGCTACACTCCGATGCCGGCCCCCGAGGGCCGACGAGCGGGCTTATAGCCGGCACTTTTCGCGGTCGCAAGCGGGTCGGTGCGCTTCGTGGCCCTTATTGCGCGGCAAGGACGGCGTTTCACCCTCGAAATTCGGCAATTTTGGGAGTAAGCTTCTGACAAATATGGGTATTTAAAAATCAGCGTTTTGCCCGAAGGCGTCGCGTCATAGCCGAACCGGGCCACACCGCGTCCCTTGCGAGCAAAGGCCTTGTCGCGTCTGGACGCTATGACCGCGACGGTTGGCATCTGCGCGGTCGCATCACGCTCCGCTGTGCGGCCCCTGCCGCGATCGGTGATGGGCGCGTCAAGCCCGAGGCAGGCCTCCGGCTTGGCAGGGGCCGAAGCGCGTCCGCGTCTCTACCTGCGGCATGAATGGCCGGCGCCGTCTGCGTGACTGGCACGCGGCCGGCGAGATCGACCGGAGCCGGGCGTGTCTGGGCAGTGTCCGCCGTCACGGCCAACGAGGGGAGACCCTGCCGGCGGCCCGAGCCCAACGAACCGGGGCAAGCCGGGCACGAAGCGCCACCTCGTCACCGACGCGTGCGCCCGTCGCTCGGTCTGAGGCCGACAGGCGCCAACCGGCAGGACGGCCCGCAGATGGCGCCTCCTCGATGTCGTGCCTGCATACCCGGCAGCGACCGACCCGGAGGGTCGCGTCGGCGCCCAGATCGACTGCACGTCGGCAGGGCCTATGATGCCAGGGCACGCCGACAGGAATGCCGGGCGCGTGGGATCGCGCCGCGCAGCCTCCCACAACGGTATCAGGAGCGGTTAAAAGCTCGGCCGTCGCGGTGGGGTGCGGAGCGTTCCGATGTTTGGTTTAACTGCTTCCGCCGCCCCATCGGATATGAGGGCCAGGCTGCAATCTACGAGGCTTTCACCGCCCTTCTGCCAGCCTCATCATTTGCAACCAGATCAAGCAGTTCTGTTAGATGCTCTTAAACCCTTTGGGGCGGCTGAAGATTGCGGGTTTACGCACAAGTCGGGAGTATAGATACGGCAAGCCGGGGGCAGGTCGAAGGCCGTGAGACGGCGGGAACGGGTGGCTCGGTCCGTCGAGCGGTCGGCCCTCTCCTCTCGATCGCAGTCTGAAACGCGAAAGGGCGGCACATTTGTGCCGCCCTTAATCAGATCTGCCTCGATCAATCAGGCGTAGACGCTGCTCGGTGCTTGCGGGAACTTCTCGGCGAGTGCCCGACGCAGCTTTTCCAAGGCGCGGTTCTCGATCTGGCGGACGCGCTCCTTCGAAATGCCGAGGCGATGGCCCAGCGCTTCCAGGGTGGCCTGATCCTCGGCGAGGCGCCTTTCCCGCAGGATCCGCAATTCACGCTCGGAGAGCACCGTCAGGGCCTGTCGCAGCCAGACCAATCGCCGCTCGCCATCGACCAGGGCCGAGACCGTTTCGTCAGGCAGGGCGGCATTGTCGACCAGAAAGTCCATGCGCTCGGAGGACGCCTCGCTCTCCTCACCGACCGGGGCGTTCAGCGACATGTCCGGGCCCGACAGGCGCGCATCCATGAGCGCCACGTCCTCGCGTGAGACGCCGATCGCGGTGGCGATCCGTCCGTGGATCTCGGAGCCGACCTGCTCCTCGGTCGATTGCATCAGCCGGGCGCGCAGGCGGCGCAGGTTGAAGAACAGGGCCTTCTGCGCGGAACTCGTTCCGCCGCGCACGATCGACCAGTTGCGCAGGATGTAATCCTGGATCGAGGCGCGGATCCACCACGTGGCATAGGTGGAGAAGCGGACTTCGCGCTCCGGCTCGAACCGAGCCGCGGCCTCCATCAGGCCGACATGGCCCTCTTGGACGAGGTCGGCCATCGGCAAGCCGTAATGGCGGAAGCGGCCGGCAAGCGCGATCACGAGGCGCATATGCGCGGAGATCAGACGGTGCAGGGCACGCTCGTCGCGCGCTTCCTTCCAGGCCACCGCCAGCCCACGCTCTTCATCCCTCGCAAGGAACGGCGCCTCCATCGCTGTCCGAATGAACTGACGCCGCATCCCCGCGATCTCTGCCATCCCCGCCTCTCTCGTTCGAGCATTCTTGGTTCGAGCGTTTCGGATCGACGCGCATCGGCCCCGTTGGTCGGCGACATGCCGGACAGGACGATGGCGCAAGCCATCCGTGGCAGAGGCACAACACATCCATGCGACGCTTGTTCCCTGCGGGCGCGTAACGTCGGAGACGAAAGGATCAAGAGCTGTACGGGCGGCGCATGAAAAAAGGGCCCGGCGTGGCGCTGGGCCCTCTGGTTCGCATTTGCGAATCGTGCAGCGATCTGATTCGCCAACCGAAGCCGTCTCAGGCGGCCTCTTCCTGCACGTCGTCCTCGCCCTCGGCATCGGCTTCCGCATCGGCCTTGGCGCGGCGCGGCGATTTCGCGAGGCTCTGTTCGATCAGCTTGAGCGCTTCGGTCTCGGTGATCTTGTTCACCGAAGAGATTTCGCGCACGACGCGGTCCAGGGCGGCTTCGTAGAGCTGACGCTCGCTGTAGGACTGCTCGGGCTGGGCCTCGGAGCGGTAGAGGTCGCGCACCACCTCGGTGACCGAGATCAGGTCGCCGGAATTGATCTTGGCCTCGTATTCCTGGGCGCGGCGCGACCACATCGTGCGCTTGATGCGGGCGCGGCCGGTCAGCACGTCGAGGGCCTTCTTGACGAGTTCCGGCTCGGCGAGCTTGCGCATGCCGACGCTGTTGGCCTTCGCGGTGGGAACGCGCAGGACCATCTTGTCCTTTTCGAACGAGACGACGAACAGTTCGAGTTTGTAGCCCGCGATCTCCTGCTCTTCGATCGCGGTGATCCGCCCGACGCCGTGCGCCGGATACACGACCGCCTCGCCGGTCTTGAAGCCTTGGCGGCCTGCTACCGTCGTCTTCTTGGCTGTGGTCATGCGGAATGAGCCTCCACTGTCATCCACGCGGGGCGCGTCCACGCCCGCACGCTCGTCACCTCCGGGGCGGGACACCCGGCGCATACCTCTGTCCGACGGCGCGCCGTCAAGGCGCTGGCCGGTTCCCGGGTCTCGCGTTGCTCACACCACACGAAGGCACCCACCGGGAGCGAGATGCTTCCGGCGGTCGATCGCAGCCAACCTCTTTTCCAGGAAGACGGAACTCGCTTTGAGGGCGATCAGGAGGGGGCGCATCGGGCGTGAGCGACGGCGAGCCCTTATGTAACACGAACGGGCCGGCGAATCAAAGGATTGCCGGCGCGCGAGCGCATCTCCGCAGGGGAGGATCGAAGGTTTTTCGCGGCTCGAAAAGAGCGTCGCCGGGACTTCCGGTGGATCTTTCGAGGGAGGCTGTGATGCGTTCGGATCATGGCCCCGGATGAACCGCCTGCGACGAGAGGCCGCCGCGTTTCCAGGGCCTGCCCCACCGTGCTGCCTGTGAGCGCAGGGCGGAGGGTCTCAGTCGCCGGAGCCGGGATTGGGCGAGAAATGGGCCTCCAGCTTGCCGCTCACGCCATCCCATTGCTTGGCGTCGGAGGGTGCGTCCTTCTTCTGGGTGATGTTGGGCCAGGTCTTGGCGTAGTCGGCGTTGAGCTTCAGCCAGCTTTCCAGATCGCCCTCGGTGTCGGGCTTGATCGCCTCGGCGGGGCATTCCGGTTCGCAGACGCCGCAATCGATGCATTCGTCGGGATGGATGACGAGCATGTTCTCGCCCTCGTAGAAGCAATCCACGGGGCACACCTCGACGCAGTCCATGTACTTGCACTTGATGCAGTTGTCGGTGACGACGTAGGTCATGGGCCGTTCGGTCCTTAAATCCGCGTGCCTGGGTGGGGGCTTGCCTGGGCGGGGTCGGGCGCGCTCCTCACCGGCCCGTCACCCGCTCGCGGATGCGATCCCCTCGTGCGGCGGTTTCACGCGTTCCGGACGCCGCCGCCGCCGCCCGATTTGGAAGCGCTCTAGCCCTTGGCCGATGGGCTGACAAGCGCGCCCTGCCGCCCGCCCTCCCCTGCGCGGCGCGAAGGGTTTTTCGGCAACGCCCCCGCCGCCGTCTCCGATCCGGCGCGATCCCGCCGGTCGGCTGGATTTTGAAGTCGAAGCCCGATGTTTAGATCTGCGTAGTCTTAGTCATTGGTTAATTTTACTGTATTTGACAATCGAGCTTGTCCGGCAGGCAACCTTGGCCGCACTCTGTACGTCGAATGTTATGCCACGCTGAGGCCCGCACGGGACTCGCGGCGGCGTCGAAATCGTATCGAAGTCGCGTTCCGAGGTTGTTCCATGGCCATCCCCCTGCCCCGATCGAGCCTGTTCCCGTCCCTTGCCGTCGCCTCGATGATCGCCCTTTCCGCGCCCGCGCAAGCCGGGGGCGGCTGTGTCAGCGCGGAGTGCTACCGCCGCGTCGTGACGCCGCCGGTCTACGATACGGTCGCGGAGCGGGTGCTGGTCCAGCCGCCGCGCACCGTCTACCGCACCACGCCGCCGATCTACGACACGGTGTCCGAGCGGGTGCTGGTCGCCCCCGGAGCGCGCCGTTGGGAGACGCGCATGGATGCCTACGGCCAACTCGTCGGCTGCTGGGTGACCACGCCGCCGCGCTACGCGGTGCAGACCCGCCGCGTACTGGTGCGGCCGCCGGAAGCGATCCCGCACACCCTGCCGCCGGTCTACACCACCACGCAGCGCCGGGTGCTGGTGCAGCCCGCCCGCGCTGCCTGGGTGCCCGCGGGCGGGCCGGATTTCGGGCCCGGCCCCGGCGATGGCCCCGGCTATGGCCCTCTTGGAGTCGGGTCGATCCCGGACGCCCTCGGCATCGCCGGCGCCTCCTCCGCGGACGTGGCGGTGGGCCTCGGCTTCTCGCAGGGCAGTATCTACGACGGCTATTGAGGCCCGTTGCCACGTCGTCTTTGCTCGGCGGCCTTGATTCGAGGCCGGCTCGCCGTAGCTCCCTTCCCGACGCGAGACGGGAGGAGCGGACCATGGCGGCGTTCAGGGCCTGGGTGATCGAGAAGGGCGAGGCCGGCCAGAGCCTCGCCCTGCGCGCATTCGACGAGGCCGACCTGATGGACGGCGACGTCACCGTGCGGGTCTCGCATTCGGGCCTGAACTACAAGGACGGGCTCGCCATGACCGGCCGGATGCCGGTGGTCCGCCGCTTCCCCATGATCCCCGGCATCGATTTCGCCGGCACCGTCGAGGCCTCGGCGCATCCCGATTACAAGGTCGGCGACGCCGTGGTGCTCACCGGCTGGGGCGTCGGGGAGACCCATCTCGGCGGTCTGGCCGAACGCGCCCGGGTGCGCGGCGACTGGCTGGTGCCGCTGCCCGAGGGCCTGAGCCCGGCCGAGGCGATGGCGATCGGCACCGCGGGTTACACGGCGATGCTCTCGGTTCTCGCCCTGGAGCGGCATGGACTGAACCCCGAGGCCGGGCCGGCGCTGGTGACGGGGGCCTCCGGGGGCGTCGGATCGGTGGCGGTGGCGCTGCTGAAGCGCGCCGGCTGGCACGTCATCGCCGCAACGGGGCGAAGCGGCGAGGCCGATTACCTGAAAGGTCTCGGCGCGGCCGAGATCCTGGAGCGCGAGGCGCTTGCGGGCGAGCCGCGCCCTCTGGCCAAGGAGCGCTGGGCCGCGGGCATCGACGCGGTCGGCGGTCGGGTGCTCGCCAACGTCCTGTCCATGACGAAGGGCGGCGGTGCCATCGCCGCCTGCGGGAATGCCGGGGGCATGGATCTGCCGAGTTCGGTCGCTCCCTTCATCCTGCGCGGGGTCTCCCTGCTCGGCATCAACAGCGTGACGACGCCGCAAGGCCCCCGCCGCGAGGCCTGGGCCCGGCTCGCACGCGATCTCGACCGTGATCGGCTCAAGGCCATGACGCGGACGGTTCCCCTGGAAGAAGCGGGCGGCCTTGCCGAAACCCTGCTCGACGGTCAGGTGCGGGGCCGGACCGTCGTCGCCATCGGTGGAACCGCAGCCTAGGGTTAGGCATTGCATATTTTATGAGCAGAGCATTCGTCCGTGAGCCGGAAGGTGGCGAGGCCTTCGAGGATCTTCCCGATCGGCCCATCTCCTCCCACACCAACTACGTGACCCCCGAGGGCCTTGCGCAGATCGAAGCCGAGGTGGCGCGATTGGAGGCGGAGCTGTCCGGCCTCTCGCCGCAGCAGGACAAGGCCGACCACACCCGTGTTTCGCGCGATCTGCGCTATTGGACCGCGCGGAAGAACTCGGCCGAACCGGTCGAAGCGTTGGAGGGCGATACCGTGCGTTTCGGCGCGACGGTGACCGTGCTGCGCGAGGACGACACGCGGCAGACTTTCCGCATCGTCGGCGAGGACGAGGCCGATCCGACCGCCGGCTCGATCTCCTACGTCGCGCCGCTGGCCCAAGCGCTCACCGGCAAGGGCGTCGGCGACACCGTGACGGTCAACGACCACGAGTTCGAGATCGCCGCGATCCGCTGAGGTCGAAGGCTTCGAAAGGACAAGTCCTTTCGCGGGTCCAGGGCAGAGCCCTGGAGGAAGACCGGGGCGCTGCCCGGATATCTCGCCAAAGGGATGATCCCTTTGGAATCCCGCTACAGGCTCAGGTGAACAGGCTCGACACGCTCGATTCCGTCGCCGTGCGCCCGATCGCTTCGCCGAGCAGCGGCGCGATCGAGATCACGCGGATGTTGCGGGCGAGCTTGACCGCCTGCGTCGGCAGGATCGAGTCGGTGATGACGAGTTCCTTCATCCGCGAGGCGGCGATGCGCGAGACCGCGCCGCCCGACAGCACCCCGTGGGTGATGTAGGCCGAGACCTCCTTGGCGCCCGCGTTGAGCAGGGCTTCGGCCGCGTTCACCAGCGTCCCGCCGGAATCGACGATGTCGTCGACGAGGATGCAGGACTGGCCCTCGACGTCGCCGATGATGTTCATCACCTCCGATTCGCCCGCCCGCTCGCGGCGCTTGTCGACGATGGCCAGCGATGCGTCGATGCGCTTGGCGAGCGCACGGGCGCGCACCACGCCGCCGACGTCGGGCGACACCACCATGCGCTCGCCGGGCGCCAGGCGCTCCTTGATGTCGCGCACCATCACGGGGGCGGCGAACAGGTTGTCGGTGGGGATGTCGAAGAAGCCCTGGATCTGTCCGGCGTGGAGATCGAGCGTCAGCACCCGGTCGGCGCCGGCCTCGGTGATGAGGTTGCAGACGAGCTTGGCCGAGATCGGCGTGCGGCCCGAGGTGCGCCGATCCTGCCGGGCATAGCCGAAATAGGGGATCACCGCCGTGATGCGCCGTGCCGACGACCGACGCGCCGCGTCGATCATGATCAGCAATTCCATCAGGTGGTCGTTGGCCGGGAACGAGGTCGATTGGACGATGAACACGTCCTCGCCGCGCACGTTCTCCTGCAGCTCGACGAAGATCTCCATGTCGGCGAAGCGCCGGACCATGCAGTTCGCGAGCGGCAATTCGAGGTAGCCGGCGATCGCTTCCGCCAGCGGACGGCTCGCGTTGCCGGCGATGATCTTGATGGACGACGTCATGCCGGGCGTCTCTCGGCTCACTCTGCAAGTCATTCGCGGGACGCTACGCGAAACGATTACGTCCGAGACCGCACAAGCATCCGGCCGCGCGGCTCATACCAGTGGGGCCCAGCCCTCACAATGGCTTCGTTAGAAGGACTTCAGGGCGCGAAGCCCTGCCCCGCCCCCATCACGGTTCGAGCAGGCGGTGCAGGTGGACGATGAAGTAGCGGGTCTGCGCATTGTCGACGGTGGCCTGCGCCTTCGAGCGCCACGCGGTCTGGGCCGAGGCGTAGTCGGGAAAGACGCCGACGATGTCGAGATCCTTCACGTCGCGGAAGCGCACACCCGAGACATCCTCCAGCTCGCCGCCGAAGACGAGGTGGAGCTTCTGGTCCGAGTCGATCGTCGTGGTCACGCGTCTCTCCTGCGGGATGCCGGGGCCCGCCGCCGGTGAGGCAGGAGCCGTGCCGCTCGGTCGCAGAGGTGGCCGTGCCGGTCAAGGTGCCCGCCGCGCAAGGAGGGGATGATGCGGGAGCCTAAGGATGGTTGTCCTTGAGATGGACAATCCTTCTGGTTGTGAAGGCCTGATGTCTCGTAGTCTCGCGCGAGGCTCGAATCAGGAGGTTGCGATGGTCGAGCGCGGATGGCGATGGAGACTCCGCCGGAGGTTCGCTGAGCGTCCGATCCTGACTGCCGCTCAGCTCGCCTGTTTCGTGCTCTGGGTCGGCGTCGTCGGCTTGGGCACCTACTTGTCCTTCGCCCTGCCCTACTTCCCACCTCCCCCGGGCGCAAAGTGTTACTTCACCGATGCCCTAATCATCTTCATCGAGTGCCGAGATGGTTTTCCCACGTTGTGGTTGAACATTGCGTGGTGGTGGACTTGGGGAAGCTTCGTGACAGTCAGCTTCCTGCCCTTCTCCCTACCTGTCGCGTTGCCGGCGCTCGTGACGCTTGGCTTTGCGCTTGGGTTCGCTCGCTTGCTGTATCGCTTGCGCTGGACTTCATGAGGCGGGGGACGGCTCCGCGCTTGCCCAGTCGCTATAATTGAAGCCGCTCGGATGGCTCAGAACAGCGACCCCTGTCGCGCGGCCGGTTCGGCCGCCGCCTTCTCAGGCTTCGGTGCGGGCTCGGGCGCGGCCCGGCGGGGCGCGCGCTTCGGGCGCGGCGCCGAGCGCGGCGCGTCGGCGAGGGGGGGCGCAACGGGGTCGTCCGGAGCCTCCTCGGGGCGCGCAAAAAGAGCGCCGTCCGCGAACTGGAGCTGGAACCGCGCGGCCTGGGCAGCGGCCGCGGCCGAGCGCACCGGCAGGCCGTCGGCGTCGCGCACGAGCGCGTAGCCGCGGGCGAGCACGGCCTTGTAGCTCAGCGCCCCGAGCAGGCTGCCAAGCGCGCCGAGCCGGTCGCGGCGGCGCTCGACGATGCGGCTCATGGCGGTGCGCGGACGGTGGTCGATGGCGGCGAGCCGTGCCCGCGCCTCGGCCAGCGCGATCGCCGGGGAGCGCCGGGTGAGGCGGTCGGCGAGGCGGTTCAGGCGCTCGCGGGAATCGCGGGCGTTGGCGGCGAGCGCCGGCCGCAGCCGCGCGTCGGCGAGGTCGAGGCGCTGGCGCTTGACGGCGAGGAAGGCGTCGGCGCCGGGGATCGCCCGCACCAGCGCCCGGAAATCCGCCCGCTCGCGCTCGATCCGCCGCAGCATCGTGCCCGCCTGCCGGGCGCCGAGATCGTGGACCTGGGCGGCGAGTTCGGCCCGCACCGGAACCGCCATCTCGGCCGCGCCCGTGGGCGTCGGGGCGCGGCGGTCGGAGGCGAAGTCGATCAGCGTCGTATCGGTCTCGTGGCCGACGGCGGAGATCAGCGGGATCTCGGACTCGGCGGCGGCGCGCACCACCGCCTCCTCGTTGAAGGCCCAGAGATCCTCGATCGAGCCGCCGCCGCGGGCGACGATCAGCACGTCCGGCCGCGGGATCGGGCCATCGGGCGACAGCGCGTTGAAGCCCCGGATCGCCGCGGCGATTTCTTCCGCCGCCCCCTCCCCCTGCACCCGCACCGGCCAGACCAGCACGGGGCGGGGAAAGCGGTCCTCCAGCCGGTGGAGGATGTCGCGGATCACCGCGCCTGTCGGCGAGGTGACGACGCCGATCACCCGCGGCAGGAACGGGATCGGCCGCTTCCGCTCCGCCTCGAACAGCCCCTCGGCCGCAAGCTGGCGCTTGCGCTCCTCCAGCAGCGCCATCCAGGCGCCGATGCCGGCGGGCTCCATCGAGTCGATGACGATCTGGTACGAGGATTTTCCGGCGAAGGTCGTGATCTTGCCGGTGGCGACGACCTCGAGCCCTTCCTTGGGCTTCTGGCGCAGGCGCCCGAGCACGCCCTTCCACACCACCGCGTCGATCTTCGCCGAGCCGTCTTTCAGCGAGAAGTAGGCGTGACCCGAGCCGTGCGGCCCGCGATAGCCCGTGATCTCGCCGCGCAGGCGCACATGCCCGAAGGCATCCTCCAGGGTGCGCTTCAGGGCGGCGGCGAGATCGCCGACCGACCATTCGGGCGTGTTGGCCTGGAGCAGCGCCGAGGGCGCCGGCTCCCCCGGCGGCGGCACGGCGGCGGCAGAGGTCGCAGGACGTGGCGGGGGCACGAGCGGCATGGGCCGGACGCTAGGGAACAGGCCGGGTGAGGTAAAGGCCGACCGCACGATCGGCTGGGGAACGGCGTGCGGGTGTTGCGCCGGAGCCGCGTGGTTACCCTTGCCGACTCCGAGGTTGACTGTACCGCGATCCTTACCAGCATCCTTCGGCGACAAGCTCTTCGTCGCGAGGCGCGCCTGCCCTGGGCTCAATGTGCGCGCCGAGTATAAGCGAGCGGTCGAACAGGCTCTCTGGAAGGCGTACGTTGAGCAGTACGGCGAAACTGTCCATACTGAGGTTCTTGCCGAAATTCAGTCTAGAGCATCGTCTCGAAAGGTGGTTGCCGGCTTTCGGAAAAAAGATGATGCGAAAACAAGAGCCTAAATCATCGTCTTGGATCAGCAGCAATGACCACGCTCGCACCCTTCTCGCAAACGCGGTGGCCTGAAAAGGAGAAATGGTGATGGCGGCCGATAACAACAGCGTCAGAACGCTGGAAGAGCTTGGGGCTCTGTACGGTCCCGTGGCTCCCCCCTCGGTCATCAAGGAGGTGGACCATATCCACGCCATCTATCGCCCCTTCATCGAAGCGGCGCCGTTCGCTGTTCTGGCAACGTGCGGGCCGCGAGGGTTGGACGCCACGCCGCGTGGCGACCCAGCGGGCTTCGTTCACATCGAGGACGAGAAGACGCTGATGCTGCCCGACAGGCGCGGGAACAACCGGATCGACAGCCTGCGCAACATCATTGCCGATCCGCGCGTCGCGCTGCTGTTCATGGTGCCCGGCATCGGCGAAACATTGCGGGTCAACGGAACGGCAGAGATACTGGCGGGGACCGAACAGCTCGCGCGTTTCACAATGGCAGGGCAACTCCCGAAAACCATCCTCCGCATCACCGTGAGCAGCGTGTTCTTCCAGTGCAGTCGTGCGGTGATCCGCGCCGGACTTTGGAAGCAGGAAAGCCATATCGCGCGGGATGACCTTCCCAGCGCGGGTTCCATCCTGCGAACACTGTCGCGTGCGGAGTTCGATGGGGATGCCTATGATCGGGCATTGCCCCAGCGTCTGGCCGATACCCTCTACTGACGCGCCAGCACGCGGCGTTCCCAAAACATGCCTACGAGACGACCGCACGAAGCATGACCGACCATCTTCACGTCATTACGGGCGGCCCAGGATCGGGCAAAACGAGCTTGATCGAGGCCCTTGCAGGTGCGGGCCTCCGGCACATGCCGGAGGCTGGGAGATCGATAATTCGGGACCGAGGAATATCGGCGGCACCACTTTGCCGTGGGACAATCGGGAAGCCTTCGCGGCGTTGATGCTCGGATGGGAAATGCGGTCCCACCACGAGGCCGCGAACGCTCCCGGCCCGATCATCTTCGATCGCGGCATCCCCGCCGTTATCGGCAATCTGCGGTTATGCGGGTTGCCCGTACCGGCTCAGGCGCTGCGGGCGGCCGAGCAGCGACGCTATGCGAGGAAGGTCTTCATAGCTCCGCACTGGCCGGCCATCTTCGAGCAGGATGCCGAGCGTAGGCAGACGATCGCAGAAGCCGAAAACACCTATCATGCGATGGTGAATGCCTATTCCGGGTTGGGTTACGAGCTTGTACCCTTACCGTTCACGTCGATCACCGATCGGGTGGTGTTCGTCCGCAACCTGATCGGCTGATTCCCACTCTTCGATCCGCTGTGAGAACAGGGCACTCATGGCCCCACTCTGATAACGCGATTAGCTCGATCTGGGGAGATTCTGCAGAAAAATGTTTCAGATCAAAATATTAGCCCATCAGCCCGCTTTTGCTAAGTCATTCATATCACTACGGAAATCCAGCGTTCTGCCCAGGTAGTGTTGAGCAGAAGACATGCGCAATGGATAGAACTTCGACCGCGCTGGATTCTCGCGGGGAGAAGTCAATCAGACACGGCAGCGGGTGCGACGAGGGCGCCCAGTGCTCAGATCAGGCGCGTGAGGATCAGCACCGCCGTCACGGCCGGGGCGGCGGCGGCCGCCATGGCCCAGGGCCAGACCGGCGCGAGACGCGAGCGGCGGTTGTCGTTGGCGGCCCTCGGCACCGAGCGGCGCTGCACCACGTAGTGCGACAGCCGAACGACGGGTTGCTCGCGGGGCGGGCGGGCGGGGGAGGCGATCGAGTGGCGACAGATCGGCATGGCTCTCATCAACAGGCGAGCCCGGCCAACCGTTCCGTCCGGCGCGCGGGATAAAGCGATCCCGGTGGAGGGCCGCGCCGACGCGCTCACCACAGCGAGAATTCGGTGGCGAAATCCGTGGTCCGCAGCGGGCATTTCGGCGCGGGACAGGGCTCGGCCGCGACGGTCGCGAGCACGCCGTCCGCCCCCGCCTCGAAGCGCAGGCGCACGGGCGGGTCGTCCTCCTTGGCGTAGGCGAGCCGCACCTCGAAGCGCACCGCGTCGAAGGTCTTGCGGTCGGCATAGACGATCACGTCGCGGGAGACGGATTCGCCCGGATTGAGGTCGGAGGGCTCGCTCGGAAGCGGCGTCGCGCCGGAGAACAGCAACCCCTGGCGCAGGATCGGCATCCCGCCGCTCTCGCGCACGTAGTCGCGGGCGGCATCGACGTTCGCCGTGCCGGAGAGCGAGTCCCGGAAGGCGGCCTCCCGCGCCGCCGTATCGTCGCTCGATTCGGAGAAGCGGGTGCGGATGCCGACCACGGTGTAGGTCAGCCCGAGTACGCGCACGCCCGCCTGGCCGACATTGGTGCGGGTCACGGTCGAGCGGATCGCCACCCGGTCGCCGCGCACGCCGACCCGGGCCAGATCGGTCTTCACCGAGACCGAGGGCGGGGCGAGCCCCGGCTTGATCCGCGCCTCGTAGACGAAGGTGTAGACGCCCCAGGCCCCTGCCCCGAGGATCGCCAAGGTCTGCACCAGGGTGTTGGCGCCTTCCAGGCCGAGCCCGCGGCGCTGTCGGCCCGGCCCCTCGTGACGGTCCGGCTGACGATCTTGCGGCGCCATGAGGCGGCTTCTCCCTTGCTGGCCGGGTGCATGGCCGGCCGCGTCGCCGGGGCAAACGCGAAACGCCCTTTCCCCGGCCCAAAATTTTTTGGATAGGGTTCTTCTCATGACCGAGCCCTTCTCCATCCTGCTCATCGGCTCCGGCGGGCGCGAACACGCGCTGGCCTGGGCCATCGCGAAATCGCCGCTCTGCGCGCGGCTGTTCATCGCCCCCGGCAATCCGGGCACGGCGCAGCACGGCGAGAACCGGCCGGACCTCGCGGTGTCCGACCACGCCGCCGTCGTCGCGTTCTGCCGGGCGGAAGGGGTCGGCCTCGTGGTGGTCGGGCCGGAGGCGCCGCTGGTGGCGGGCCTCGTCGACGACCTTCAGGCCGCCGGCATCCCCGCCTTCGGGCCGACGAAGGAAGCGGCGCAGCTCGAAGGCTCGAAGGGCTTCACCAAGGATCTGTGCGCCGCGCACGACATCCCGACCGCCGCCTTCGCCCGCTTCACCGACCTCGATCCGGCGCTGGCCTATCTGCGCGCGCGCGGCGCGCCGATCGTGGTCAAGGCCGACGGGCTCGCCGCTGGCAAGGGCGTGACCGTGGCCGAGACGCTGCCCGAGGCCGAGGCCGCCGTGCGGGCGATCCTCGACGGCAGCGAGGGCGGGGCGCTCGTCATCGAGGAATGCCTGTTCGGCGAGGAGGCGAGCTTCTTCGCGCTCTGCGACGGCACCCGTGCGGTGCCGATCGGGACGGCGCAGGACCACAAGCGCGTCCATGACGGCGACCTCGGCCCCAATACGGGGGGCATGGGCGCCTATTCTCCCGCCTCCATCGTCACGCCGGAGATCACCGAGACGGTGATGACGCGGATCATCGCGCCGACGCTGGCCGGGATGGCCGCCCGCGGCACGCCCTTCGCCGGCATCCTCTATGCCGGGCTGATGCTGACGGCGGAGGGCCCGAAGCTCATCGAGTACAACACCCGCTTCGGCGATCCGGAGGCGCAGGTGCTGATGCCGCGCCTGACCGACGATCTCGTGCCGGCCCTGCTGGCCGCGGCTCAAGGCGACCTCTCCGGCGTCGCCATCGGCTTTGACGCCTCCCGCGCCGCGCTCACCGTGGTGATGGCGGCGCGGGGCTATCCCGGCGCGGTGACCCGCGGCACGGAAATCCGCGGCGTCGAGGCGGCCGGGGGCGAGGCGGGCGACGCGACGGTTCTGGTGTTCCAGGCCGGCACCCGCCGCGACGGCGACCGGCTGCTCGCCGATGGCGGCCGGGTGCTCGCGGTCACGGCGCTCGGCGCCAGCGTGGGGCAAGCGAAAGACCGCGCCTACGCGGCAGTGAAGCGCATCGACTGGCCGGACGGGTTCTTCCGCAGCGATATCGGCGGCCGGGAGGTCGCCCGCGAAGCGGCTTCCTCCGGCACGTAAGACCCATCGATGATGACTCATCGTCGATGGCCCGCGCGACGGCGCGGCGGCGGGCGTCCGCCGGACGCATGGAGTTCGACCATCGGTCGGGTTCCATGCAGCTTGGCGTGATGCCCGGTTTCCTCGACCTCGCCTTCACCGCCGCCCGCGAGGCCGCGGCTCTGGGCGAGGTGCCGGTCGGCGCGGCCGTGGTGCGGGACGGGACCGTGCTCGCGGTTGCCGGCAACCGGCCGCGCACGCTGTGCGACCCCACGGCCCATGCCGAGATCCTGGCGATCCGCGCCGCCTGCGCCGCGCTGCGCGACGAGCGGCTCACCGGCTGCGACCTCTACGTCACCCTGGAGCCCTGCCCGATGTGCGCGGGCGCGATCGCCTTCGCCCGCATCCGCCGGCTCTACTACGCCGCCTCCGACCCCAAGGGCGGCGGCGTCGAGCACGGCCCCCGCGTGTTCAACCAGCCGACCTGCCACCACGCGCCGGAGGTCTATTCGGGCTTTCGCGAGGGCGAGGCGGCCGGCCTCCTCAGGGATTTCTTTTCGGAAAGGCGGGGGTGAGCGGGAGGCGAACCGCGGCGGCTCGCGGCGCGTTCGGCTCACGTCCCGCGATGCCGCACGGAGCCCCCTCCCATGGTCCCGACCTACCAGCGCGCCCTGATCGTCGGTGCCGGCCCCGGTCTGAGCGCCTCGCTGGCGCGCCTGTTCACGGCCGAGGGGCTGAAGGTCGGGCTTGCCGCGCGAAATGTCGAAAAGCTGAGCGATCTCGCCGCCGAGACGGGGGCCGTGGTCCATGCCTGCGATGCCACCGATCCGGGGCAGGTCGAGGCCCTGTTCCCCCGGCTCGAACCGGCGCTGGGCGGTGCGCCGGACGTGGTGGTCTACAACGCCAGCGGCCGGCTGCGCGGGGCCACCGTCGATCTCGATCCTGAGGCGGTGGCCCGCGCCCTCTCGGTCTCGGCCTATGGCGGCTTCCTCGTGGCGCAGGCCGCCGCCCGGCGGATGCTGCCCCACCGCCACGGCGCGATCCTGTTCACCGGCGCTTCGGCGAGCGTGAAGGGCTTTGCGGGCTCGGCCCCCTTCGCCATGGGCAAGTTCGCCCTGCGGGGCCTCGCGCAGAGCCTTGCCCGCGAATGGCAACCCCAGGGCATCCATGTCGCCCATATCGTGATCGATGGCGCCATCCGCTCCGCCGCCCGGCCCGATCCGGGGGATCGCCCCGACGCGACTCTCGATCCGGACGCCATCGCGAAAAGCTACCTCGCCCTCCTGCGCCAGGATCGCAGCGCCTGGACCGACGAGATCGCCCTCCGGCCGTGGGTCGAGCGCTTTTGAGGAATTTACGCTGCGAGAAAGCTCTTTAGCGCCCGCAGCGTCGGCTCCGGCGCTTCCTCGGCCATGAAGTGGCCGGAGGCGATGCGGGCGCCCTGCGCCCGTGGCGCAAAGGTCCGTTGCCAGGCCGCCAGCGCGGTCTCGGGCTTGTCCCGATCGAGATAGGCCTCGCTCGCGAGCACGAGCACCGGCATCGGCAGGGTCCGGCCCGCGGCGAGGTCGGCGCGGTCGGCGGCGCGGTCCGGCCCGTCGGCGCCGCCGGCCCGGTAATCCTCGCACATCGCGTGGATGCGCTCGGGCACGGCCCAGGCCTGCCGGTAGAGGGTGAGCGCGCGGGCGTCGAAGGCAGTCAGATCGTGCGCGGCGGTCCAGTCGCGCAGCAGCCCCTCGAAATAGCCGTCCGGATCGCGGCGGATCGCCTCCTCCGGTTCCGGGGCGGGGCGCGACAGGAACGGCCAGTGCGGGTTCGCGTCGGGATTCGCCTCGATGCGGGCCCACTGCACGTCGGTCGGCACGATGTCGAGCAGCGCGAGCCGCTCGATCCGGCCGGGTTCGTCCAGCGCCAGCCGGTAGCCGATGCGGGCACCGCGATCATGGCCGGCCAGCGCGAAGCGGATATGGCCGAGCCGCTCCATCACCGCGACGATCTCCGCCCCGAGCCGCCGCTTGGCGTAGGCGTTCTCCCCGCTCCCCGAATCCGGCGCGGCCGACCAGCCGTAGCCTTTCACGTCGAGGGCGATGACGCGGTGCGTCTCGGCGAGCGCCGGCGCCAGCCGGTGCCACATCGCGTGGCTCTGCGGAAAGCCGTGCAGCAGCAGGAGCGGCGGTGCCGATTCGGGACCGCCGGCCCGGCCGAACCAGCGGCCCGCCGGCCCCTCGATCCACAGCGGCGCGAAGCCGGGAAACAGGTCGTCGCCCTCTGCCATCCGCGTCCTCCCGTCTTGCCCTTCATGCGTCGCGGACAACGATCTCGCGGCGTCATGGCTCCGGGGTCAGGGCGCCCACGGCACGCGGGCCAGAGATCAGCCCGAGGTGGAGACGGGATATCGCCGAGCGGAGATGCGGCCTCCACAAGATCCTGCGGGGATCGCAGCGGCCGATGCACGGCATCGACTGGATTTTAAGCAGGTTGGCGAAGGCATAGGCAAGATAAAATGTTTACACTTCGACCGGATGATCGGGGTAGTCTATGGTGGTGACATGCCTTTGAACGACCTCGAAGAATTGGCGCGAATCGCCTTCGATTGGATCTGGGCGACGGATTCCGAGGATCGATTCAGCTACCTTTCCTCAGGGGCGGAGCGCCTGCTGGGCCGCCCGACGGCGAGCCTGATCGGGGTCGAGCGGTCCGCGCTGTTCTGCGAGCGGGAGGACCTGAGCCTCGCGGTCTACCGCGAGACGATCGCCGCCCGCCGCCCGTTCCGCGACCTGACCTACGTCTACCGCCATCCCGACGGTACGGCGCGCTGGTTCGAGATCAGCGGCCGGCCGCTGATCTCGCCCGAGGGCGATTTCCTGGGCTACCGCGGCGTCGGCAGCGACGTCAGCGAGCAGCACCGGACCCGCCACGCCCTGGTCGAGGCGCATGCCCAACTGAGCGAGCAGAACCGGCGCTTCGACGCCGCCCTGGCGAACATGACCCAGGGCCTGTGCATGTTCGACGCGGACCAGCGGCTCCTCGTCTGGAACCGGCGCTACCTGGAAATCTTCGGCCTGCCCGAAGGCGCGCTCGATGTCGGCATGAGCCAGCGCGCGATCATCGAGGCGCTGGTGACGCTCGGCTGCTACAAGCGCGGCGTCACGGTCGATGCGGTGAGCGAGGGCACCCGCACCTCGCTCACCGCGGACGGATCGAAGTCGGTGCTGCGCGAACTCGCCGACGGGCGGATCATCGCCGTGACCCACCGGCCCATGCCCGGCGGCGGCTGGGTGGCGACCTTCGAGGACATCACCGAGCGGCGGCGCAACGAGGCGCGCATCATCCACATGGCCCGTCACGACGGGCTCACCGACCTGCCCAATCGCACCCGTCTGCGCGAGATCGGCGCCGAGCTGATCGAGACGCTGCGGGGCGGCGCACACCTCGCCGTGCTCTGCCTCGATCTCGACCGCTTCAAGCCGATCAACGACAGCTTCGGCCATGCGGTGGGGGACACCCTGCTGCGGGCGGTGGCCGAGCGGCTGCGGGCGCATGTGCGCGGGCGCGACGTGGTGGCCCGGCTCGGCGGCGACGAGTTCGCCGTGCTGTCCCACGTCGAGGACACGGCCGGGGCGGCGGCGCTGGCCGAGCGCCTAATCGAGATGGTCGGCGCGCCCTACGACCTCGACGGGATCACCGTCGAGATCGGGATGAGCGCCGGCATCGCCCTCGCCGCGTCCGAGGACGGCGGCCCGCACAACATCGAGCGCCTCCTCAAGGAGGCCGACATGGCCCTCTACGAGGCGAAGGCCGAGGGGCGCGGCACCTGCCGCCTGTTCGAGCCGCAGATGGACGAGACCCTGCGCGAGCGGCTCGACCTCGAACGCGAGCTGCGCGAGGCGCTCCAGCAGGGCCTGTTCGAGCTGCATTACCAGCCGCTCGTGGACCTGTCCGACAACCGCATCACCGGGATGGAGGCGCTGGTGCGCTGGCGCCATCCCGAGCGCGGTCTCATGAGCCCGATGGTGTTCATCCCGCTGGCCGAGGAGACCGGCCTGATCGTGCCGATCGGCGAATGGGTGCTGCGCCAGGCCTGCCGTGATGCCGCCGCCTGGCCGGACGACATCAGCGTCGCGGTCAACGTCTCGCCGCTGCAACTGCGCCACCGCGGCTTCGTCCAGAGCGCGCTCGGCGCGCTCGCGGGCAGCGGCCTCAAGGCGGCGCGGCTGGAACTGGAGATTACCGAGAGCGTGCTGCTCGACGACACCGAGGCGAATCTCGAGACGCTCCATACCCTGCGCAAGCTCGGGGTGCGCATCTCCATGGACGATTTCGGCACGGGCTATTCCTCGATCAGCTACCTGCGGCGCTTCCCGTTCGACAAGATCAAGATCGACCGCTCCTTCGTGCGCGACTGCGCCGCGCAGTCGGAGGCCGGCGCCATCATCCGCGCCATCGTGAGCCTGGGGGCGAGCCTCGGCATCACCACGCTGGTCGAGGGCGTGGAGACCGAGCCGCAGCTGGCCACCGTCCGGGCGGAGGGTGCGCAGGAGGTCCAGGGTTACCTGTTCAGCCCGCCCCGGCCGATCCACGAGATCGCCGCCCTGCTCGAAACCTCGACGCGGTCCGAGGGACTGTCGGCAGGAACGCCGGCGGCAGGGACGCTCGCGGCCTGACACCACGCTTCGGCGGCCGTTTTTTCGCGCGCGGGGCCATCCCGCCCGCCGGTTCCGCGCCCGCAGCCCTCGCTGCTCCGCCACCCTCCTCCCGTGCGAGCGGGCACGGGCGCACGGATCCGGGGACGGGAACGCGCGGCCTCGGCGGCCGTTTTCAGCGCCAGGGACGGAACGATTCCGGCAGCTTGGCAATTTCACAGCCAGGACAGACTTCGAAGACACCGCAAGACACCGTCTGAGACGGACGTCAGGAGGATACCATGATCGGTTGGGCTGTTACCTTTCTCGTCGTCGCTCTGATCGCTGCGCTGCTCGGCTTCGGCGGCATCGCCGGCACCGCCATGGAAGCGGCCAAGATCGTCTTCTTCGTCGCCATCGCCCTGTTCCTGATCTCGGCGGTGATGGGCGCGGTGCGCGGGCGCTCCCCGCGGCTGTGACGATACGGCCGTTTCGCGAGGCATTTCGCGGGACTTGACGGACGAGGCGGCCCTTCGCGGGCCGCCTTTTCCTTTTGTGCGCCCCTCCGGTCTGATAAGGGGCGCGGATGACCGACATTCCAGACACCTCCCCGGCCGTGCCCGCGGACCAACCCGCCGCGCCCGAGGGTGAGCGCATTGCCAAGGCCATCGCCCGCGCCGGCATCGCCTCCCGCCGCGACGCGGAGGCGCTGATCGAGGCTGGCCGCGTCACCCTCAACGGCAAGGTCCTGACCTCGCCGGCGATCAACGTCACCGATTCCGATCGCATCACGGTGGACGACGAGCCCCTGCCCGCCCGCGAGCGGACCCGGCTCTGGCTCCTGCACAAGCCGCGCGGTGTCGTGACGACCGCCCGCGACCCGGAAGGCCGCCCGACCGTCTTCGACGGCCTGCCCGACGAGCTTCCGCGGGTCGTCGCCATCGGCCGGCTCGACATCAACACCGAAGGGCTGCTGCTCCTCACCAACGACGGGGGGCTGGCCAAGGTGATCGCCCATCCCGATACCGGCTGGCTGCGCCGCTACCGGGTGCGCGCCTTCGGCGACGTGACCCAGCCCGATCTCGACAAGCTGAAGAAGGGCCTGACCGTCGACGGCATGGAATACGGCCCGATCGAGGCGACCCTCGACCGGGCGCAGGGCGACAACGTCTGGATGACGCTCGGCCTGCGCGAGGGCAAGAACCGCGAGGTCAAGCGCATCCTCGAGCATCTCGGCCTCTCGGTGAACCGGCTGATCCGGCTCTCGTTCGGACCGTTCCAGCTCGGCGACCTCGAAGTCGGCCTCGTCGAAGAGATCCGCACCAAGGTTCTGAAGGAGCAGCTCGGAAAGAACCTCGCCGAGCAGGCGGGCGTCGATTTCGAGAGCCCGGTGCGCGAGACGATCGCCCCCTTCGGCAGCCCGAAGAAGGCAACCCGCGCCACGCAGGCCGCGGCGCCCGCGGGGCGGGGCCGTCAAGGCGCGCGCGACGAGGGTGCTTCGGAGGCCCGCTCGGGGTCTCGCGGCGGGTCGGCTGGCCGTCCGCCGCGCGATCCCGCCCGCCCTGCCGCCCCCCGCGCCGGGGCACGCCCGGCACCGCGTCCCCCTTCCCCGACCGTGTGGCGTGCCGACGAGGAGACGCGGCCCCGCGCTTCCAAGGTGCCGCGCCGGGGCATGGACCCCAAGACCGCCCGCGCGGCGGCGGCCGAGCGCGGCCGCGAGCGGGTCGGCGCGATCCAGGCGGCCGGCGACCGCCGGGTGCTGGTGGAGCGGCTTCAGCCCTCGCCCGAGACGCCCGCGCCCGAGCCGCATCGCCGGGTCCGCTTCCGCAACGAGGAGGAGCGCTCCGCCCCCCGCGACAGGGCGCGCGAAGACAGGCCGCGCCAGGATCGCCCCCGTGAGGACCGGCCACGCAGCCAGGGACCGCGCGAGAACCGCGCCCGCGACGAGCGGCCGGGCCGGGACGAGTTCCGCCGCGGCGCCCCCGCGGGCGATGCCCCTCCCCGCCGCCGTGAGGCCGGGGAGGCCGCACCGGCCGAGCGGCGCGGGCCGCCCCGCGAGCGTCCGTCCGATTTCGAGGGGCGTCCGCCGCGCGAGCGGAGCGAGGGCCGGCCTCAGCGTGACTCCTATGGTGGCTCCCATGAGCGCGGCGAGGGCGCACCCCGCCGCGAGCGGCCGAGCGAAGGGCGCCCGCCCGAGCGTCGCGGCCCCCCGCGCGATCGGCCCCGTGCCGCCGAGGGCGAGCGGCCAGCCCGCCCGCCGCGCGGCGCCGAGGCGGCCGATCGTCCCGCCTTCCGCAAGGGACCCGCTAAGGGGCCCGGCGGTGGTGCAGGCAAGAGCTTCGGCGGCAAGCCCGGCTTCAAGGGCGGTGACCGCGACGGCGCCAGAGGCGATTTCAAGGGCGGCGCGAAAGGTGGCCCGCGGGGCGACTTCAAGCCCGGTGGTGGCGGTCGGCCCGGCGGGCGCCCGGGCGGGCGTCCCGGCGGCAAGCCCGGCGGTGCTCCTGGGGGACGCCCCGGTGGTGGTGGCAAGGCGGGACCGCGCGGCGGACGTCCGAGCCGTCCGCCGCGCGGCGAGGGCTAAGGGGCCTCGCGCGTGCGGATCGTCGGCGGCGAATGGCGCGGGCGCAGGCTGGTCGGACCGAAGGCGGAGGGCATCCGCCCGACCTCCGAGCGCCTGCGCGAGGCTCTGTTCAACGTGCTCGCCCACGCCTACGACGACGCGGTCGAGGATGCGGTGGTGCTCGACCTGTTCGCGGGCACCGGCGCCCTCGGCTTCGAGGCGCTCTCCCGCGGCGCGGCCCATGCTGTCTTCGTGGACGACGGGCGCCAGGCCGGCACCCTGATCCGCGCCGCGATCGCCGCCCTTGGCTGCGAGGACCGCGCCCGGCTGATCCAGCGCGACGCGACCCGGCTCGGGCCTGCCCTGGACCGGCCCGCGACGCTGGCCTTCTGCGACCCGCCCTACCGGAAGAACCTTGCACCCGCGGCCCTCACGGCGGCGGCCGGGGGCGGCTGGCTCGGCCCCGGCGCGCTGGTCCTCGTCGAGGAGGCCGCGGAGGCCGGACCGGTCCTGCCGCCGGGTTTCGAGGAACTGGAGCGGCGCAGCTACGGCGAGACGACGGTGACCTTCGGTCGCTACGAGGGCTGAGCCCTTCGCCCGCGCCGTGAGGTTGCCCTATCTCGCTCGGGCCACGCCCGTCCGCGAGAGGAGCCCGCCTCCATGCCGCCCGTCCCGCCGCTTTCCCGTCGAACCCTGCTGCAGGGCGCCGCTACCCTCGCCGGAGCGGGCCTCGCGCCCGCCGCACCGCGCCCGGCCCGCGCCGCCGACGCCCTGATCACCCGGCCGATCCCCTCCTCCGGTGAGCGGTTGCCGGCCATGGGCATCGGCACCTCCCGCCGCTACGAGGTGGCGGCGACGCCCGAGGCGACGGCGCCCTTGCGCGAGGCGGTGGAGCGCTTCGTCGCGCTCGGCGGGCAGGTGATCGACACCGCCCCGAGCTACGGCACCGCCGAGGACGTCCTCGGCCTGATCCTCCAAGGCCTGCGCGAAAAGGTCTTTCTCGCCACCAAGGTCGCGGCCCGCGGCCGGGAGGCGGCGCAGGCGGAGACCGAGCGCTCGTTCCAGCGCCTGCGCACGGACAAGATCGATCTCATCGCCGTGCACAACCTGATCGACACGGAAGTGAACCTCGCGGTCCTGCGCGCGCTCAAGGAGAAGGGCCGCATCCGCTATGTCGGCGTCACGGTCTGGCGCGACGAGCAGTTCCCCGAACTCGAGACGGTGATGAAGCGGGAAAAGCTCGACTTCGTGCAGGTGAACTATGCCCTCGATAGCCGGGCGGCGGCCGAACGCGTCCTGCCGCTGGCCGTTGAGCGCGGCGTGGCGGTGATGGTCAACGTGCCCTTCGGCCGCGACCGCCTGTTCAAGGCGGTGAAGGACAAGCCCCTGCCCGCGTTCGCCGCCGAATTCGGCTGCAAGAGCTGGGCGCAGTTCTTCCTCAAATACGTGCTCGCCAACGAGGCCGTGACCTGCCCGATCCCGGGCATGGCCAAGGCGAGTTACGTCGAGGACAACCTCGCCGCCGCGACCGGGCGGCTGCCGGATGCCGCCGAGCGGCGCAAGATGGAGGCCTTCATCGATGTGGTCTGACTTTTTTGAGATTTCTTCCGTTCGACGCGGGGTGCTGGCCCTGCTTGCCGGCACGCTTCTGCTCCCCGCCCTGCCCGCTCTCGCTCAATCGGAAAATCCCAAAAAAATCGGGATCATCGGGGCGGGCAATATCGGCGGCACGCTCGGCCGGCTCTGGATCAAGGCGGGCTACGAGGTGTTCTTCGCCTCCCGCCACCCGGAGGAATTGAAGGCGCTCGTCGAGGAACTCGGGCCCAAGGCGCGAGCCGGCACCCCGGCGGAGGCGATCGCCTTCGGCAACGCCGTGCTGATCGCGGTGCCCTACAAGGCCTATCCGGAGCTGGGGCGTGAGAACACCGCCGCGCTCAAGAACAAGGTCGTGATCGATGCCGGCAATGCGGTGAAGGCCCGCGACGGGGCGGTCGCCGACGAGGTCGAGCGCGACGGCATCGGTGCGGTCTCGGCCAAGTATCTGGCCGGCGCCCGCGTGGTGCGCGCCTTCAATGCGGCCAACTACAAGATCTTCCAGAAGAATGCCGGCCGGCCCGAGCCGCGCATGGCCGTGCCGATCGCTGGCAACGATCCGAAGGCGCTGGAGACCGCCCGCACCCTGGTCTCGGATGCCGGCTTCGACCCCGTCGTGGTCGGCGAGTTGAAGGCGGCGGACACCTTCGCCATGGGCTCGCCCGGCTTCGGCCACGACCTCTCGGCGCCGGAGCTGAAGCAGAAGCTCGGGGTGAAGCCTTGAGCGAGGCCCCGGCCTCACTCACTCACCGCCTTGCCCGCCTCGTCGATGTGAGGCCGGGCGAGGGCCCGGCGCTGGCATGGTCCTGGGCCTACATCTTCGCGCTGCTCGCGAGCTACTACGTGCTGCGCCCGATCCGCGACCAGATGGGCGTGGCGGGCGGCCTGGAAAACCTGCCCTGGCTGTTCCTGGCGACCCTCGTCGGCATGCTCGCGCTGAACCTGCCCTTCGCGTGGCTGGTCAAGCGCCTGCCGCGGGCGCGCTTCGTGCCCCTCACCTATCGCTTCTTCATCCTCAACATCCTGATCTTTGCCGCTCTCATCGCGGTGGCCGAGGGCGAAACCGCGGTCTGGGTGGGGCGGGCCTTCTTCGTCTGGCTCTCGGTCTTCAACCTGTTCGTGGTCTCGATCTTCTGGGCCACGGTGGTGGACGTGTTCTCGACGAGCCAAGGCAAGCGCCTGTTCGGCTTCATCGCCGCGGGTGCCACGCTCGGCGCCATCTGCGGCTCGGCGGTGACGGCGACGCTCGCCCGCGACGTGCCGACCTGGGCGCTGCTCATCGCCGCCGCCGTGCTCCTGGAGGCGGCGGTCTTCGCCATGCGCGGCCTCGCCCGCCTGATCGGGCGCCTCCACGAGGTGCCGGAGGATTCGCGGGCGGGCGAGGTCATCGGCGGCGACGTGTGGGCCGGCATCCGGCGCACATTCGCCTCGCCCTACCTCCTGAACATCGCGCTGTTCCTGGCGCTGTTCTCGGTCACGGCGACCTTCCTGTATTTCGAGCAGGCGGCGGTGGCCAAGAACAACTTCCCCAGCCGGGGCGCGCAGACGGCCTTCTTCGCCAATGTCGATCTCGCCGTGAACGCCCTGACGCTCGGCGTGCAGCTCTTCCTCACCGGGCGCATCACGCGCTGGCTCGGGGTCGGCGTGACGCTCGCGCTGCTGCCGGCGGCAAGCGTCATCGGGTTTGCCGCGCTCGCGCTCTCGCCGAGCGTCGCCTCGGTGGTGGTGATCTACGTGCTGCGGCGCGCGGGCAACTTCGCCATCGCCCGGCCGGTGCGCGAGGTGCTGTTCACGGTGGTGCCGCGCGAGGATCGCTACAAGGCGAAAAGCTTCATCGACACGGTGGTCTACCGCCTCGGCGATCAGGTCGGCGCGTGGTCCTATACGGGCCTCTCCGCGCTCGGCTTCGGCGGCCACGCCGCGGCCGTGGTGGCGGTGCCGCTCTCGGCCGCATGGCTCCTCAACGCGCTCTGGCTCGGCCGGGCGCAGGCGCGGCGGCAGAAGGCGGCGGAAACGGACGACACATCGCCGCCGCTGCCAACCGGCGCGGACTGAGGCGCCTTGTTGCAAAGGTTATTTTTAATCTAACCCTGTTTCCGCCCGGCGGATGTGACGAACGCGCTGGTCGTGGAAAGACCGTGATGCGGCATCGCAGCACGCGTGTGTTTCCGGCAATCATCGGACATAGAACAGAAACAGTGATCGTGCGGTATCGGCCGGGTCAACGCCCGTGCCTTAGCGTCTCTCACAAAACTCCCGCCGCGCCGTCATCGCCAGAGCGAGAACGGTCAGAGACCGGGAGTTTTGTGAGGCACTCTTAGCTCCGGCAGGATCACCGGACATCCACCGGAGAACCATGGGACTCGTCCAGTACGCCCTCAAGTTCCGCATCACGACCTACGTCCTCGCGGTGCTGATGATGCTCGGCGGCATCAGCACCATCGTCGTGACCCCGAAGGACGTGCTGCCGGCGGTCGATATCCCCGTCGTCGTCGTGGTCTGGACCTATACGGGCCTGTCCGCGCCGGAGATGGAGAAGCGGATCACGACCTATTCCGAGTTCGGAATCTCCAACAACGTCAACAACATCGCCCGAATGGAATCGACGAGCCTGCAAGGCACGTCGGTGATGAAGATCTATTTCGACCAGAGCGTCAGCATCGATCTGGCCATCGCCCAGGTCGTCTCCTCCACGAACTCGATCCGCGCGCTGATGCCGCCCGGCGTGCAGCCGCCCGTGATCGTGCGCTTCTCCGCCTCCTCGGTGCCGGTGATCCAGCTCGCGCTGACCTCGGCCAAGGACAGCCTCAACAAGGTCTACGACTACGCGCAGTACCGCATCCGCCAGCGCCTGACCCAGGTGCCGGGCTCGACCCTGCCCTCCCCCTTCGGCGGCGCCCCGCGCCAAGTCATGGTCGATCTCGACCTGCACGCGCTCCAGGCGCTCGGGATGACGCCGCTGGAGGTCACCAACGCAGTGACCTCGCAGAACCTGACGATCCCCTCGGGCCTCGCCAAGATCGGCGAGCAGCAATACCCGGTGCAGATGAACGCGACGCCGGACGCGATCGCGGCGCTCAACGAGATCCCGATCAAGGTCGTCAACGGCCAGCCGGTTCTGGTGCGCGACGTGGCCTATGTCCGCGACGGCGGCCCGCCGCAGGTCAACGTGGTGCGCGCCGACGGCGCCGCCTCGGTGTTGATGCGGGTGTTGAAGAACGGCACCGCCTCGACGCTGGATGTGGTCAACAACGTCAAGGCGGCGCTCCCCGACATCCGCGCGGCGGCCCCCGAGGGCATGGAGATCAAGCCGCTCTTCGACCAGTCGGTCTTCGTCTCGAACGCGATCGAGGGCGTGTGGCACGAGGCCGTCATCGCCGCCGCGCTGACCGGCCTGACCATCCTGCTGTTCCTCGGCTCATGGCGCTCGACCCTGATCGTGCTCGTCTCGATCCCGCTCTGCCTCATGACCTCGCTGGCGCTCTTGGCCGCGCTCGGTCACACCATCAACGTGATGACGCTCGGCGGATTGGCGCTCGCGGTCGGCATCCTCGTCGACGACGTGACGGTGGCGATCGAGAACACCTACCGCCTGTTCGAGGAGGGCAAGCCGTTCCGCAACGCCGTGGTCGAGGGCGCGGCGGGCATCGCCAAGCCGGCGCTGATCTCGACGCTCTCGATCTGCGCCGCCTTCGTCTCGGTCTTCGCGCTCACCGACACCCCGAAGTATCTGTTCACGCCGCAGGCGCTCGCGGTCGTGTTCGCGATGCTGACCTCCTACCTCCTCACCCGCACCCTGGTGCCGGTGATGATCGACGTGCTGGTGGCGCGCGAATACCTCCAGCACCACGGCGGCGAGGGCGAGGCCCCGCGCCGCGGCCGGATCGAGCGGGCGCTGGCTTGGCTGCTCTCCCCCGTCTTCCGGCTGGCGGGCGCCTTCCGCCGCGGCTTCGAGGTGCGGTTCGACCGCTTCCACCGCGGCTATGTCGGGCTGTTGCACGCCGTCCTGCGCCACCCGGTCGCGACGGTGACCGGCGTCGTCCTGCTGTTTGCCGGCACCGGCGGGCTCTTCGTGTTCACGGGGCAGGACTACTTCCCGCAGGTCGAATCGAGCCAGATGACGATGCACCTGCGCACCCGGCCGGGCATGCGCATCGAGACCGCCGAGCAGACCTTCGCCGAGGTTCAGAAGGTGGTGCGCGAGGTGATCCCCGAGGGCGAGATCGACCAGATCCTCGACAACATCGGCCTGCCCTCGAACAACTACAACTTCGCCTTCTCCGACGGCTCCTTCGTTTCCTACAACGACGGGCAGATGCTCATCGACCTGAAGGACGAGCACGGCCCGGTCGTCGAGTACCAGCGCCGCCTGCGCGAGACCCTGCGCGAGCGCTTCCCCGACATGATCGTCTATTTCCAGCCCTCCGACATCATCACGCAGATTCTCAATTTCGGCGTGATCGCGCAGATCGACGTGCAGGTCTCGGGCCGCAACACGGTGAAGGATCTGGCGGCCGCCCGGCGCATCGAGGCGCGGCTGAAGGAGACGCCCGGCCTCGTCGACGTGCATCTGCATCAGATCGTCGATCAGCCGCAATTCTTCGTCGATGTCGACCGGCGGCTGGCCTCCGAACTCGGCCTGACCCAGCAGCAGGTGGCCCAGAGCCTCAACGTGTCGCTCTCGGGCTCCTTCCAGGTGAACCCGAACTTCTGGACCGACCCGAAGACCGGCATCCCCTACCAGCTCTGGGTGCAGACGCCGGAATACCGCAACGCCTCGCTCACCGCGCTGCAGAACACCCCGCTCTTTGCCCGCGCCAATGCCGGCAACGGGCCGGGCGCGCTGACGCTGCTGTCGAGCATCGCGACGATCACCCGCCAGCCGACGCAGACGGTGATCAACCACGTCAACACGCAGCCGACCTTCAACGTCTATGCGGCCGTGCAGGACCGCGACCTCGGCGCGGTCGCCGGGGATATCGATAAGATCGTCGCCGAGGAGCAGAAGACCCTGCCGGCCCCCGACAAGATCTCCGTGCGCGGGCAGATCGAGAACATGCGCGCCGCCTTCTTCCGGCTCGGCATCGGGCTCGGCATCGCGGTCATTGCCGTCTACCTCCTGATGGCGGTGAACTATCAGAGCTGGGGCGACCCCTTCGTGGTGCTGGCCGCCCTGCCGATCGCCTTCTGCGGTATCGTGGCGAGCCTGTTCATCACCGGCACCACCTTCTCGATCCCCTCCCTGTTCGGGGCGATCATGTCGGTGGGCATCGCGTCGGCCAACTCGATCCTGCTCGTCACCTTCGCCAAGGAACACCGGGAGGCGACGGGCTGTTCGGCCCACGAGGCGGCCATCGTCGCGGGCGAGACGCGGCTGCGGCCGGTGCTGATGACGGCAAGTGCGATGTTTTTGGGCCTCGTGCCGATGGCGCTCGGCACCGGCGAGGGCGGCGAGCAGAACGCGGCGCTCGCCCGCGCGGTGATGGGCGGCATCGCGCTCGGCACGCCCTCGACGCTGCTGTTCGTGCCGTTCCTCTACAGCCTGCTGCGGCGGGGCGAGGCCAAGCCGCTCGAGGATTATGTCTGATGCGCGTGGGTATCGAGAGAAGGATCGTTCCGTGAGCCAGCCCGACCGGACAGGGGACGACAAAAAAGCCCCGCCGCCGCCGGGCAAGGGCGGCTTCGCGCTGGCCGGGCTGATCGCGCTTGGCCTGCTGGCTTACGGCGGCTACGGCCACTGGCAGCGCGCGGCACGGGCCGAGGCGACGCGAACCCGGCAGATGGAGTTCGTGCCGAAAGTGCGCACCGAGGAGGCCAAGCGCCTCGACGGGCCGATCGAGCTGACCCTGCCGGGCCAGACCGAGCCCTTCGCCACCGCGCGGATCTATCCCCGCGCCACCGGCTACATCGCCGAGCGGCGCGTCGATCTCGGCTCGCGGGTGAAGAAGGGTGACGTGCTCCTGCGCATCGCCGCCCCGGATCTCGACCAGCAACTCGCGCAAGCCGAGGCGCAGCTCGGGCAGCTCGAGGCCCAGCTCCTGCGGGCCCGGGCCATGGTCGATCAGGCCAAGGCCAATACGAACCTCGCCCAGGCCACCAATTCGCGCACCTCGACGCTCGCCGGCCAGGGCTGGGCCTCGAAGCAGACCGCCGACAACACCCAGGCCGGCGTTCTGGCGCAGCAGGCGAACCTCGCCTCGGCGGAGGCCGACGTGAAGGTGGCCCAGGCCAACATCAAGGCGCAGCAGGCGACCGTCGGCCGCCTCAAGGCGCTGACCGGCTTCGAGATCGTCACCGCCCCCTTCGACGGCGTGATCACCACCCGCAACGTCGATGTCGGCGACCTCGTCCAGGCCGATGCCGGCTCCGGCTCGCCGCTCCTGTCGATGGACCGGGACGACGTGCTGCGCATTTCGGTCAACGTGCCGCAGAACGCGGCGTTGGGCGTGCAGCCCGGCATCCCGGCCCAGATCAAGGTGCCGCAAATGCCCGACCGCAGCTTTGCCGGCGTGGTCGAGCGCAGTTCGGTGGCTTTGCTCGCCTCCTCGCGCACCCTGACGACGCAGGTCGACGTGCCGAACCCCGACCGCACCCTGCGGCCGGGCCTCTACGTCTACGTGACCCTGGCGATTCCCCGCACCGGCGGCGCCACGGTGGCGGTGCCGGCCGAGGCCCTGGTGTTCAACCAGTCCGGCACCCGCGTGGCGGTGGCCCGCGAGGACGACCGCGTGGGTTGGGTCGAGGTCCACGTCGCCCGCGACAAGGGCACGGTGGTCGAGGTGGACAAGGGTCTCTCCGGCGGCGAGCGCCTCGTGCTGAGCCCCCCGGCCGATCTCAAGGACGGCGGCCGCATCGCTCCCCAGGCGCCGAAGTCGGACAAGCCGATGCAAGCCGCGCAGCGCTGAGGATTTCGCGCAGCGCTGAGGCTTTCGGGCAGCGCCGATCCCATCCTCGTCCTCATCCCGAGCTGCTGTAGCGAAGCGGAGGCCTCGGGATGACGGGGGGATCGGTGCCTTCGTGTCTGTTGGCCTGATCGACAGGTTGCGCGGGCGGCCCCACTCGGCTCACATCCCGCCCGGAAACGCATCCCACGAGAAGGGCCAGCCATGACCGACCTCAAAACGCTTCGCAGCCTGTCCGGCCTGCCGCCGGAGCCCGCTTCCCTGTCGGGCTCAGGCTTGGTGATGATCGACCTGCAGAACACCTACCGCGAGGGCGTGATGCGCCTGGAGGGCGTCGAGCCGGCGATCCGCGAGGCGCAGGCGCTGCTGGAACGGGCGCGGGCGGCGGGGATCCCCGTCTTCCACGTGCGCCACGATGCCGGGCCGGGCTCGCCTTACGATCTCACCGCGGCCATCGGCCAGATCAGCGACGAGGTCGCCCCGCGGGATGGGGAGCCCGTCATCACCAAGGCCTATCCGAGTTCCTTCGTCGGGACCGACCTGCAGGCGCAACTGGAGGCAGCCGGCATCAAGGACGTGATCCTGGCTGGCTTCATGACGCATATGTGCGTGAATTCGACCGCGCGCAGCGCCTTCAACCTCGGCTTCCGCCCGACCGTGGTGGCCTCGGCCACCGCCACCCGCGCCCTGCCGGGGCCGGACGGTGCGACCGTACCGGCGGCCGCGGTGCAGGCCGCAAGCCTCGCGGCGCTCGGTGACCTGTTCGCGGTGGTGGCGCCGGATGCGGCGGCGATCCGGGGGTAGAGCATCGTCCCGAAAGGCGGGTTACGGCTTTCGGAAACAGAGGATGCGCGAAGGGGGGATCAGGCCGCGCGGGCGCGGGGCTGCGCGGCTGCGTCCGTCGGCTGCTGCCCGAACACGCGCTGGTAGAGCGCGGCGGGGCTGTGGCTGCGGCCTTCCGAATCGACGATGCGGACGTCGCTCATGCCGGAGGTCGTCAGCGACAGGCCCTGCTCCAGGGCGCTCAGCAGGGAGCCGTGCTGCCAGGAATAGACGCGGGATGCGGTGCCGGCGCTGACGGTGAAACTCACGAGGCGACATTCCCAATGTTTAAGACCGGCTGGCGACGCTGCCGCCGGATCTGATGAAAGAAGAGGCAGCCCCGATCGGGGTTCCTAAAACTTGAGCTTTAATAGTGGCTCTTGGTTGACGAAGTCTTTGCGAAACCAGCCCCTTTCGGTGGCGGAACCAGGGGCGTCCGATGGCGGTATGATGGCAGCGGCGCCATTCGCGCCTCGCAGGGTGCCCGCCCGGTCCGCCGCATTGCCGGGGCGCGCCGGGCTCTTCAAGACGGGGACAGGCGGCCTCTCGGGGCCGTTTCCCGACAGCCACAGCGGAGTGACGGACATGGAATACCGGCAGTTCGGACGCTCGGGCCTCAAGGTGCCGGTGCTCAGCCTCGGCACCGCCACCTTCGGCGGCACCGACGCGTTCTTCCAGAACTGGGGCAGCACCGGCGTGGCCGAGGCGAGCCGCCTGATCGATCTCTGCCTCGATGCAGGCGTCAACTTCCTCGACACCGCCGACCTCTATTCGAGCGGCGATTCCGAAAAGATCCTCGGCGAGGCGGTCAAGGGCCGCCGCGACCGGCTCCTGATCTCCACCAAGGCGACGTTCCGGGTCGGCGAGGACGTGAACGCGGTCGGCTCGTCACGCCACCACCTGATCCGCGCCTGCGAGGCGAGCCTGAAGCGGCTCCAGACCGACCATATCGACGTCTACTTCATGCACGGCTTCGACGCGCTGACGCCCGTCGAGGAGACCCTGCGGGCACTCGACGACCTCACCCGTTCGGGCAAGATCGGCTATATCGGCGCTTCGAACTTCTCCGGCTGGCAATTGATGAAGGCGCTGGCGACCTCGGAGAAATACGGGCTCGCCCGCTACGTCGTCTATCAAGGCTATTACTCGCTGATCGGCCGCCACTACGAGTGGGAGCTGATGCCGCTCGGCCTCGACCAGGGTGTCGGCCTGATGGTGTGGAGCCCGCTGGGCTGGGGCCGGCTCACCGGCAAGATCCGGCGGGGGCAGGCGGCTTCGGGCGGGCGCCTCGCCACGGCGGGCGGCGCAGAGGGCGGTCCCATCGTCTCCGACGCGTACCTCTACGATGTGATTGATGCCCTCGACGCGGTCGCCGCCGAGACCGGTAAGACCGTGCCGCAGGTGGCGCTGAACTGGCTGCTCAGCCGCCCGACCGTGTGCAACATCGTCATCGGCGCGCGCAACGAGGAGCAGTTGAAGCAGAATCTCGGTGCGGTGGGCTGGTCGCTCACGGCCGACCAGATCGCCCGCCTCGACGCGGCGAGCCGGGAAAATCCGATCTATCCCTATTGGCACCAGACCGGCTTCGACGAGCGTAACCCCAAGCCGACGGCTTGGTGAGGCGGGGCGGGTTCGCAGAAAAACTCGCTCCCCGCATGCGGGGAGCGGGGATGCCTCCGCAATCGACCCGGTGAGCCGTGAACGGCCTCACATGCTGATCTCGGGCCCGTGCCTGTCGCCGTCGTCCGGCCCGGCCTCGCCCTCCCAGGGCAGGCTCTGCCAGGGCGGCTGGCCGGCGCGGGCCTCGTATTCCTCCAGCGGCAGGGTGGTCTCACCGCCCTCCCCGTCCCGAACCCGGACATGGCTCGGGCGCGGCTGCTTCGGCGGGCAGAGGAAGAGGCCCTTGAACGAGGTCGCCATCGTCAGGGACCCTCCGGCTTCTCGCCCCGGGGCGTGCGATGCGGGTGCACCGGGCGGGTGCGCAGATAGCCCTTGAAGCGCAGATACTCGGCGACGATCTCGCAGATTGCCCGGTCCCGCGGCAGGCGCTCGACCGCGCAATGCTCGTCCAGCGCCGCCACGACCTCCGGCGGGAAGGTCAGGATGCCGGCGAGCTTCGGTTCGGGCGCCGGATCGGTGTCACGTTCGGTCTCGCTCACGGTCTGCACCCTCTCGACACGCCCATGAGAAGGCCGAGCCGCTCGGTGTCGTCCGCCATCGCTCCCTCCGGATGTCGTCCCGGCCGCTTGTGCGGTCCGGCCAAAGACGTGAACGCCCGTGAGGCGCCCCGCGGTTCCGCCCCTGACACCGCCGGGGATAATCGACCCCCCCGCGACTGCGCCGCATGGGAAGACGCGCCTTGCCGCTCTAGGTTTTGTTCCGGTAGGGCTTTCCCGTCAGGCCAGTGCGCCCGCGCAGGGGTGTCGGACCGTTCGTGGGATGTCTTTTCCGATTCATCGAACCCCGAGCCGCTTGTGTCGCCCCATTCGCTCCTTTCTCTCGCGCGGTCGCCTCGGGTGCCCCGGGCCGGCGCGTGCGACGAGACGGCGGATGCGCAGGGCGGCTTTCCCGCGCAGGCCATCGCCCGGCTGCGTCGGGCCGGGCATCTCGCCGCGCCCCTGCCCGAAGCGCTCGGCGGCGCCGGATTGTGCGAGCCCGCCCGAGTCGACGCGCTGCGGGCCCTGCTGACGGAGATCGGCCGCGACGACCTCGCGGTCGGGCGGCTCTACGAAGGGCACGTCAACGCGCTGGCCCTGGTGCTGCGCTACGCCGACGCCGCCGTCGCCGAGCGGCTCGCCCGCGATGCGGCGGAGGGCCAGCTCTTCGGAGTCTGGAACACCGAGCCGGCCGAGGGCGGCCTCGTCCTCGACGGTGCGGACGGCCTCGAAGGCGTGAAGACCTACGCCTCGGGGGCGGGCTTCGTCACCCGCCCGCTCGTGACGGCGCGGATCGCCGACGGGCGCCGGCTGATGCTGGTGCTGCGCCTCGAACCTGGCGAACGGGCCGACCTGTCGGAGTGGTGCGTCCACGGCATGCGGGCGACCGCGACCGGTACGGTCGATTTCTCCGGGCTTGGCCTGCGCGACGGCGAGGTGATCGGCGCGCCGGACGATTATGGGCGCCAGCCCTTCTTCTTCGCCGGGGCGTGGCGCTTCCTCGCGGTCCAGCTCGGCGGGATCGAGGCGGTGCTCGAGACCCACCGGGCGCATCTCGCCGCCACCGGCCGGGCCGACGACCCGCACCAGCAGGCCCGGTTCGGGCGGGCCATGGTCGCGGCGGAGACGAGCCGCCTGCTCGTCGCCCGCGCCGCCCGCCTCGCTGCCGCGGAAGCCGGCCACCCCGAGCGGGTCATCGCCTACGTCAACCTCGCCCGCGCCGCAGTCGAGCAGGCGGGCCTCGACGTGATCACCCTGGCGCAGCGTTCGATCGGGCTCGCGGGGTTCCTCGAAAGCCATCCCCTGGAGCGCCTGATGCGCGACCTCGCAACCTATCTGCGCCAGCCGGCCCCGGATTTCGCCCTGACCGGCATGGCCGCGCACGCATTGGCGGCCGATGAGCCGCTCCACGCCCTGTGGCCCGACGAGCCCACCCCGCGCGCCGCGGAGCGTGTGGGATGAGCGGCCGTCGGACGGAGACGCTGCCGGAGCGCTACTTTTCGGAGATCTACGCTTCCGATTCCGATCCCTGGCGCTTCACCTCCAGCGCCTACGAGGCGGAGAAATACGCCGCGACGCTCCAGGCCCTGCCACGGGCGCGCTACGACCGGGCTCTGGAGGTCGGCTGCTCCATCGGCGTCTTCACCCGGGCGCTCGCCCCTCGCTGCGGGGCGCTGACCGCCCTCGACGTCGCGCAGGCGGCGCTCGATGCCGCGCAGGCGCGTTGCGCGGAATACCCGCAGGTCGGCTTCGTCCGCGGCGCGGTGCCGGAGGTCTGGCCGGAGGGCCGGTTCGACCTCATCCTCTTCGGCGAGATGCTCTACTTCCTCAGCACGGACGATCTGGCCCGGCTCGTCGCACGGGTGGAGGCGAGCCTGGCGCCGGGGGGCGACTGCGTCCTCGTGCACTGGCTCGGCGAGACCGATTATCCCCTCTCCGGCGACGCGGCGGCGGAGGGCTTCATCGCGGGCACGGCCCCGTTCTGCCGGGTGCTGTCCGGCGCCCGCACGGATGCCTACCGCCTCGACGTGCTCCGGCGGGCGGACAGGCCATGACGGCGGACAGGCCATGACGAACGCGATGACGGCGCGTGCGGAAAAGGCCGTCCCGCGCCATCCGCTCTGGGTGCGCCTGACCCATTGGGTGAACACCGGCGCCTTCCTGGCGCTCCTCGTCAGCGGACTCGCCATCCTGCTCGCCCTGCCCCGGCTGTTCTGGGGCGAGACCGGGGCCAACGACGCCCCGGCCTGGATCGTCCTGCCGCTGCCGGTGAACCTCGAACAGACCGGCTGGGGCCGCAATCTCCACTTCCTCGCCGCCTGGATCTTCGTCCTCAACGGCGCGCTCTACGGGCTCGTCGCCCTGGCGAGCGGGCATCTCCTGCGCCGCCTGACCCCCGACCGGGACCAGCTCCACCCCCGGCACATCGCGGCTGATATCCGCGCGCATTGGCGGCTCACCGGTTCGGGTGCCGCGGGAGCCGACCGCTACAACATTCTGCAAAAGCTCGCCTATCTCGCCGTCATCCTCGTGCTGGCGCCGGTGATGCTGCTCTCCGGCCTCACCATGTCGCCCGGCGTCACGGCGGCTTACCCCGAGTTGTTCACCCTGTTCGGTGGGCGGCAATCGGCGCGCACGATCCACTTCCTGTCGGCGGCCGGATTCGTCGGCTTCCTCCTCATCCATGTCTGGCAGGTGCTCGCCAACGGGCCGCTCGACCTGATGCGGGGCATGATCACCGGGCGCTCCGCCCGGCCGAAATCCGGGCCGGCGGCGCCGGAGGAGGACCCGCGATGAGCGATCTCACCCGCCGCCGGCTGATGCTCGGCTCCTCGGCCATGGGGGTCGGCGGCCTTCTCGGCGGTTGCGAGCTGATCGAGAACGGCCCGCGCCGGCCGGGCCTCTACGGCTTGAGCGACACCCTGACCCTCGCCACCCAGCGCTTCCTGCTGCGCGACCAGCCGCTGGTGCGGGAGTTCGGGCCGGAGGCGATCTCGGCGGTGTTTCCCGCCATCAACACCACCGATCCGGACAACCCCGATTACCGGCGCTCGAAGGCGTCCGGGTTCTCCGACTGGCGCCTGCCGGTGAGCGGGCTCGTGGAGCGGCCCGCCGCCTTCACGCTCGCCGCGCTGAGGGCGATGCCGGCCCGCACGCAGGTGACCCTGCATAGTTGCGAGCAGGGCTGGTCGGCCATCGGCGGCTGGACCGGCGTGCCGCTCTCCCACGTTCTGGCGAGCGTCGGGCTGAAACCGGAGGCGCGATTCATCGTGATCCGCACGGTGGACGGCTGGTGGGACAGCTACGACCTGTTCGATGCCCTGCACCCGCAGACGATCCTGGCCTACGGCATGAACGGCGGCGCCCTGCCCGTGGCCCACGGTGCGCCGGTCCGCCTGCGGGTCGAGCGCCAGCTCGGCTACAAGTCGCTGAAATATCTCGCCAGCATCGAGGCCACCGACCGGGTGGACGGGCTCGGCCAGGGCCGGGGCAGCATGGTCTCGGAGATGGGATTTTCCTGGTACGCGGGGATCTGAGAGGTCGGCTCACCCGATCAGCGGCGTGCAGACCGTCCGCCCCTGCCCCGGCAGCGGAACCACCGCGACCTCGACCCCGTAGAGCAGCCGCAGGGTCTCCGGCGTCACCGTCTCCGCCGGAGGGCCCAGCGCGACGAGGCGCCCGCCATGCAGCAGCGCCACCCGGTCGGCGCAGAGGAAGGCGTGGCCGGGGTCGTGCGTCGAGAGCACCACGGCGATGCCGGTGGCAGAGAGGCGCCGCACCTGGGTCAGCACCCGCGCCTGGTTGCCGAAATCGAGGCTCGCCGTCGGCTCGTCCATCACGAGGAGCCGCGGCTCGCCGGCCAAGGCGCGGGCGATCAGCGCGAGCTGGCGCTCGCCGCCGCTGATCTCGGTGTAGATGCGCTCGGCCAAGTGGCCGATGCCCAGCGCCGCCAGCGCCCGCTCGGCCGCCGCGCGGTCGGCCGGGCCGGGGCTGGCGAAGGTGGCAAGCCGGCTGGCGCGGCCCATCAGCACCACCTCGCGCACGGTGAAGGGGAAGAAGGCGGCATGCGCCTGCGGCACGTAGGCGATTCTTTTTGCAACTTCGCGGCGTGGTAGCTCCGACAGGTCGGTGCCGTCCAACAGGACGCGGCCGGCGAGCGGGCGCAGCAGCCCGAGCAGAGTCTTGAACAGGGTGGTCTTGCCGCCGCCGTTCGGCCCGAGCAGGCAGAGCGCCTCGCTGTCCCGAAGCGTCAGGCTGACGCCGGAGCCGACCGCGCGGGCGCCGTAGCCGAAGGCGAGATCGCGGATCTCCAGGATCATGCCCAGCCCCGCTTTCCCGCGGCCAGCAGCCAGAGAAAGAACGGCGCACCGACGAGCGCCGTGAGGATACCGAGCGGCACCTCGATGGTGGCCACCGTGCGGGCCAGGAGATCGACGGCGGTGAGGTAGCCCGCGCCGAGCAGCATTGAGGCCGGCAGCAGGCGGCGGAAATCCGGCCCGACCAGCAGGCGGGCGACATGCGGCACGATCAGCCCGATCCAGCCGATGACGCCCGTCACCGAGACCGCGGCGGCGGTCACCAACGTCGCGCCCGCCACCAGAACCGGGCGGAGCCGGCGCGTCTCCAGTCCCAGCGCCCGCGCCTCCTCGTCGCCGAGGCTCATCAGGTTCACGCGCCAGCGCAGCAGCACCAGGGGGGCGAGGCCGAGGGCCATCGCCGGCAGGATCGCGGCGATGTCGCTCGCAGTCACGGAGGCGAGGCTGCCGAGCAGCCAGAAGGTGATGGCGGGGAGTTGGTTGTAGGGGTCGGCGAGCACCTTGAGCAGGGAGATCCCGGCCCCGAGCAGCGCCCCCACGGCGACGCCCGCGAGCACCAGCGTCAGCACCGGGTCGTGCCGTCGTACCGCCAGCCCGACGGCGTAGACGGCGCCGACCGCGGCGAGCCCTCCGGCGAAGGCGAGCCCCTGGATCGCCGCCACCGGCAGGGCGAGCACGATGCCGAGCACCGCGCCGAGGCTCGCCCCCGCCGAAACCCCGAGGATGTCCGGCGAGACGAGGGGATTGCGGAACAATCCCTGATAGGTCGCTCCCGCCGCCGCGAGCCCGGCCCCGACCACGAGCGCGCCGAACACCCGCGGCAGGCGCACGTTCAGCACCACGGTCTGCGCGGCGGGATCGAGGGCGGGCGCTTGGCCCAAGAGCTTGGCAACGAGCACCCCGAAAACGTCGGCGAGCGGCACGGGGTAGCGGCCGATGCCGAGCGAGACCAGGACGAGGAGGATCAGCGCGACCGGGGCCAGGGCCGCCAGCGGGAGGAGGCGGCGCCATACGGGTCGGGCCTGAGCGGCGCTCGCGGCCTCGCTCACCGGGTCGGCCCCGGTCCGGCGGCGTCGCGCAGGAGGCGGTCGAGCTGTTCGGGCGTGAGCTCGACCCGGTAGAAGCGCTTGTAGAAGTCGCGCACGGCGTCGCCGAGCGTCTGCGGGAACTGCTCGGGGAAGAACAGGCCGGCGAGCCAGCGCAGGCCGATCAGGCGGTTGACCCCCGGCGGCGCATCGGCCCAGCCGAAGGGCAGCGTTGGCACCGCGTGGACGCGCCCCTCGCGCACCGCCTTCAGCCCGTTCCAGAGCGGGTCGGCGGCGGCGAGCTTCGGGAAATCGGGATCGAGGGCGATGATCACGTCCGGATTCCAGACCAGCACCTGCTCGGGCGAGACCGCGGCGAGCCCGCCCGCCCCGGCGCCGGCCACGTTGCGCCCGCCCGCCGCCTCGATGATCTCGGTGTTGATCGAGCCGGACAGGCCCGTCTCCAGCCCGCGGGGGCCACGGCCGTAATAGACCCGCGGGCGCTTGTCTTCCGGCACCGCGGCCACCGCTGCGGCCACCCCCTTCAGGATTTTTTCGGACTCGCCCGCGAGCGCTTCGCCTTCTTCCGGTGCGCCGATCAAGGCCCCGAGGGTGCGGTAGGTCTCGGGCGTCGCCTTGAAGCGCCCGTCGAGCAGCACGTAGGGAATGCCGGTCTGCGCCTGCACCCGGTCGGCCAGGGAGGCGTAGGTCGCCGCGGTGCTGCCGACATCGACGATGAGGTCGGGCTTGAGCGCCAGCACCGCCTCGACATTGGCGCTGCCGCCCCGCCCCGTCAGCCGCCCGGTGGCGGGCAGGTCGCGCAGGGCGGGGTTGAGGAATTCGCGCTCCTCCGGGCTCGGCGCCCGCGGCCAGCCGATCATCCGGTCGGGGGCCAGGGTGGAGAGCAGCACCGCCGCGGGCGGGCCGGCGGCGAGCACCCGGAGCACGCGCTCCGGCACCTCGACCCGGCGCCCGGCGGCGTCGGTGAAGGGCCGTGCCGCCGCGAGGCAGGACCACAGCAGGGCCGGCCACAGGCAGACGAGCGCGAGAAGGCAGCGAAGCAGCGGCATCGGGGAAGGGCGTCTCCCGTGATCGGACGCTACCTATAGCCGCTTCCGCCCCGGTTGGCGCCGCGCCCGAACCGCGCCGGCCCTGCCGGGTTGGCCAAGCACCGGAATCTCCATCGACCCTGCGCGAGTATCCCTGCACCCATGCCCGATCCCGCCGTCAGCCACCGCCACATCGACCTCCGCGGTCTGCGGCTGCATGTCGCCGAGGCGGGGCCGGCGGACGGGGCGCCGACGATCCTGCTGCACGGCTTTCCGGAATTCTGGTTCGGCTGGCGGCATCAGATCGGGCCGCTTGCGGGCAGCGGCCTGCGCCTCCTCATCCCCGATCAGCGCGGCTACGGCCTGAGCGACCGCCCCAAGGGCATCGCCGCCTACCACCTCGACCGGCTCGCCCAGGACGTGATCGCGCTCGCCGATGCCTGCGGGCTCGCGCGCTTCAACCTCGTCGGGCACGATTGGGGCGGGCTCGTCGCGTTCTGGGTCGCGAGCTTCCACCCCGAGCGGGTCGAGCGGCTCGCCGTGCTGAACGCCTGCCATCCCGGCGTGTTCGGCCCCTATCTCCGGCGCCATCCGGGGCAGGCCCTGCGCAGCGCCTATGCCGGTTTCTTCCAGCTTCCCCTGCTGCCCGAACGGGTGCTGACGGCGCGGGAGGGCCGCCTCCTGCGGGCCCTGATGCGCCGGTCGAGCGCGCCCGGCATCTTCACCGAGGCCGACCTCGACGTCTATGCGCGCGAATGGCTGCGCCCCGGCGCGGTCACCGCGATGCTGAACTGGTATCGGGCGCTCGCTCAGCTGCCCCGCGAGCGGCACCCGCCGAAGGTCACGGCGCCGACGCTGATCCTGTGGGGCGAGCGCGATCAGGCGCTCCAGACGGGCCTGGCCGAGGCGAGCCTGGGCCTGTGCGAGCGGGGCCGCCTGCAGCGCTTTCCGCAGGCGACCCATTGGGTGCAGCACGACGCGCCGGAGGCGGTCAATGCGGCGCTGATCGACTTTCTGGGACGGTCGTCGACAAGTTGAGTGGAATGCCGGGGCTCTGCCCCGGCACCTCGCCAAAGGGATGAGCCCTTTGGAATCCCGCCTATCAGCGGCCGCTCATGCCGGCGCCGCCCTCGGTGCCGCCGCGCGCGCCGGATGGCATCCCGCCGCGCTGCGCGCTGCCGCGGTTGCCGCCCGTGTTGCCCATGCCGCCGCCCGGCTCGGAGGCGTTGCGGACGCCGCCGCGCTCGTTCCCCTCGCCGCGCATGCCGACATTGCGCGTGCCCTCGCCGCTGCGGCCCTGCTCCATCGAGCGACCGCCGCGCTCGGCCCCGCGCGCCTGATCCGAGGCACGCATCGCGTTGCGCTCGCTGCCGCGGGTCTCGCTGCTGCGGCTGCGCAGATCGGTGCGGGTCTCCGACCCACGCACCTCGGTGCGTTCGCGGAAGCCCGCATTGACCGTGTCGCCGCGCCGCTCGCGGGTCGAGACGGTGGTGGAGAGGCGGCGGTACTCGGGCGAGCCGTACACGACGCGCTGGCCCCGGATCGTCACATAGCGGCGCGTCTCGCCGACGCTGACGAGGCGGCGATATTCCGGCGAGCCGTAGATCACGCGCTGGCCGCGGATGGTGACGTAGCGGCGCGGGCCGGTGCTGCGGCGCTCGGTGACGATCAGGCGGCGATACTCGGGCGAACCGTACACGACCCGTCGGCCGCCGATGAACACGTACCGGCCCTCGCGGCGATAGCCGCCATCGACGGTGGTGGAGCGCACATCGGTGCGGCTGCTGACATGCGTGCGGTCGTGGCTGCGATCCTGGAACCGGTCGCTCCGCTCGGCGCGCTCGGCCGTATCGCGGCCGGCTCGGCCGCTCATGCCGCGCTCCGAACCACGCTCGCCGCGCGCCATCTCACTGCGATCCGCCCCACCCCGACCGGCTTCGCCGCCGTCCCGGTCGTTCCGGGCGGCGCTGCGCTCACCGCCCATGGCGTTTCCACCCGAGCGCGCCTCGCTGCCCTTGGCGCCCATGCCGCCGCGCTCGCTGCCCGACATCCCGGTTTGCCCGCCGGACTGCTCGGCACCGGCCCGCATGCCGCCGCGCTCGGACCCACCGGTCGCGGCGCTTTGAGCGTAGACCGACGTGCTCATCAGCAGCGCGGCAAGACCCATTGCAATCGTCTTCATGGCGTTCCCTCCGAAACTTGAGACGCTCGAAACGTCGCAAATGACAAAAGGGTTCTGCAAAAAGATGCGTGATCGGAAAAAGTCCGATGGGCCGTCTGTGGATTGATTTGTGTAAGCAAGCTTAGCTATGTCGCGCGAATGACGTCTTGCGTGTTCTATGGTGACTTCACAACTTGGCTCTGAAGCCGGGATCGGTCTGCGCATCGACGCAAGCGACGGCCTTGATGACCCCTTGGTGATGCCCGCTCAAACCGCCCGCTTGGGCTTTGCCATCCACTCGCGCCCCTTGAGCATGCCGTGCCAGTAGAGGGGCGGGAGCATGCGCTCCTTGAGCAGCCACGCGGCCCGGCTCGGCTTCGTGCCGTCGAGGAGCCAGGACGGGAAGCTGGGAAGAAGCGTGCCGCCATAGCCGAACTCGGCAAGCAGGATCTTGCCGCGCTCGACGGTGAGCGGGCACGAGCCGTAGCCGTCGTAGATGGCATCCGGCCCCTCGACGAAGCCCATGTCGCGCAGCAGGTTGTGCGCCACCACCGGCGCCTGCTTGCGCGCCGCGGCGGCGGTCTTGGCGTTCGGCGCGCTGCAGGCGTCGCCCAGCCCGTAGACGTCGGCGAAGCGCTTGTGGCGCAGACTCGCCGGGTCCACCTCGACCCAGCCGCTCGGATCCGCCAGGGGGGATTCCCTGACGAAATCGGGGGCCTGCTGGGGCGGAACGACATGGATCATGTCGAACGCGGTCTCGACCGTCGATTGGGTCCCGTCCTCGGCCGTGCAGGTGAACCAAGCGCGCTTGGCCGAGCCGTCGATGCGCGTGAGGTTGTGACGGAAGTGCAACTTCGCGTCGTAGCGCCGGACGTACTCCATCAGGGGCGGCACGTATTCCTTCACGCCGAACAGGCCCGGGGTCGCCGTGAAGAGGTCGATCCCGATCTCCTTCAGGCGGCCCGCGCGCCGCCAATGGTCGGCGGAGAGATACATCGCCTTCTGCGGGGCGCCCGCGCACTTGATCGGCATGGGGGGCTGGGTGAACACGGCCCGTCCTCCGCCGAGGTTCCGGACCAGTTCCCAGGTATAGGGCGCGAGGTCGAAGCGGTAGTTCGAGGTGACCCCGTTCCGGCCGAGCGTTTCGACCAGCCCCTCGATTCCGTCCCAGTCGAGCTTGAGTCCGGGGGCGACGACGAGGCGGTCGTAGCCGATGGTCCGGCCGTCCTCCAGCATCACGGCCTTCCTCTGGGGCTCGAAGGCGACAACGCCGGCCTTGATCCACGTCACGCCGTCCGGGATCCGAGACGCCATGGTCCGGGCGGTCACCGCCTGGTCGAACACGCCGGCGCCCACCAGCGTCCAGCCGGGCTGGTAGTAGTGGATGTCGGCCGGGTCGATCACGGCGACCTCCAGGTCGGGCTTGCGCGCCTTCAGGCTTGAGGCCACCGCGATGCCGGCCGCGCCGCCGCCGACGACGACGATCGCGAACCGTTTCTCGGTTGCCTCGGTCGCCGCGCCGCCCTGTGCCGCCATCCGGGGAGCCGCGTCTTTCAGGTCGTAGCCCGCGGCCGTCGTGGCCGCCAGAATCTCCGCCACGGCGCGGCCCCGCCGCGCCTCGGCGAGCGACCAGAGCGTCGCCGAGCGCGTGCCGGTGCGGCAATAGGCAAGCACCGGCTTCGGCAGGGCGTTCGCCGCCGCCTCGAAGGCCGCGACGTCCGCGTCGGTGATTCGGCCCGACGTGACCGGCAGGTAGCGGGCGACGATGCCGCCCTGCCCGGCCAGCCGCTCGATCTCACGAAAATTCGGCTGGTCGGGGGCCTCGGCGTCGGGGCGGTTGCAGAGGATCGACCGGAACCCGGCGGACGCGACCGCCGGGATGTCGTCAGGCCGGATCTGTGGCGCGACGGCCAAGTCGCTCGTGATGTGATGGGCGTCCATCGACGGCTCCGTCAATATATAAAATTACATATTGATTTGATTCCTCAAAGCATATCAAATATTGACACTGGTGCAATACGGGCGCTATCTGTCTCTGTACGGGCGAAGAGCCAGGGAAATCGATATATGATTTCACATATTGAAGCGTCCGACAGGGCGACCGACCGGCCGGCTTGCCCCCCGGTGATGGGCGATCCCGCTCCGGGATTCCGGGCGCGCACGACGATGGGCGAGCGGACGCTCGAGGATTACCGCGGTCGCTGGCTGGTCCTGTTCTCCCATCCGGCGGACTTCACGCCGGTCTGCACGAGCGAGTTTCTCGCCTTCTCGCGCGCCCATCCCCGGTTCCAGGCGCTGGATTGCGACCTGCTCGGCCTCTCGGTCGACAGCCTGTCGTCGCACCTCGCCTGGGCGCACAACATCGAGGAGCGCTTCGGCGTCCGCGTTCCGTTCCCGATGCTGGAGGATCCCTCCATGGCCATCGCACGCGCCTACGGCATGCTTCCGCCGGGCGCCGTGTCGAGCGCGACCGTGAGGACGACCTTCGTCATCGATCCGGACGGGATCATCCGGGCCTCCACCACCTACCCGATGACGGTCGGGCGCAGCGTCGAGGAGATCCTGCGCCTCGTCGCCGCGCTTCAGGTCACCGACGAGGCGGACGTCGTCACGCCGGAGGCTTGGCGGCCGGGCGACCCGATCCTCGTCGCGCCGCCGCTGACGTTCCACGGAGCCGCCGCCCGCCCGGAGGGCGAGGCCGGCGACTGGTACTTTCGAACGGGAACCTTGTGACCATGACGGAGACGGGCGGCCCGCCCCCCATCGTCCGGGGGTTCTACGAGCGGCGAACGGGCAGCATCCAATATGTGGTCTCGTGTCCGCGGACGAAGCGCTGCGCCATCGTCGATCCCGTGCTCGACTTCGACGAGAAGTCGGGGGCGACCGCGACGCGATGCGCCGACGAGATCCTGGACTACGTGCGCGCGGCGGGGCTCTCGGTCGAATGGATCCTGGATACGCACCCGCACGCCGACCACTTCTCGGCCGCTCAATACCTGAAGGAGCGCACCGGGGCCCCAACCGCCATCGGCGAGCGGGTCGTCGAGGTTCAGAAGCTCTGGAATGCCCTCTACGGCTTCCCGGACCTGCCGACCGACGGCTCCCAATGGGACCGGACCTTCGCGGAGGGCGACGTCTTCTCGGTCGGCGAGGTGCCGGCCCGCGTCCTGTTCTCGCCCGGCCACACGCTGGCCTCCGTCACCTACGTGATCGGCGACGCCGCCTTCGTGCACGACACCCTGTTCATGCCGGATTCGGGCACCGCGCGGGCCGATTTTCCCGGCGGTAGCGCCGTCGCGCTCTGGCGCTCGATCCAGGCCATCCTCGCGCTGCCGGACGCCACGCGCATCTTCACCGGACACGATTACCGGCCGGGCGGCCGCGAGGCGCGCTGGCAAAGCACCGTCGCCGAGCAGAAAGCGGCCAACACCCACATGGTCGCGGCGCGCACCGAGGCGGAGTTCGTGCGCATCCGAGAGGCGCGCGACGCCACTCTGCCGATGCCCAAGCTCATCCTGCACGCGTTGCAGGTCAACATCCGCGGCGGCCGGCTGCCGGAGCCCGAGGCGAACGGCAGGCGCTATCTCAAGTTTCCGCTCAACGCCCTGGAAGGGGCGGTGTGGGAATGAGCCCGGCGGCCTCTCTTCCCGAGGACAAGGCTCGGGAGGCGTCCGACCTCCTGAAGGTGTTCGCCCATCCGGGACGGTTGCGCCTCCTCAGCCGATTGTTCGACGGCGAGTGCTCCGTGGCCGAAATGGAGCGCGAACTCGGCATCCGCCAGCCGAGCCTCTCCCAGCATCTGGGCGAGTTGCGCGAGGCCGGGCTGGTCTCGACCCGCCGCGAGCACAAGACGGTCTTCTACACGCTGACGGCGCCCCGTGCGGTCGAGCTCGTCGAGATCCTGCACGAGATGTTCGGTTCGGACGAGCCGCAGCGCCGTCCCCGTCGCGGGAAGGCGAGCGGACGGGGCCGGAATGGCGGGGCGGCCATGTTCGCCCAGGCGGGCGCGGCAGCGACCGGCCGGAGCCAGGATCCTCCGGAGCAAACCCCGCGATGAGCGTCGTGCTCGCCTTCCTGTCCGGCGGCTTCGTCGGGTTCAGCCTCGGCCTCATCGGCGGAGGGGGGTCGATCCTGGCGACCCCCCTCCTGCTCTACGTGGTGGGCGTGGGGCAGCCGCACGTCGCGATCGGGACGGGCGCGCTCGCGGTGGCGGTCAGCGCCATGGCGAACTTCACCGGCCATTGGCGGGCGGGCAACGTGCGCTGGGGCAGCGCGCTGGTGTTCGCGGCCTTCGGTGTCGTCGGCGCCCTCGGTGGCTCGACGCTGGGCAAGGCCTTCGACGGCGAGCGTCTGCTCTTCCTGTTCGCCCTGATCATGATCGCCGTCGGGCTGCTGATGCTGCGGTCCGGCACGCGCAACGGCTCCGGGCGTGCCGTGGCCGCCGCGCCGCCCGCCCCCGCCTTCACGCCGAGACTGGCCGCGGTGGCGCTGGCCGTGGGCGTGGCGTCCGGGTTCTTCGGGATCGGCGGCGGCTTCCTGATCGTGCCGGGTCTCGTGTTCGCGACGGGGATGCCGATGATCAACGCCATCGGCACCTCACTCTTCGCGGTCGGTGCCTTCGGCCTTGCGACGGCGGTGAACTATGCCCTCTCGGGCCTGATCGATTGGCCGGTCGCGGCCCAGTACATCGCCGGTGGCCTCATCGGCGGCTGGGTCGGCATGCGCCTCGCCTGCCGTCTCGCCGGACGGAAGGGCGCGCTCGATCGGATCTTCGCGTCCCTCATCTTCACGGTCGCCGCGTACATGCTCTACCGGACAAGTGCGGCCTTGACGTAACGACCGTCAGGGCCCGGCCAGAACTGAGCAGATCGGGTACGGGCCTTCGCCAGACTTCCCTGCGTCGCGGATCGTGGCAAGCGGCTCGGTGGTTCAATCCGGTCCGCCGGCGTGAGGCCCGCGACCGATCTTCCGGGAGCAGGGTCGTGCGCTACTACGCCGGTCTGGATGTCTCGTTGGCCGAGACCTCGGCCGGCGACGGCGAGGCACGGGCAGCGCTGTTCGAGGCGGCGCACGTCATGCTGCACCGGGTGAAGACGTGGTCCGGGCTGAAGGCGTGGGCCACGAAGGTGGCCCAGCGCCAGGGCAGCAAGCGCGCGACGGTGGCGCTGGCGCGCAAGATGGCGGTGGTGATGCACCGGATGTGGGTGGATGGCACGACCTTCCGCTTCGGTGCGGTGGAGGCTCCGGTCGCCCCGGCCGCGTAGGCGTCTCACGGTTTGCAGGGATCGAGGCCGGGCGCGCCGGGCCTCGCAGGGTCGTCCTCACGGGGACGGGCGGGAGGTTAAGCCGGAATGACAGGTGTGCTGGCCTTGGGCCAAGTCCACTGTCGCATATAGGCTTGCCTCTCATCGGAACGCGATCATGTGGCGGCCACCGTGCCGACCACGGACAGAGGCCAAGAGCCCCGTGGGTGCGAGATCAAAGTGTGCAGTGGCTCAACCGCCGAGCGCGCCCAGCGCGACCGGGGAATGCTAGCTCTCGACCCCCCCTGCGACCGTCCCAGGCATATTGTCGCCGGCTCGAAAGCGGACATAAACCAGGGCATGAGCGTTCGCCCGTGCCCCTCGCCTTCCGAAGCCCTGACGATCGCCGGAGCCATAGTACGCGAGCGATATCCGAGCGCCTGCTTCGCCTTTGTCGCCGGGTCGATCATGCGAGGCGAGGGCACGAACCTGTCCGACATCGATCTCGTTATCGTCTTCGACGCACTAGAGGCCGCGCGCCGCGAGTCCTTCACCTCCAGAGGCGTCCCGGTGGAAGCCTTCATTCACGATCCCGGTACGCTGGCCTGGTTCGTCAACGATGACGCCGCGCGGGGCCGTCCCTCGATCCTCAACATGATCGCGGAAGGTCATGCCATCGGTAGAGCCCTTGATCGGGCCGAAACGCTCCGGGAATCCGTCTCGATAAGGTTGAGAGCTGGCCCACCGGCGTTGATGCAGGCCGAGCTGGACGCGCTTCGCTACGAGATCACGGATGCGGTCGATGATCTGCGAGGGGAACGGAACGCGCCCGAACGTCTGGCCATCGGCATCATGCTCTATCCCAAGCTGGCCGAGCTGGCGTTACGGGGCCGAGGCCACTGGAGCGGCGCAGGAAAGTGGGTGCCGCGGCTGCTGGCGAAGAATGACCAAGCACTCGGGGATCGCTTCGATACCGCGTTTCGAGCGCTTTTCGAAGCCGGTCAGCCAGGTCCCGTGATCGCTTTGGCGGAGAGTGAATTGGCCCCGCACGGCGGCCGATTGTTCGACGGGGATCGGCGAACCGCGCCTGCAAACTGGCGTGCTTGAAGGCTTCAGCAGGCGATGGGCTGGTTCTGACGTCGGGCACCGCAGACCATCCGTCTCGAAAGCGACCTTGCCGAAGCGCCAGGACAGCCTTCCGATTGTCCACGATGGCGGCAACGAACCTGCCTCCCCTCGCGTAAGCCGATTCTTCCGATGCGGACTGACGATTTTCCACCCCAGTGCGTACTTTTGAAAAGCGCGGTAGCACGACGCCCCGTGACGTGGAGGCCCGATTACAGAAGGCCGTCGTTCGAGCGGCCCTTGTGGGAGGGGCTCGCAGCGCGGACCCATCATCGAGGCCGCGACGCTCCCGCCTGATCTCGATCAATGCGGCCTTCAGCGTGATGAGCTTCCCTGTTGGGGCGTACTTTGCGGGTGCCTTCCATTAAGGAGGTATCGAGGATGTGCGCTGATGGGGCCGTGTTTCATGATTACGGCGCGCAAGCAGACGAAAACATAAAATCGATCCCGACGGGGTTACACTTGACGCCGTAGCGTGAGCCGCCGTGGGTGCGTCGTTTCAAATTTGCTTCGTACTTCACTTCCGCCGATCGAGTTTCAGAGATGCCGGACCATTACCTCCCCAGCGCACTCGATCTCGCTCGGACCCAATTCGCCTTTACGGTCGTTTGGCATTTCCTATTTCCGGCTTTCACCATCGGGCTGGCGAGCTTCCTTGCCGTGCTCGAAGCCTTCTGGCTCGCCACCGGGCGCGGCATCTATCTCGATGCCTACCGGTATTGGCTCAAGATCTTCGCCATCGCGTTCGCCATGGGCGTCGTCTCCGGTCTCGTCATGAGCTACCAGTTCGGCACCAACTGGTCGGTCTTCTCCGACAAGACGGCGCCGATTCTCGGTCCTCTTCTGGGCTACGAGGTTCTGACGGCCTTCTTCTTGGAGGCGGGCTTTCTCGGAGTCATGTTGTTCGGTCTGGAGCGCGTGGGCCCGCGCCTTCATTTCCTGGCCACCTGCCTCGTCGCGGTGGGCACGCTGACCTCGGCCTTCTGGATCCTGTCGGCCAATTCCTGGATGCAGACGCCGGCGGGCTACGTGCTCGACGCCAACGGCCATTTCGCCCCTCAGGACTGGTGGGCGGCGGTCTTCAACCCGTCCTTCCCCTACCGTTTCGCCCACACCGTCACCGCCGCCTACCTGACCACCGCGATGATCGTAGGCGCGGTGGGGGCGTGGCATCTCCTGCGCGACCGCTCGAACCCGCGCGCCCGCCTGATGTTCTCGATGGCGATGTGGATGGCGGCCATCGTCGCCCCCGTCCAACTCGTCCTGGGCGATCTGCATGGGGCCAACACCTACCACTACCAACCCGCCAAGGTCGCGGCGATGGAAGGCCATTTCGACAGCGAGCGGCGCGCGCCCTCGATCCTGTTCGGCTGGCCGGACGCGCAGGCCGAGACGACGCGTTGGGCGATCGGCATACCGGGGCTCGCGAGCCTGTATCTCGCCCACGACCTGAACGCCGAGGTGCGCGGGCTGAAGGCCCTGCCCCGCGACACCTGGCCGACCAACCTGCCCCTGGTGTTCTGGGCCTTCCGGGTCATGGTCGGGCTCGGCTTCCTGATGATCGCCTTGGGCGTGGCCTCCCTCTATCTGCGCTGGAAAGAACGGCTCTACACGTCGCGATGGCTGCACCGCTGCGCGGTCGCGATGGGCCCGTCCGGCCTCGTTGCCGTCACGGCGGGCTGGGTGGTGACGGAATCCGGGCGTCAGCCCTTCACGGTGTACGGCCTGCTGCGCACCGCCGACAGCGTCTCACCCATCGCCGCCCCCGCGGTCGCGACCTCGCTGGCCGCGTTCGCCGTGGTCTACTTCGTCGTGTTCGGGGCCGGCATCTGGTTCCTTCTGCACCTCTTCAATCAGCCACCGCGACCGCACGAGACGGGTCTGCCCACCGGTCAGCCGGTGCGCACCGCCGGCATTACCCCGGCCCCGGCGCTCGCCGCTCCGAATGCCCAGCCCGCTGAGTGAAGGAAGCCGTTTCGATGTCTCTCGACCTCACGCTGATCTGGGCCTTCCTGATCGCGACCGCCGTGTTCCTCTATGTCGCGATGGACGGGTTCGATCTCGGTATCGGCATCCTGTTCCCGGCCATGTCCGCCAAGGCCGATCGGGACGTGATGGTGAACTCCGTCGCCCCCGTGTGGGACGGCAACGAGACCTGGCTGATCCTCGGCGGCGGCGGGCTCTTCGCGGTCTTCCCGCTGGCCTACGTGACGATCCTGCCGGCGCTCTACATGCCGCTGATCTTGATGCTGCTCGCTCTCGTCTTCCGCGGCGTCGCCTTCGAGATGCGCTTCCGCATGGTGACAGTTCGGGGGCAGCTCTGGTGGGACCGGGCCTTCTCCTGGGGCAGCTACGTGGCGGCCTTCTGCCAGGGCATCGCGCTCGGTGCCCTCGTCCAGGGCATCCGCGTCGAGGGGCGGGCCTATGCCGGCGGCTGGTGGGACTGGCTCACCCCCTTCTCTCTGTTGACCGGCGTGGCGCTGGTGGTGGGCTACGCGCTCCTGGGTGCATGCTGGCTCATCTGGAAGACGGGGGGCGCGTTGCAGATCCGCGCTTACCGCCTCGCCCGCCCTCTGGGCCTGGCGACCTTGCTCCTGATCGCCATCATCTCGCTCACGATGCTCGTCCTCAGCGCTCCCTTCCGCGAGCACTGGCTCTCCTTCCCCGGCATCCTCGTCGGTGCGCCGGTGCCCGTGCTCGTCGGGCTGCTGGCGCTCCGCTTCCAGCGCTCACTGGAGCGGCGGGAGGAGATCATGCCCTTCCTCTGCGCGCTCGGCTTCTTCCTGCTCTCTTACATCGGGCTCGCCATCAGCCTTTGGCCGATGATCGTGCCCCCGGACATCTCGATCTGGGCTGCGGCCACGCATCCGAGCAGCCAAGCCTTTCTCCTCGCCGGTGCGGTGGTGCTGGTCCCGATGGTGCTCGGCTACACGGCCTACGTCTACTGGCTGTTCCGCGGCAAGGTCACACCGGAATCCGGGTATCATTGATGGGTCGTCATCAGCCGACGGCGGAGCCTGCCTTCGTGCCCGACGCCGCGCGGGTTCGCAGGGCGACGATAACCGGCAAGTTCCGTCGGATCGGCTGGTTCGTTCTGCTCTGGACGATGAGTGTCGTCAGCCTGACGCTCATCGCCCTCCCGCTTCGATGGCTGCTGAAATCGACCTGATCGGCGCTTCGTCGGACACGCCCCGTCGGGAACGGTCCTCTGCGATGAAGGGCACGGGGGCTGACCGGCACGCCGGAGCTGTGCGGCGGCAACCACGGTCGTGGGCAGGATGACGTGAGCATCGCGCCATCGGCCCATCGACACGCTGCAATTCTGTCTCTCGATTCTTCCGTCCGGACAGTGCGGGGTGCCGGCACGTATTGATCGTGCCGGGCGTGAGACTCGCAAAGAATGACCCGCCGCGAGAGGCGATGCATGGACAATCTCAGATGTTTCGGCCTGGAGGGTGAGGTCGCTCTGGTGACGGGAGGCGGCGCCGGCATTGGCCGGGCGATCTGCGAGACCTTCTCCGCTGCCGGCGCGGCCGTCGTCGTCAGCGACATCGCCATTGATGCGGCCCAGACCATCGCTGCTGGCATCGTGAAGGCGGGCGGGAGGGCCGTCGGGATCGGCTGCAACGTCACGAAGGAGGAGGACCTGAAGGCCGCCGTGCAGGCTGCGATCGACCATTTCGGTGCACTTACAATCCTGGTCAACAATGCCGGCGGTGGAGGACCGAAACCCTTCGACATGCCCGTGGAGGATTTCCGCTGGGCTTTCGAGCTGAATCTCTTCTCGACCTTCCGCCTGTCGCAACTGGCTGCACAGCCGATGGCAGCCGAGGGACGTGGCGCGATCCTCAACATCTCGTCCATGGCCGGTGAGAACAAGAACGTCCGGATGACCTCCTACGGCTCGTCGAAAGCGGCGGTGAACCACCTGACCCGGAACATGGCGTTCGACCTCGGCCCGCAGGGTATTCGGGTGAACGCCATCGCACCGGGAGCGATCCGCACCGATGCCTTGGCCAGCGTCCTGACGCCTGAAGCCTAAACGCTCATGCTGCGGCACACGCCGCTGGGGCGTCTCGGCGAGCCCGAGGACATTGCCCGAGCAGCCCAGTTCCTGTGCTCGCCCGCGGCCTCTTGGATCAGCGGTCAGATCCTGACGATCTCGGGTGGGGGCGTGCAGGAATTGGATTGATCACCGTCAAGGTGCTGGCCTGCCCGTCTCGGCTATACTCCCGGTCTTGCGGAGGTTGACCATGCCTCAATTCGATCCGTTCGCCGGCGCCGATATGGATAGACACGTCGCCGTCGTCGCCCGTCCTGACGAAGAGGCCCGGTTCAAACCCTGACCCGGTCCGCTTTCCTCCTTCGACCGGCGTTCAGGATTCCCTGAACATCCGGCACGGTACGAAGTCATTCATGTCAATGGATAGTGTTTTATAGTTCATAAAGATCGTATTATAGTAAAATTGGTTGCTACGCCAAATCAACGGCCACAAATCGATCAATATTGATGGAGGATGCGCCATGCGAAGCGTTGCAATGCTCGTCGCTATTCCAGCGATGATGATGGGAGTAAGTATCTATACATCCACGATGGCGCTGAGCCGGCCGGGACAGATCATGACGACGCGCGACATGAATATCGAGTGTCGCGGCAATGGATGGCTCGGACGCAGTGCGAGGGATTGCTGCAGCGGCCGCTGCCGGATTCTGAAATCGAAGCGATGCAAATGCATCGGCAATAAGCCGTCGTTCTAGAGCATCGTCCCGAAAGGTGGTTGCCGGCTTTCGGAAAAAAGATGATGCGAAAAACAGGAGCCTCAAGCATCGTCCTGGATCAGGTATACAGGACGATGCTTGAGAGCGCTTTCCGACGAAGTGGACGCCGGTTCTGCGAAAGAAAGCGCGTTGAAACAATGACCTAGAGACGCCGGCCGGATGCAATCGGGCCGGATAAGGCTCGAGCATCGCTTGAAAACACATTCGCTGATGTCTGGACAGATGATGCAGCGCGCGCATCCCTCGTGTCGTCCCGGATCACGCGTTCGGGGCGGCACATTCGGTGTCCGTGTCTGCGAAGAGGCACAGGGTTCGAGCCTGGGGCCTTCCGCCATTGAGGATGCGCGCGACGGGCATCGGGCCGTGCAAGGCTCCGAGCGTGCCGCGCCAACGGCCCCGCCCCGCCCCCCCGGCACGTCGCCGACGACGGGTCGCGGCGGTCAGGGCTTTCGGCCGCTCGTCGGGCGTCGGTGGACGATCCCCTGGAGGCGAACATGACGATGACCGGCATGTTCAAGCTCCGGGTCTGGGTGGCCGCTGCGACGCTCTCCGCCTCGTGCCCGCCCGCCATTTCGACGGCGTTTGCGCAGGCCGAGCCGACGGGCCCACCGGTCGTCGGCATCATCGCCGCGCGCAAGGAGCCGATCACCCAGACGGAGCAGTTCATCGGCCGCATCGAGGCGAAGCAGCGTGTCGACATCGTTGCCCGGGTGACGGCGTTCATCGAGAAGCGGCTCTTCGTCGAGGGCACGGACGTCGAGGAAGGAACGCTCCTCTATCGTCTCGAGCAGGGCCCGTTCCAGGCGGCCGTGGCCGCTCAGAAGGCGCAGATTGCGCAGGTTGAGGCGCAATTGGGAAACGCGCGTCTCACGACGCAGCGCGCCAGAACCCTGCTCGGCGGGCCGGCCGGGCAGCAATCGACCTACGACGCGGCCCTCGCGAACGAGCTTGCCTTGGAGGCGCAGCTCCAAGCCGCACAAGCCCAGCTCGACACGGCGCAAATCAATCTCGGCTACACGGAGATCCGAGCGCCGATTGCGGGCCAGATCGGGCGCACGTCCCTGACGATCGGCAACGTCGTCGGGCCGAGCTCCGGGGTGCTGACGACGATCGTCAGCCAGGACCCGATGTTCGTGACGTTTCCGGTGCCGGTCCGCGAAGCGATCAATCTGAGAGCGCGCTATGGGCCGACGGGCGGATTCGGCGCTGTCCTGATCCGGGCGCAACTGCCGGACGGCCGCTTCTACGACCACACCGGGAAGCTCAATTTCGTCAACAACACCATCGCGACGAATACGGACACGATCCTGCTTCGCGGCGTGCTGCCGAATCCCCCGATCTTCGGTCAAACCCGCGACTCGGTCACCCTTCGTGAACTCACGGATGGCGAGTTCGTGACCGTGTTCCTCGAGGGCGTCGAGCCGGTCGAGGTGGTCGCGATTCCCCGCGCCGCCGTCCTGGCCGACCAGCGGGGCAGCTACGTCTACGTGATCGGGCAAGGGAATAAGGCCGAGGAGCGTCGGATTCAGCTTGGCCAGTCGAGTACGACGCTCGCGGCTGTGACGAGCGGCCTCAAGGTCGGAGAGCAGGTCATCGCCGAAGGCTTGCAGCGGGTCCGCGCGGGCGAGACGGTCTTGCCCAAACCCGCCGACGCCCTTCTGCAGAGGATGATGCGGAATTCAGCCGTGAACGAGGACAGCGCGGGGCCGGCTGGCCGCACAGCCCCGGCTGCGTCCGTTTCGCCGCCGACCGGACAAGCTCCGACCGGAGAAGCCAGCGGCGCCGGCCCGAACGCGAGCGGCAGCCCGAGCCGCCGGCGCTAGCGCAGCATGGGACGCCGCCTTCCTCGCTCCGTCCCTGGCCCCGTCCCTGGCTCCGTTCCTTGCCCCGCTCCGCGGCCCCCCGTCCCGGATCGCACTTCGTTTGTCCCAGGCGACCGAGCCCGAGGCGTGTCATGATCTCAGCAATCTTCGTGGACCGCCCCCGGCTCGCGATCGTCATCGCGCTGATCATCACGATCGCGGGGGGGCTGGCGCTGCTCCGGATCCCGGTCGCGCAGTTTCCAGACATCGTGCCGCCGCAGGTGAGTGTGTCGGGGATGTATCCGGGGGCCTCGGCCGAGGTCGTCGAGGCGAGCGTCGCCCAGCCGCTCGAGGCGCAGGTCATCGGCGTCGACCGCATGATCTACATGAAGTCCACGAGTGCCAATGACGGCAGCTACAGCCTGGCGGTGAGTTTCGACCTCGGCTCCGACCCGGATATCAACACGGTCAGCGTCAACAACCGCGTCCAGTCGGCCTTGTCGCAGCTCCCGTCCGAGGTGCAGCTGCAGGGGCTCAAGGTGCAGAAGAAGTCTTCCGCGATCCTGCTGTTTGCCGTCCTCTACAGCGAGACGGGCGCGCAGGACCCGCTATTCATCACGAACTACGCCATCATCAACATACTCGACGAGATTTCGCGCACGGCCGGAGTGGGCCAGGCCAACCTGTTCGCGCGGATGAACTACTCGATGCGCATCTGGTTCGACACGGATCGCCTGACGAGCCTGAATCTCGCGCCGTCGGACGTGGTGGATGCCATCCGGGCGCAAAGCGTTCAGGCGCCGGTCGGTCGCATCGGCGCGCCGCCGATCACAAGCGAGCAGCAGATCCAGATGAACGTGCAGACGCAGGGGCGCCTGTCGACGCCTGCACAGTTCGGCGCGATCGTCCTGCGGACGAACCCCGACGGCTCCGTGGTTCGAATCCGCGACGTCGCCAGGGTGGAGCTCAGCGCGCAGAGCTTCGACAGCGAATCCCGGCTCGACGGTCGGCCCGGCGTTCCCGTCGCCATCTATCTCGTGCCCGGCGCCAACGCGGTGCGGACCGCAACCGCCGTGAAGGCAACCCTGGAAAAGCTTTCGGCGCGCTTCCCGGCAGGACTGCGATACGTGGTCGTGCACGATTCGACGACCTTCGTGAAGGATACCATCTCCGAGGTGCTGCGGACGCTGGCCGAGGCCTTCGTCCTCGTCGTCCTCGTCGTGTTCCTGTTCCTCGGGAACCTGCGGGCGACGGTGATCCCCGCCATCGCCGTGCCGGTGAGCCTCATCGGCACCTTCGCGGTGCTCTACGTGCTCGGCTACTCGGCGAACACCGTGTCGCTCCTGGCGATGGTGCTCGCCATCGGCATCGTGGTCGACGACGCCATCGTGGTCGTCGAGAATGTCGAGCGGGTGATGGAGGAGCATCCGGAGCTGTCGCCGGCCGAGGCGACGAAGCTCGCCATGACGCAGATCACGGCCCCCATCATCGCCATCACGCTCGTCCTCCTGTCCGTCTTCGTTCCGATCGCCTTCATCCCCGGCGTGTCGGGAACGCTGTTTCGGCAATTCGCCGTCACGATCAGCGCCGCGATGCTGATCTCGGCGATCAACGCGCTGACCCTTTCGCCCGCGCTCTGCGGGGTGTTCCTGCGTCCCACGCGCGCGCGGCGGGGCATCATGGGCCGGGTGCTCGGCGGAATCGACTGGGTGCGGGACCGCTATGCGGCGGGCGTCCGCCGCCTCGTCCGCGTGTCCGCTCTCTCGCTCGTGCTGGTTCTCCTGTTCGCGGGTGGCATCTTCGGCCTCTCGCGGGTCACGCCGGCCGGTTTCCTCCCGGAGGAGGATCAGGGCGCCTTCTTCGTCTCGGTCCAACTGCCCGACGGCGCCTCGGTGGCCCGCACGAGTGCGGTCGCGGCGGAGGTCGAGAGGCTCCTGAAGGACATGCCCGGCGTCAATCAGGTGCTTGCGATCGTCGGCTACTCGCTTCTGGACGGGGCGGCCGAGCCGAATTCCGCGTTCCTGGTGGCGCAGCTCAAACCCTTCGCCGATCGCCGGAGCGCGGCGGAATCCGCCCAGGCCCTGATCGGGCGCGCTTACGCGGCGGCCGCGACGATCGGGCAGGCAACGGTGCGGCCCTTCAATCTTCCGCCCATCGTCGGGCTCTCGACGAGCGGCGGCTTCGAATACGTGCTCGAGGCGCGAGAGGGGCAGGACCCGGCTGCGATCGATGCGGTCGTGCGGGGCCTCGCCGCGGCGGCGAACCGCGACCCGCAACTCGCCCGCGTCTTCTCCACCTTCACGGCGTCGAATCCCTCGATCTTCCTCGACATCGACCGCACCAAGGCACAGGTGCTCGGGCTGGCGATGAGCGACGTCTTCAGTTCGCTCCAGGCCACGCTCGGCGGGGTCTACGTCAACAATTTCAACCTCTACGGCCGCACTTGGCAGGTGAACGTGGAGGGCGAGGCGGACAACCGGGGCGACATTCGCGACATCTGGAACATCTATGTCCGCGGCGCCTCGGGCCAGATGGTGCCGGTGCGTTCGGTCGCGAGCGAGCGCATCGTGCTCGGACCGCAGGTGCTCACCCGCTACAACAACGTCCGCGCCGTGAGCGTGAACGGCAGCCCGGCGCCCGGCATCTCCTCCGGCGCCGCGATGGCCGCGATGGAGCAGATCTCCGACCGGACCCTGCCGGAAGGCTACAGCTACGAGTGGACCGGGACCGCCTATCAGGAGCAGCAGGCCTCCGGGCAGACCTGGATCGTCCTCGGCCTCGCCTTCCTGTTCGCCTACCTGTTCCTCGTTGCCCTCTACGAGAGCTGGACGATCCCCATTCCGGTTCTCCTGTCCGTCGTGGTCGGCGCCTTCGGCTCCTACCTGGCCGTCAAGCTCGCCGGCCTTTCGCTCGACCTCTACAGCGAGATCGGGCTCGTGGTGCTGATCGCGCTTGCCGCCAAGAACGGCATCCTGATCGTCGAGTTCGCGAAGGATCAGCGCGAGACGGGCGTGCCGATCCGGGAGGCCGCGATCCGCGGCGCCGAGCAGCGGTTCCGCGCCGTGATGATGACCTCCATCGCCTTCATCCTCGGCCTCGTCCCTCTCGTGATCGCGACCGGTGCGGCCCAAATCAGCCGTCGCGACGTCGGCACCGCGGTCTTCGGCGGGATGATCGCGGCCAGTTCGATCGGCATCTTCCTCGTGCCGATGCTCTACGTCACGGTCCAGACCCTGCGCGAGCGCGCGAGACAGGGGAAGGCGAAGCAGGGTCAGCCCGCCTGACCGGTGGTCCGGGCGCCCACGAAACCGCCTCCGTGGGACTTCGGTGAGTCCCGCCGAGACATCCGTTCCGGGGACGGGCCGCGTGAAGTCCAGGGGTTGCCGGCGATCAGCGAGAGGAAGGGGCGAGGATGAAGCCGGCAGATCAACCCGCCACGCCCTGGCAACAGGCACGCTTCGTCGCCGTGGCCCTGATCACCGGTGCCCTCACGGGCGTGTTCGGCGGCCTCTTCCACCTCGCCATCGACACGATCGTCGATTGGCCGGCATGGCTGGCCGGTCATATCGCGGGCTGGCGGTTGGTCGCGGCGAGCGCCGCCATCACCATGGCGGCCACGGTCTTTGCCGTGTTCATCACCCGGCGCTTCGCCCCGGAAGCGAGCGGGAGCGGGGTTCCGGAGATCGAGGGGGCCATCGCCGGCATCCGGCATGTGGGCTGGGAGCGCGTGCTGCCGGTGAAGTTCATCGCCGGCATCGCGGCGATCGGCTCGGGCCTGGTGCTTGGCCGCGAGGGACCGACCATTCACATGGGTGGTTCGGCGGCGCTCGCGGCCTGCCAGATGTTCCGGATGCGGGAGGTCGATCGGCGGGCTCTGCTGGCGGCCGGCGCGGGGGCGGGTCTCGCCTGCGCCTTCAATGCCCCGATGTCGGCCGTGCTGTTCGTCATCGAGGAAACGCGCAAGCAGTTCCCCTACACGTTCCGGAACTACATGGGGGTGTTCGCGGCCGCGATCACCGGAACGGCGGTGACCCAGATCATTTCGGGCGAACGACCGGACCTGCCGCTGTCCGCCGGGGAGGCTGCGCTGGCTTCGTTGCCGGCCTTCGCCGTGCTGGGCATCATCCTGGGTGCCGTGGGCGTGCTCTTCAACCGATGCATCCTGGCGATGCTGGACATCGCCGCCGCATGGCAGAAGCGTGCCCCGTATGTCTGGCCTGCCCTGGTCGGACTGCTCGTGGGCGTTCTGCTGATCCTCGCCCCGCGCACCGCGACGGGCGGGGAGCAGGTGATTTCACAGATCGCCGTTCTGACCCCGAGTGCGGGCGTGCTCCTGATGCTGGCGGCCGCCCGGCTCTTCACGTCGGCTGTCTGTTATTCCGTCGGCACGCCGGGTGGCATTTTCGCGCCGATCCTGTCCCTGGCGACCTGCATCGGTCTGGCCTTCGGCCTGCTCGCGCAGATGGTGTTCCCTGAAGCCTTGTCCGGCCTCGGGGTGACGCCCGTTTCCTTCGGCATCGTGGCGATGGCCGCGCTCTTCAGCGCAACGGTGCACGCACCGGCCGTGGGCGTGGTCTTGGTTGACCTTGCCCCCTGTTAGCCCCCGTTCATAACCAGAGTCCGTTCTGGTTCTGGTCCTGCTTGGACCGGGTTGCAAATGCATTCGGGGTGAGCCCGCCGAGGCTCGTGTGCGGGCGGCAGGTGTTATAGTCGACCCGCCACGCCTCGATGATGGTCCGGGCCGCCGGCAGGCTCCGGAACAGATGCTCGTTCAGGCACTCGTCGCGCAAGCGCCCATTGAGGCTTTCGACAAAACCGTTCTGTTGCGGCTTGCCGGGGGCGATGTAGTGCCACTCGACCGTACGCTCCTCCTGCCAGCGCAGGATCGCGTGCGAGGTCAGTTCGGTGCCGTTGTCCGAGACGATCATCAGCGGCTTGCCGCGGCCGGCGATGATCCGGTCGAGTTCACGTGCGACGCGCTGGCCGGACAGCGACGTGTCGACCACCAGCGCCAGGCACTCTCGCGTGCAGTCGTCGACCACGACGAGGATGCGGAAGCGCCGCCCGTCGTCGAGCGTGTCGGAGACGAAGTCGAGGCTCCAGCGCTGGTTCGGCTCCTGCGGCGCGGCGGCCGGTGCCCGCGTGCCAAGGGCACGCTTGCGCCCACCCCGCCTGCGCACCGACAGCCGCTCTTCCCGATAGAGGCGGAACAGCTTCTTGTGGTTCAGCGTGAGGCCCTCCCGCCGCAGCAGGATGAGCAGGCGCCGGTAGCCGAACCGGCGGCGCTCGCCGGCCAGGCCGCGCAGGCGTACCCGCACGGCCGCATCGTCACCTCGCGTCGAGGCGTAGCGGTAGGTCTTCGGCTCCAGGCCGATCAGCCCGCAGGCGCGACGCTGCGAGTAGCCCTTCTCCTCGATGGCCCAGCTCACGGCCGTTCTCCGTGCGCCGGGCGTCAG
>NZ_SRHQ01000023.1:0-83729 GCF_004683995.1 Methylorubrum sp. Q1 | reverse complement strand
GCCGGAGGGCGTGCGCTTCTACACCCGGCTCAAGACCATCACGACCCGCTGGCCGACCGGCATCCGCGCCGGCGCCGACTTCGTCATGCCGACGATGCAGTAACGCTGGCCGGTCGGTCGACATGCAGGAGGTCGAAATCGGCCTCCTGCAGGCTTTGATGCCTATCGCGGAGCTGTGTTGAGCGAACGACCGAAGAGCCTGACGTACCCTCATGCTCACGCCGATCGCGTTCGAATAGGCGCGGAATCCGATGACGCCAGGAGAACTCCGTCCACCTCGCTCGGGGGAATCGACGAACTGAGACCAAGTCGTTCAGTCCGGTTTTCCGAATTTCCGGGATCGACGAAATCATAGCGCGTGAGTTCCTGACTCTTCTCGGGCATCTCAACTGCGTCAGGCCGCGTCTGATTTCGGCAAATTCCGAAGCCGCCCGGAACGGCCAAAATAGGTCATCAGCAAAACTTCGGCCCGCTCCTAAAGGTCCGCTCATGATCCAAGTGCGGACTTCATCCTCCTTTGGGAAGCTGTAAATTCAGCTGATCAGACAGAGGCTAGAGCCGTATCCGACCCCATTGCACCAGACCGGCGTCTCTAGCTCTTTGTTTTGACGCGCATTCTTTCGACGAACCGGTGGCCACTTCGTCGGAGGGCGCTCTAGCAGCTCGACACAAACGAGACTGGGGCTCAGCGGGAATTTTGTGAGGCACTCTAAACCTCTGCCGCCTCATCGGTGCGGTGCTCTACGAGGCCAAGGCCTGCCAACGCCACCAAACCCGCCGCGATGCCGTCCCCGTGCCAAGGAGGAGGGCAGCAAATCCGCGACATTCCATTCCGGGCCGGTTCACGGCCTCGCCAATCCAACAATCACGCCGTCCTGACCCACCCGGCTTTGACATCCCTCGAGGAGCGGTCAGGCCGTGGTCACCTGACGGTTCAGGCGCGCGGCAAGTTGGTCGGCGAATTTGCTGGCCGCTACCGGGAGCAGGCGTCCGCGCAGTTGCGCCAGCACGACGCTCATCGGTTCGAGGTCGCGGGCGTCGATCAAACGGCTGCGCAGGCGCGGGTCGTCCGGAATGCCGCTCGGCACCTGGAAGCTGACGACATCCTCTCGCAGGACGACGTTGCGCAGGAATTCCAGCGATCCCGATTCCACGGTCGCGCGCATCTCGACCCCGCGCCGGGCGAGCGCGTGCTCGATATGGTGGCGGATGGCGAGGGAGCGGTCGGGCAGGGCCAGGGCGTGGGCGAGGCAGTCGCGCAGCCGGATCGGCCCGTCCTCGGAGGCCAGGGGATGACGCGCCCGCATCAGGGCGCAGAGGGACTGGCGGCCGGCATAGAGCGGGTGCAGCTCCGCCGAGGGCGGTGGCTGGAGGATGAGCGCGAGGTCGGCCTCGAACGAGACGAGGGCGGCCACCGCCTGGACATGGTCGCGCACCTGCACGGTAAAGGCGACCTGGGGAAACTGTGCCCGGTAGGTCTCAACTTCCTCCGGGATCATCCGGGTGACGAAGGCTTGACTGCAGGCAAGCGCCACGTGGCCTCGGCGCACGCCGGAGAGGTCGGCGATCTGCGAGCGCACCCGGTCGAGGTCCGCAGCCTGGTCGCGGATGTGCCGCGCCAACAATTCCCCCGCCGCGTTCAGGCGCATTCCTTGTGCAAGGCGCTCGAAGATCGGCGTTCCGAGCTCGTACTCGATGTCCTGGATCTGCCGCGTTAGCGCCGAGGGCGTGATGTTGAGGCGCTCGGCGGCCCGCCGGATCGATCCGCTGCGAGCGACCTCGGCCACCGCGGTCAGGCTGCGCAGATGCTTCATCCCGGCTCTCCCGCCAGGGTGTTGCCAGAAATTCAACAATGCCGTCAAGAATTAGCACTTCCCGGCAACACCCGTGCTTTCTAGGCTCGATGCACCGGTACATGCAGGAACCGCCCGATGATCGACCGCCGCAGCCTCCTCGCCGGTCTCGGAACCGGCCTCGTCGCGAGTTCACTCCCCGGCCGCGCCGCGCGGGCGCAGGCCGCGCCGATCGTCATCCGGATGGCCTCGCTCAAGCTCATCCACTCGATCGCGCCCCACTTCTACGAGCGCTTCACGCCCGAAGGCGTGCGGGTCGAGGTCATCCCGTTCGAGAGCCCGACCGAGGGCAAGAACGCCGTCGTCACCAAGTCGGTGGATTTCGGCACCTTCGGGCTCGCGGCAGCGACGCTCGGGGCCGCGGCGGGCGAGCCGATCGTCGTGATCGCCTCCACCTGCAACCGCGGCATGGGGGTGATCGCCCGCAAGGATTCCGACATCCGGACGATCAAGGACCTGCGCGGCAAGCGCGTCGCGATCTGGCCCGGCAGCACGCAGGAGGTGTTCGCCCTGGAGCGGATGCGCATGGAGGGACTATCCGTCAAGGACATCACCCCGGTGCGCATCTCCTTCTCGGAGATGCACCTCGCGCTCGCCCGCGGCGACGTCGATGCCTATGTCGGCGCCGAGCCCGCCCCCGGCGTCAGCCTCGCCTCGGGCGTCGGCCAACTCGTCGAATACCCCTATGGCACCGAGATGGGGTCGCTCAACATGGTGTTCGGCGCCCACCGGGACACGCTGGCCGAGCGGCCCGACCTCGTGCGCACCATGCTGGAGATCCACCGCAAGGCCACCGAGTTCGCAGCCAAGGACCGGGAGGCGATGATCGCCATGGCAGTGGCCAAGCTCGGCCAGAAGCGCGAGGCGCTGGCGATCTCGGCCCCGAACGTCGAACTCACCTGGAAGCTCGGGCCGGACGAGGTGCGCCAAGCCAAGACCTACGCCGAGCGCATGCTGGCCCTCAAGCAGATCAAGCGGCTGCCCGAAGACGGCTTCATCGATACCCGCTTCGTCGACGCCATGAGGGACGCGTGAGCGCCGCGATCGAGGGCGCCGCCCTCTCCGCCGCCGTGCCGACCGCCTTGCCGGCTCAGGGCCAGAGCCCCAAGCCGGACGCCCCGCTGCGCAACCTCCTCGACCACTTGCGCGGCCCTGTCCTCGCGCTGGTGGTGCCGCTGGCAGCCCTCGCGCTCTGGCACTTCGCCACCGCGAACCGGCCCTACAGCCTCGTCCCGCCTCCCGCCGAAGTGTGGCTGGCCCTGCGCGACATGGCGTTCGGCGGCATCAACGACGACGCCTTCAGCGCCACCCTGTGGACCCATCTCTGGGCCTCGCTGTCGCGGGTCTATGGCGGCTTCGCACTGGCCGCCGCCGCGGCCCTGCCGCTTGGCCTGATGATCGGACGCGTGCCCCTGGTCCGGGCTCTCCTCGATCCCGTGCTGCAGATCCTGCGCCCGATCCCCGTCACCGCGTGGCTGCCGCTGGCCATGATCCTGTTCGGGCTCGGGGCCCGCTCGGCCTTCTTCCTCGTATTCCTGGGTGCCTTCTACCCGATCCTCGTCAACACCGTGTTCGGCGTGCGTTCGGTGGAGCCGCGCCTGTTCGAGGCGGCGGCGATGCTGGGCTGCACGGGGCCCGCCCAGTTTCTCCGGGTGGTGCTGCCCGCTGCCCTCCCATCGATCTTCACCGGGCTGCGGCTCGGCCTGGGTTTTGCCTGGGTGGTGATCGTGGTCGGCGAGATGACGGGCGTCCAGACCGGCCTTGGCGCCGTCATCATGGAGGCGCGCCAGCTCTCGCGGACCGAGATCGTGATCTGCGGCATGGGCGTGATCGGCGTCGCGGGCTTCATCTCGGACTGGATCGTCATGCGCATCGGCCGCCGCCTCCTCTCTTGGAGCCCCTCCCATGGCTGAGCCCACCGTTCCCATCCTGACGATGCGGGACGTCTCGAAGACCTATACCGCGCAGGGGCGCCGGACCGAGGCCCTGCGCGGCGCCAGCCTCGCCGTCCAGCGGGGAGAGTTCGTCTGCCTGCTCGGTGCCTCGGGCTGCGGGAAATCGACCCTGCTGCGCATCGCCGCCGGCTTCGAGGCGCCGAGTTCGGGCCAAGCCCTGATGTGGGACAAGCCGATTGCCGGCCCTGCTCCGAGCCGCGGCATGGTCTTCCAGGATTACGGCCTGTTCCCCTGGCTCTCGGTGCGCGACAATATCGGCTTCGGCCCGAAATCGCGGGGCCGCCCCGCGGCGGAGGTCCGAGACACCGCGCGCCGCTACATCGATCTGGTCGGTCTCGGCCGCTTCGCCGATGCCTATCCGCACCAGCTCTCGGGCGGCATGAAGCAGCGGGTGGCCATCGCCCGGGTGCTCGCCAACGAGGCCGAGATGGTCCTCATGGACGAGCCGTTCGGGGCGCTCGACGCCATGACCCGCGAGCGCCTCCAGGACGAACTCCTCGACCTCTGGGCCCGGACCGGCCTCACCGTGCTGTTCGTCACCCACGCCATCGAGGAGGCGATCTTCCTCGCCGACCGGATCGTGATGATGTCGCCGGGGCCGGGCCGGATCGAGGCCGTCCACACCGTCGACCTGCCGCGGCGCCGTGACGTGTCGAGCCCCGCCTTCAACGACCTGCGCCGCATGCTGTCGGCCCAGCTCCACAGCCACCACGCGCCGAAAGCCGCCTGATGGCCGCGGCCGACGCCGTGCTCTGGCGCGACCTCGACCGCGCCGCGCTCACCCGAGCCTACGACAATTCCGGGGCGGTCCGGGACAGTGCCGCCCTCGTGGCGGGCTGGCGCTCCCGCAGCGCCGCCTTCCGCGAGGGCAAGGCGGGACAGACCTTGGCCTACGGCCCCGGCCCGCGGCAGGCCGTCGATCTCTACCGCTGCGGCACGGCGGGGGCGCCCTGCCTCGCTTTCGTCCATGGCGGCTACTGGCAGCGCAACGCCCGCGAGGATTTCACCTGCATGGCCGAGGGTCCTCTCGCCCTCGGCCTCGACGTGGCGCTGGTTGGCTACACGCTGGCGCCGGAGGCGAGGCTCACCTGGATCGCAGGGGAGATCGGAGCCGCGCTGCGCCTGCTGCGGCGGACGATCGGACCCTCGCGCCTCGTCGTCGCGGGCTGGTCGGCCGGCGGCCATCTCGCGACCCTGATGACGACCCTTGCGGCCGACACGGTCGATGCCGCCCTGGCGGTGAGCGGGCTCTTCGATCTCGAACCGATCGCTGGGACCGCGCTCAACGATGCGTTGCACCTCACGCAAGCCGAGGTGGCCGAGCTCTCGCCCATCCGCCGCCTCGCCCTGGGCGGGCCGCCCGTCTCGGTGATCTATGGCGAGGCCGAACTGCCCGAGTTGCGCCGCCAATCCGAGGATTACCACGCCGCTCGCCGGGCGCTGGGCCTCGACGGCGATCTCCACACCGTGCCGGGAGCCGACCATTTCCGGGTGCTCGACGCCCTGACCGCGCCGGACGGGCGCATCGCCCGTGAAGCCGCCCGCCTCGCGGGCCTGGGACATGCATGAACGAAGAACCTTCGCTCCCTCGCTCCGAATGGCCGTTCACTCCACTGAATCAGACCTTCATATTGGCTTCGCCGAACCTCCTCCGGTCGTCTTGGCGGTCAGCCGGCTGGCATACCCGCACCAGTTAGTGCCCGCTTGAGCGTCGAGCGGGCCGCGTCGATGGCGACGGTGGCGGCCCCCAGGGTCCGCGGTTCCGTCGGCCTGTTCAGGGCGTGGCGTGCGATACTGGCCGCGAGATCGTCCACCTCGCTCGCCATCGCCTCCAGACGCTCGCGCTCGGTCTCGCGGCGGGCTTCGGAGCGCAGTTCCAGCAGGCGTACGGTGGCGACCTCGATCCGCTCGCGGCGCTGGCGCCCGACGCGCTGCCGGAGCCACGCTGCCGTGGAGCCCAAGCCGCCCCCCAGGATGGCCACGAGGTAGATCCAGCTCTCGTAGCGCTCGATCAAGGTTTCTTGCTCGCGCTCGTAGTAGTCGAGGGCGCCCGGATGAATGGGCAGGCGGGCGCTGGTCGCGTCGGCCGTGTCCTCGTAATCCGGGTGGCTGACGTCCTCCGCGGCCGGTACCGCCTCAGCCAGGGCCGCGCGCATCTCGAACAGGTGCTGCGTCACCTCCGCGGCCACGCTCCGCGACAGGTCGGCCCGTGCCATCAGGCGGTAGGACGAGCCCACGGTCGCGACGTCCTCGGCCGGCAGGCGGGGATTGCCGCCGTACAGGGCGGCCGGCACCGTGACCGGCTGCAGGCGCGGCCACCGCGCCAGCACCGCTGCGATATCGGGCACCCCGATCAGCGCGACTTCACCGCCGTCGCTCGCCTCGCCCACCAGGGCGACCACCCGCCGGGCAGCCGGGGAGCTGGGCGTCGTCACGAGAACCATGGCGTCGATGCGCCCGTCGCGCAGCGCCGTTGCGACATCGGCCTCCTCGAGCGGGACCAGCACCACGGCGGTGTTGTTCACGGCCCCGGCCGGAGCATCGGTCAGGAGTTCAAATCCGTAGTGGGCGACAAGTTCGCGGAGCAGCGTCCGGTCGGCCGTCCGGCTCGCCAGCATGCCCAGCCGTTTGCCCGCAAGGTCCGGGATGCCCTTGGTGCCGGAGGCACCTGGCGCGGCGACGAAGGCGGCGAGCTTCCGCAAGACCGCCAAGGTCAGGCCGTTGCCCGGCATCGCCACGTCCGGCCGAACCACCGCGAGGTCGGCCTTGCCGGCCTTCAACGCCGCCGCGCTCTCGCGCACCCCGGCGAAGGATACGACCTTCAGCCGGATGCCGAGGCTCCGCCGGGCGAGCTCGTCGGCATAGGCCCGCAGCAGCGCCGGCTCGGTGCCGCCGTTCGGGGCGACCGCGATGGTGAGGGTCGTGGGACGCGTGAGATGGAATGCCGCGACCGCTCCGAGCACGAGCAGGATCGCCAGGCCGAGGAGGAGAAATGCCTCGCGGTTACTCGGAAGCCCCAACCGACGCACGCACGCCCCTCGCTTGTTCAGGGCTGGTTCGGCCCTGGTGCCCAGGTGGGCGACGCGCCACCGGTTTTCGAGGGGATCGGCCTGCCCGCCACCCGGAATCCTAACGAGACGCTTATGGGATCGGCCCCGCGACCCGCTCGAACCCTAACGCGAGCCGGTACAGCTTAGGGACGCGGTTCCCTGAGGACCGCGTGAACCCCAAACGAACGATGTCTCCCACCCTCCAAGGCGCCGCCATCCACGCTGACGCCTCCGCCACGGACGCCGACCGGTTCATCGTCGGGCAGGACCCCGAGGGTCACTGGGTGGCCCTCGAGATCCACGGGCGTGCCGGCGGCCTGTTCCGGAGCCGGAAGGACGCCGTCGACTACGCCGAGGACGAGACCGACCACCGGTCCGACGCCGTGCTCCTGTCCGGGGCCTGCATCGAGCTGCGCATCTGATCCTGCGCGATGGCATGGAGTGGCCATGCCCGGCACCCAAATCCCTCCCGTCATCAGCCGTAGGGGTTTCAGTTCCACCCGTTCCGTCCGAGCCGACCGCATCCGGCACCTGGGCTCCGGACGCCGCAGCGCCGACGTCACTCACACTCGAAAAAAAGACGATGCGAAAACAAGAGCCTCAAGCATCGTCCGGGATCAGGTCTCCGGGACGATGCTTGAGCGCCGGCCCGACCGCTCCGTTCCCCGATGAGGCGCCGATCGAGGCTCGAAGATCGCCATCAAGGGCCCGCCTCCGTTACCGCCGGTTTGGCGTCGTTCGCCGCGCGCAGCTTGAGGTTCGGTTCATCGTCGGGTGCCCGCAGGCGATAGCCGACGCCGGTCTCGGTGAGAAGGATGCGCGGCCGCTCCGGATCGGCCTCCAGCTTCTGCCGGAGCTGGCGCATGTAGACGCGCAGATACTGTGGGTCCGACGAGACCGAGACCTCGTGCATGAGCTGGGCGTGCGTGAGCACCTTGCCGGCGTGCAGCACCATGATGCGCAGGAATGCGTACTCGCGCGGGGTCAGCTTCACCTCGACGTCATCGACCTTCACGATGCGCCGGACGAGGTCGACCGAGAGCCCGTCGACCCGGAAGACCGGGCGCTCGCCGCGAGCGGCCAGTTGGTGGCGCAACGCAGCACGGAGGCGCGCGAGCAGCTCCGCCATGCCGAAGGGCTTGGTGACGTAGTCGTCGGCGCCGAGATCGAGCGCCTCGACCTTACCGCCCTCGTCGTCCCGGCTCGACAGCACCACCACCGGCAGGCCGGGGTGGCTCGCCCGGATCGCGCGGAGCAGGTCGTGCCCGCGCATGTCGGGAAGCCCCAGGTCGAGGATGACGAGGTCCGGGCTGTGGCGGCCGAGCACCTCCAGCGCGGTGACGGCGTTGGGCGCTTCCAGGATAGCGTAGCCCTGAGTGGCGAGCCCCATGCGCAGCAGCTTGCGGATCGGCGGCTCGTCGTCGATGATCAGGACGGTCGGGCTCATGCGGCGATATCCCTTGGCGTGGTCCGGGCCGGAACCGGGAGCGTCACGGTGAAGGCGGCCCCCAACCGGTCCCGGCGGTTGCCGGCGGTGACCGTACCCCCCATGGCCTCGACGAAGCCGCGCGAGATGGCGAGGCCGAGCCCGGTCCCGGCCCGTACCCGGTCGCTCTTCCGGACGCGGTAGAACTTGTCGAACACGCGCTCGACATCCGCCTCCGGGAGCCCGAACCCCTCGTCCAGAACCTCGATGCGCACGGTGCGCCCGTCCCGCCGGGCGCGCACCGTAACGGTCGAGTCCTCGGGCGCGTACTTCGCGGCGTTGTCGAGCAGGTTGACCAGCACCTGCTCGAACAGGACCGGATCGAGCCTCAGGGTCGGCAGGTCGGGTGCGATCGCGACCGCAACCCGGTGGCCGGCAAGGATCTTCTGGGTCCGCCGCAGGGCGGTGTCGATGGTCTCGGCGACATCCTGGAGCGCCAGGTTCGGCGTCACGGCCCCGGCCTCCAGCCGCGTCATGTCGAGCAGGTTCACGATGAAGCGGTTCAACCGCTCCGATTCCTCGATGATGGTCGTCAACAACTCCGCCTTGGCCTCGATGGGGAGGGCGCCGTCGAGGTCCCGCAATGTGCTGGCGGCTCCGAGCACGGAGGCGAGCGGCGTCCGCAGATCGTGGCTGATCGAGGTCAGCAGCGCTCGGGCGAGGCGGTCGGTCTCGGCGGCACGCTCGGCCCGGTCGAGATCCTCGACGAGGCGCACCCGCTCGAGGGCGAGCGCGCCCATATCGGCGAGTGCGTCGAGAAGGCGCCGGCCTTCAGGCGTCAGGATCGGGCCCGTGCCGTCCGCATCGAGGCCGATCACCCCAATGGTGCCGCGCCCGGTGCGCATCGGCAGGAACAGGCGCTTGGCCCCGGGCAGGGTGTCGGCGCCGCGCCCGGTCGGGCGCTCGTTGTCGAAGGCCCACTGCGCCGCCGCCAGGTCGGCCTCGTCCAGCATGTCCTCCGGCGGGTAGCCGGCACGGACGGCGAGGGCCTTATCATCCGGCAGGAGAAGGACGACGCGTACCCTCAGCATGGCCGCGACCTGCGCGGAGGTCGCCCAGAGCACGTCGTCGAGGGTCCCGCAGGCCGCGAGCTTGCGCGAGAACCCGAAGAGCCGCTCCGTGGCCTTCGCGCGGCCCTGGCTGACCACGGCGCTCAGGCGGGCACGGGCGGCGAGGTTCGAGACCAGCACCGCCACCAGGGTGAAGAGCAGAAAGGCCGCGATGTTGGTCGGGTCGGCGATGGTGAAGGTGTAGACCGGCGGCAGGAAGAAGAAGTTGTACGACAGCGAGGCCGCCACCACCGCGGCGAGCGAGGCCCCCAGTCCCCAGCGCACGGCGACCGCCACGACGGCGGTCAGCAGCATGAGGTCGGCGTTCTCGACGCCCGTAGACGGCTCCAGCAGCAAAGCGAGCCCGAGGCCGGCACCGGTGACGAGCAGCGCCAGGGCGTAGGACCGGGCGTCGAAGGTGGCGGGCGGAGCGGCGGTGGCGACCGCGCGCCGGGACGCCATCTCGGTCGGCGCGTCCTCGCCCGGTACCACGTGGACGCTGATGTTGCCGCTCCGGCGGACGAGGTCGTGCACCACCGAGCCGTTCACGAGCTCGAAGGCCCAGGAGCGCGTCGCCTTGCCCACCACGATGTGGTTCACATTGGCGGAGCGTGCGTAGGCGAGGATGTCGTCGGCGACGCGCCGGCCGCCCGGCAGGGTGACGGCGTCGCCACCGAGCCGGTCGGCGAGCCGCAAGGCCTCGGCCACCCCGTCGCGCGCGGCCTCACTGAGGGAGGCGGCGCGCGGTCCCTCGACCACCAGGGCGGTCCAGGGGGCGTGGAGGCGGTCAGCCAGCCGCTTGGCGTAGCGCACGAGGCCTGCCGAGCGCGGATCCTCGCTCACGCAGACGAGCACGCGCTCGCCCGCCGCCCAGGGGCCGGGGATCGCGTTGGCCCGCATGTGGCTCAGGAGCTCGTCATCGACCCGGTCGGCCGTCCGACGCAGGGCGAGCTCCCGCAGGGCCGTCAGATTGCCGCGCGAGAAGTAGTGCTTGAGTGCCCGCTCGGCGTTCGCCGGCACGTAAACCTTGCCCGCCTTCAGGCGCTCGATCAGATCGTCCGGGTTGAGGTCGACCACCTCGATGTCGTCGGCCCGGTCGAGGATGCTGTCCGGCACGGTTTCGCGCACGCGGATGCGGGTGATGGAGGCCACGACATCGTTGAGGCTCTCGACGTGCTGGATGTTCAGCGTCGTCAGGACATCGATGCCGGCGTCGAGCAACTCCTCCACGTCCTGGTAGCGTTTGGGGTGGCGCGAGCCGGGCGCGTTGGTGTGGGCGAGTTCGTCGACCAGCGCCAGGGCCGGGCGGCGCGCCAGCAGCGCGTCGAGGTCCATCTCCTCCAGCACGGTGCCATGGTAGGGCACGGCCCGTCGCGGGATGATCTCGAAGCCGTCGAGCAAAGCCTCGGTCTCGGCCCGGCCATGGGTCTCGACCACGCCGACCACGACATCGGCGCCGGCCTTGAGCTTGGCGCGCCCGATGGTGAGCATCTCGTAGGTCTTGCCGACGCCGGGAGCGGCGCCAAGAAAGACCTTGAGACGGCCGCGCGTCCGCTCTTCCCGGCGGGCCGCTTGGAGCAGCGCGTCGGGCGAGGGGCGGTTCGGGTCGCGGCCGGTCCCGGGCATGGTTCGCTCTTTAGCGCTTGGCGAGGTCGTCCAGGAGAAGATTCAGGGCGAGCACGTTGACGCGCGGTTCACCGAGCAGTCCGAGGGTGCGGCCCTGGACCTGACTGGCGACGAGCTCGCGGAGCCTGTCCTCGGGCAGGTTGCGGGCTCGGGCGATGCGCGGCACCTGGAACAGGGCCGCCTCGGGCGAGACGTCGGGGTCGAGGCCCGAGCCGCTCGTGGTGACGAGATCGACCGGCACCGGCCGACCTGGGTTCTCGGCCCTCCGCGCGTCGAGGTCACCCTTCACGCGCTCGGCCAGCGCCGCGCTCGTGGGCCCGAGATTCGAGCCGGCGGAGTTGGCCGCGTTGTAGGGGGCCGACACGGTCCTGGAGGCGTCCGCCGGATCGGCCGCGGTGGTGGCCGAGGGCCGGCCATGGAAGTAGCCCTCGCCGGTGAAGCTCTGGCCGATCAGGCTGGAACCGACGATCGTGCCGTCGCGCTCGATCAAGCTTCCTGCGGCCTTGGCCGGGAAGAGCGCCCCGGCGACGCCGGTGACGGCGAGGGGGTAGGCGAGACCCGTGACCGCCGTCAGCGCGACGAGCAGGACGAGGGCGGGACGAAGCTGATTCAACATGGGAGGTCTCCGGGACCTGTCGTTCAGGCGAGATGGAGGGCGGTGACGGCGAGGTCGATGGCCTTGATGGCCACGAACGGCACGAGGACGCCGCCGAGGCCGTAGATCAGCAGGTTGCGCCGCAGGAGCGAGGCCGCGCCGACCGGGCGGTAGGTCACGCCGCGCAGGGCGAGCGGAATCAGCGCGACGATGACCAGGGCGTTGAAGATGATGGCGGAGAGGATCGCGCTCTGCGGCGAGGCCAGCCCCATGACGTTGAGCGCTTGAAGCTGCGGGTAGAGCGTCAGGAACATCGCCGGGATGATGGCGAAATACTTGGCCACGTCGTTGGCGATGGAGAACGTCGTCAGGGCACCGCGGGTCATCAATAACTGCTTGCCGATGCCGACGATCTCGATGAGCTTCGTCGGGTCGGAATCGAGGTCGACCATGTTGCCGGCCTCGCGCGCCGCGACCGTGCCGGTGTTCATGGCAACCCCGACATCGGCCTGAGCCAGCGCCGGCGCGTCGTTGGTGCCGTCGCCGCACATCGCCACGAGCTTGCCTTCGGCCTGCTCACGCCGGATCAGCGCCAGCTTGTCCTCGGGGGTCGCCTGGGCGAGAAAGTCGTCCACGCCCGCCTCCGCGGCGATGGCGGCGGCGGTCATGGGATTGTCGCCCGTGATCATCACCGTGCGGATGCCCATGCGGCGCAGCTCCGCGAAGCGCTCGCGGATCCCGCCCTTCACGATGTCCTTCAGGTCAACGACGCCGAGCAGGCGGCCGTCCTTTGCCACCGCGAGCGGCGTGCCGCCGGCCTTGGCGATCTCCTCCGCGATGGCCCGGATCTCGGCCACCCCCTCGGTCTCGGCGGCCGGGCGGTAGGCGAGCGCCGCATTGGAGCCGCGGGTTGCCAGTGGCGGCTCGGAGACGGAGGCGATGACGGCCTCGACCGCGCCCTTGCGGATGGACGAGCCTTCAAGGTCCACACCCGACATCCGGGACTGCGCGGTGAAGGGCACGAAGGTGGCGTTCAACCCGGCCATGTCGCGGGCGCGAATGCCGTACGTCTCCTTGGCGAGCACGACGATGGAGCGGCCTTCGGGCGTCTCGTCGGCCAGCGAGGCGAGTTGCGCCGCGTCGGCCAGATCCTGTTCGGTGACGCCACGAACGGGGCGGAACGCGGTGGCCTGGCGGTTGCCGAGCGTGATCGTGCCGGTCTTGTCGAGGAGCAGCGTGTCGATGTCGCCGGCCGCTTCGACGGCGCGGCCCGACATGGCGAGCACGTTGAAGCGGACCAGACGGTCCATGCCGGCGATGCCGATGGCGGACAGGAGCGCGCCGATGGTGGTCGGGATCAGGGTCACGAACAGCGCGACCAGCGCGATCACGGGGATCGAGCCGCCGGCATAGCTCGCAAAGCTCGGGATGGTGGCCACCGCGAACACGAACACGATGGTCAGCCCGGCGAGCAGGATGTTGAGCGCGACCTCGTTCGGGGTCTTCTGGCGCGCGGCGCCCTCGACGAGGGCGATCATACGGTCGACGAAGGTCGAGCCGGCCGCAGCCGTGATGCGGACCTTGATCGCGTCCGAGAGCACCTGCGTGCCCCCCGTCACCGCCGAGCGGTCACCGCCCGACTCGCGGATGACCGGAGCCGACTCGCCCGTGATGGCCGCCTCGTTCACGGAGGCCACCCCCTCGATGACCTCGCCATCCGAGGGGATGAGGTCGCCGGCCTCGACGAGCACCACATCGCCGACCTTGAGGCTCGTGCCGGGGACGGTCTCGTAGGCCCGGCCCTGGCCGGTGAGCCGCTTGGCGGTCATCTCGGTGCGGGTACGCCGCAGGCTGTCGGCCTGGGCCTTGCCGCGGCCCTCGGCGAGCGCCTCGGCGAAGTTGGCGAAGATCAGGGTGAACCACAGCCAGAGGATGATCTGGCCGGAGAAGAACAGGTCGCTGCCTCCGGTGACGAGGTCACGGACGAACAGCATGGTGGTCAGGGCCGCCACGACCTCGACCACGAACATGACCGGGTTGCGGATCATGGCGCGGGGGTCGAGCTTCCTGACGGAGCCGAGAAAAGCGGGCCCGACGAGGGCGGCGCTGAACAGCGATGAAGTCTTGCGGGACATGGTTTCAGGTGTCCGGAGAGGGCGAGGAGGCCGGGCGAGCGACGCCGGACCTTGCCGGTTCAGGGGGCCGTCGTGCCGGCGGCCAGGGTGAAGGCCGCCGCGAGGGCGAGGCCGTCGAGCAGCGCCACACCGAGGAGGGCCAGCACGAGGTCGGAGATGCGCACGGGCCTCGCCTTGGCGCCGTGGGCGCGGTGGTGCGGCGGCCGGTGCAGCATCGGGTGATGGCGCGGCATGCGCCGGTTCGGAACCGTGCGCGGCATCTCAGCCTCCGGTCGCGAAGGTCTGCCCGGCCGCCCCGGCAAAGTGCTCGACCACCGGGCCGAGCGCCAGCGAAGGGAAGAAGGTCAGGCCGCCGATGATCAGCACCACGCCGACGAGGAGGCCGACGAACAGCCCGCCATGGGTCGGGAAGGTGCCGGCGGAGGCCGGGACCCGCTTCTTGGCGGCGAGCGAGCCGGCGATGGCCAGAACCGGGATCTTCACGAAGAAGCGGCCGACGAGCATGCCGATGGCCAGCGTCGTGTTGTAGAACAGCGTGTTGGCCGTCAGCCCGCCGAAGGCCGAGCCGTTGTTGGCGGCAGCCGAGGTGTAGGCGTAGAGGATCTCCGAGAAACCGTGCGGGCCGGCATTCGCGGGCCCGGCGAGACCGGCCGGCACCACCGTGGCAAAAGCCGTGAAGCCCAGCATCATCAGCGGCAGGCAGAGGATGCCGAGCATCGCCATCTTCACCTCGCGCGCCTCGATCTTCTTGCCGAGATATTCGGGGGTGCGTCCGACCATCAGGCCTGCCACGAAGATCGCGACCACGACGAAGACCAGCATGCCGTAGAGGCCCGCGCCGACGCCGCCGATGATCACTTCGCCGAGCTGCATGTTGAGCAGCGGGATCAGCCCGCCCAGTGCGGTAAAGCTGTCATGCATGGCGTTGACCGCACCGCAGGAGGCGGCCGTCGTGATCACCGCGAAGAGCGCCGAGGCGGCGATGCCGAAGCGGATCTCCTTGCCCTCCATGTTGCCGCCGGTCAGTCCGAGGTTGGACAGGACGCCGTGGGCGCTGGCCTCGGCCCAGTAGGTCACGCCGACGCCGGCGATGAAGAGCAGGCCCATCGCGGTGAGGATCGCCCAGCCTTGCCGCTCGTCCCCGACCATGCGGCCGAAGACGTTGGTGAGCGCGGCGCCGATCACGAAGATCGAGAGCATCTGCAGGAGGTTCGAGAGCGCCGTCGGGTTCTCGAAAGGATGGGCGGCGTTGGCGTTGAAGAAGCCGCCGCCGTTGGTCCCCAGCATCTTGATCGCGACCTGGCTCGCCACCGGCCCGACCGCGATGGTCTGCCTCGCGCCCTCCAGCGTCGTCGCCTCGACGTAGGGCGAAAGCGTCTGCGGCATGCCCTGGGACACGTAGAACAGGGCCAGCACGATGCAGAGCGGCAGCAGCACGTAGAGGGTGGCACGGGTCATATCGACCCAGAAGGAGCCCAGCGTCTTTGTCGAAGCCCGGGCGAAGCCGCGGATCAGCGCGACGGCGACCGCCATGCCCGACGCCGCCGAGACGAAGTTCTGGACCGTGAGCCCGAGCATTTGGCTGAGGTACGAGAGCGTGGTCTCGCCACTATAGGACTGCCAGTTGGTGTTGGTGACGAAGCTCGTCGCAGTGTTGAAGGCGAGGTCGGGCGCCACCGCCGCCTGCTCGGCTGGGTTCAGCGGCAACAGCGCCTGCAGGCGCAGGAGGGCGTAGAGCAGGACAAAGCCGGCCACGTTGATCAGGACCATCGCCCCTGCGTAGCCGAGCCAGGTCTGCTCCTGACGGGCGTCGATGCCGGAGATGCGCAAGAGCCCGCGCTCGACAGGCGCGAGCACGGGAGAGAGGAGGTTGCGCTCGCCGTTGAAGACGCGGGTCATGTACCCGCCGAGTGGCCGCACGAGCGCCAGCACGACCGCGCCGTACAGCGCGATCTGCATCCAGCCGTTGAGTGTCATGGAGGTCAGTCCTGGGGGCCGCTCAGAACCGCTCGGGGCGGACGAGGGCGTAGGTGAGGTAGACGAGGAGCCCGGTGGTCACGAGGGCGCCGAGGGCGAGGTCGAGGGTCATGGCGGCTTGCCTCAGAGGCGCTCGCAGAGCGCGGCATAGCCGGCGCCCAGGCCGAAGAAGGCGAGGCCCCCGAGCAGGAAGACGATGTCGAGCATGGTGTGTCCGTATCCAGTCGGTCCGCCGGCTGCGGGTGCCCCGCGGCCGACCCGGGCCGGTCCTGAATGTGGACGGGAACCGCGTTAGGGTTCGAGACGGAAAGGGATACGATCTCATAAGGATCGCATTAGGATCGGCCCGATTCCGAGCGTCCCGTCATCCCTCGGCGATGGCCGCATCGAGGGTTAACGGAATCCGAGATTGGGCGCTTGCCTTGCGGCCCGGTCGACCGGCCGCCTTGCGCGGCCGTCCCTGAGGAAGACCGGCGAGGTTCTTCAGACTTGCGCCGGGGCTCGGCCCGCATGCCGCTCAGGCATGGCGCAAGCGTTTTGCAGCGAAATCAGGCCCCGCCATTCGACGCCGTTGAGCGGATAACCGGTCGGCTTGCCCGCGTGACGAAGTGTCTCTCACAGAACTCCCGCTGCGTCGCCGTGCCCAGAACGGAGACGATCGGTGATCGGGTGTTTTGTGAGGCACTCTCAGCCAGAGCCGAAACGGCGGTGCTGTGCTGGAACCCAGGTCAGGCCGAAAGCACTTGGCTGCCGACACTGCGTGCAATCGGCAATTCTTCATCAGCGGGAATAACGTAGACAGGGATCGTCGCTCCATCGGCGCTGATTCTGACAGTGTTGGCCGCGTTGCGATCCTCATCCAGGCGGATGCCGGTCCAGGCCAAGCCCTGGGCGATTGCCGAACGGATTCGGGCCGAGCGTTCGCCGATGCCGGCGGTGAAGACGAAGGCGTCCAGGCCGCCGAGGGCCGCCATCATCGAACCGGCCTCGCGCACGACGCGGTAGGCGAACAAGTCGAGCGCTTCCGTGGCCCGGGGCTCCTCGCTCGCCAGAAGGGTGCGCGCGTCGTTGCTGATGCCGGAGACGCCCAGCAGGCCCGAGCGCCGGTTCAGGATCTCGGAAACCTCCGCCGGTGTCATGCCGCGTTGCTCGATCAGGTACAGCACGAGACCGGCATCGATGGCGCCGCAGCGCATCCCCATCATCAGACCGTCGAGGGCGGTGAAGCCCATGGTGGTGGCGATGCTGCGCCCTTCGCGCATCGCGCAGAGGCTCGCGCCGTGGCCGAGATGGGCGACGATCACCCGTCCCTGCGCAACGTCGCCGGCAATGTCCGGCAGCACATCGGCGATGTGCTGGTAGGAGAGACCGTGGAAACCGTAGCGGATAAGGCCCTGATCGGTCAGCGCGTGCGGAATCGCGAAGAGCTGGGCGAGCCGCGGCATCGACCGATGGAAGGCCGTATCGAAACAGGCGAGCTGCGGCAGATCGGGCCAAGCCTTCGCCACCGCCCGGATCGCCGCGAGATTGTGCGGCTGGTGCGCCGGGGCGAGCGGGATCAACCCTTCGAGGCTCGTCATCACATCATCGTCGATCACGACCGGCGCCGAGAAATCCGGGCCGCCATGGACGACGCGGTGCCCGGCCGCGCGAAGGTCGAGGTGGTCCGCGCAGCGCAGGCGATCGAGGAGCCAATGCGTGGCGGCTTCGTGACGGCTGCCCTCCGGCAGCACCGCCCCGTCGAACAGATGCGCCTTCGCCCCGGCGGCGCCCCCGAACCGCGCCGCGCTGCCGATCCCCTCGATGCCGCCGCGGCAGAGCGGTTCGAGCGTATCGGCCCGGAAGAGCGCGAATTTCACGCTCGATGAGCCGGCGTTGAGCACCAGAATGGCGGCGTCCTCGGTGCGCGTCATGGGGCGTGTCTCCTCTCCCGGCGCGCCCCTCGGGCGCTTATCGCAGCGTGACGGCCATGGCTTCGGCCGCCTCTCGCAGGGTTGGCAGACGCTCGGCCGCGTTCGCGCGGGAGACCCGCACCACCGGCGCCTGAAGCGCGAGGGCGGCGATGCAGTCGCGTCCGTTGTGATCGAAGATCGGCACGGCCACGCAGAACAGGCCGGATAGGAATTCTTCGTCGTCGAAGGCATAGCCGTCGCGCTTGATCCGGCCGAGTTCGGCCCGGAGCGCGTCCGCATCGGCGAGGGTGTTGGCCGTGTATCGCTCCAGCGTCAGCGAGCCGATCAAGCGGTCGCGCTTGGCCGGCGGCATCATCGCCAGGAACAGCTTGCCACTCGCCGAGGCGTGGGCCGGTACGCGCGACCCCTTCTGGAAGGCGACGCGCAAGGGTGCGGCAGCCTCGACGCGGTCGAGATACATGACCTCGCTGCCCTCCAGCACCGTGAGGTTGCAGGATTCGCCCATCGTACGAACCACCCGCTCGAGGAGCTGATGACGCTGGGTCGAGCCGGAATTGTTCGACAGGATCGCGAAGGCCAGCGCCGTGGCGCGCGCCGCGAGTTCGTAGCGTCGTCCGTCCGGCATCCGTCGCAGCAGGTCGGCGCCCTCCAGCATGCTCAGCCACCGGTGCAGGGTGGGCTTGGGCAGGTTCGCCGCCTCCGTGAGTTCCGCGAGCGTGGGCGGATGATCCATCTCGGCGATGATCTCCAACAGGCTGAACGCCTTCAGGGCCGGCGAGGATTCGGGGGCATCATCCATGGTTGCAGGCTTCATATTCCAAATTCCTGAACGTAGAAAGCAAAAAAACGAGATTTCGATTGCATACGGGTGCGGCCGGGCGCTAAGTTTCGGTCAGATGAGGATGCAGCCGGCATGGCGTGTCCTCCATCGGAGCGGCCCGACCGCCATGGCCACGCGCCGCCGTCCGAGCCGACGAACGACCATCACAACGACTTGGCAAAGCCAGGGTGGGAGAGCGCGCCATGAGGATGACCACGGAAGAGGCCTTCATCAAAGTCCTGCAGATGCACGGGATCGAGCATGCCTTCGGCATCATCGGCTCGGCGATGATGCCGGTCTCCGATCTGTTCCCGAGGGCCGGCATCACCTTCTGGGACTGCGCCCATGAGAGCAACGCCGCCCTCATCGCCGACGGCTATTCCCGCGTGACCGGCAAGATGGCGATGGCGGTCGCCCAGAACGGACCGGGCGTGACCGGCTTCGTCACGGCGATCAAGACCGCCTACTGGAATCACACGCCGATGCTGCTGGTCACGCCGCAGGCGGCCAACAAGACGATCGGCCAGGGCGGCTTCCAGGAAGTCGAGCAGATGGCTCTGTTCGAGGACATGGTCTGCTATCAGGAGGAGGTCCGCGACCCGACCCGCGTCGCCGAGGTGCTCAACCGGGTGATCGAGAAGGCGTGGCGCGGCTGCGCGCCGGCACAGATCAACATCCCGCGCGATTTCTGGACGCATCAGATCGATGTCGCGTTGCCGCAAATCGTCCGGCTGGAGCGGCCGACCGGCGGTCGGCAGGCGATCGCCGAGGCCGCGGCGCTGCTGTCGGGTGCGACGTTCCCCGTGATCCTGAATGGGGCCGGTGTCGTCATCGGTGATGCGATCCGGGAATCCGTCGCGCTCGCCGAACGGCTCGATGCGCCGGTGGCCTGCGGCTACCAGCACAACGACTCCTTCCCGGGCTCGCACCCCCTCGCCGTTGGCCCGCTCGGCTACAACGGGTCGAAGGCGGCGATGGAGCTCATCGCCAAGGCCGATGTGGTGCTGGCACTCGGCACCCGCCTCAACCCGTTTTCGACGCTGCCCGGCTACGGCATCGAGTACTGGCCCAAGAACGCCAAGATCATCCAGGTCGACATCAATCCCGATCGGATCGGCCTGACCAAGACGATCTCGGTCGGCATCTGCGGCGATGCCAAGCACGTCGCGCGCGAACTCCTGCAGCAGCTGTCCCCGGAGGCGGGCAATGACGGCCGCGAAGAGCGGCAGGCACAGATCCACCGTACCAAGTCCGCCTGGGCGCAGGCGCTGTCGTCGATGGATCACGAGGACGACGACGAGGGCACGAACTGGAACGTGGCGGCACGCGAGCGCGAGAGCGGGAAGATGTCGCCGCGCCAAGCGTGGCGCGCGATTCAAGCCGGCTTGCCTTTCGAGGCGATCCTGTCGACCGATATCGGCAACAACTGCGCGATCGGCAACGCCTATCCGACCTTCGAGCAGGGGCGTAAGTACTTGGCGCCGGGCATGTTCGGTCCCTGCGGCTACGGCTTCCCGGCGATCATCGGCGCCAAGATCGGCTGCCCCGACGTGCCTGTCTTCGGCTTTGCCGGTGACGGCGCCTTCGGCATCTCGATGAACGAGATGACTTCGATCGGCCGGGATGAGTGGCCGGCGGTCACCATGGTGATCTTCCGCAATTTCCAGTGGGGCGCCGAGAAGCGGAACTCGATCCTCTGGTACGACAACAACTTCGTCGGAACCGAGCTCGACACGAAGCTGAGCTACGCGAAGATCGCGGAAGGGTGCGGGTTCCGGGGCGTGCGCGTCGAGACGCAGGGGGCCCTGACCGAGGCGATCCAGCAGGCCGCCGAGGCTCAGGCCGACGGCGTGACGACCTTCATCGAGGTGATGCTCAATCAGGAGCTCGGCGAACCCTTCCGCCGTGACGCGATGAAGAAGCCGGTCGTTGTCGCCGGCATCGACCGCCGCGACATGCGGCCCCAGCAGCCCGCTTGAGGGGCGCCGCACCTTAGAGCATCGTCCTTTTCCGAAAGCCGGCAACCACCTTTCGGGATGATGCTCCAGACCAAACGAAGCGCCCGGAACCGCATCGTCGATCAGGTTCCGGGCGCCCTCAGGGCAAATGCCCGTCAGCGCGTATCGGGGCGCGGGTCGGGAACGAACCCGTCGCGGTTCGGCATCCTCACCGCCGGGAGCGTCCTGGCGTCCATGATCGCATCGTCCGGGACGAGACCGTTCAGGTTGAGGACGTAGGCGACGACCGCGTAGACCGCGTCGGGGCTCAGCGATTGCGGCGCGTTCATCGGCATGGCGCGGTGGATATAGTCGAATAGGGTCGGTGCGTAGGGCCAGAAGCTGCCGACCGTCTTCACCGGTTTGGGCGAGGCCAGCGAGCCGTGGCCGCCGGCCAGCCGGTCGCCGACGCCGCCTTCTCCCTGAGCGCCGTGGCAGGAAGCGCACTGGGCCTCGAACAGCGCGCGACCCTGTTCGACGCTGCCGTGGCCCGGCGGGAGCTTCCTGCCGTCGCGGTCGATATCGATGTTCCAGCCCGCGATCTCCCCGTCGGTCGGGGCCCGTCCGAAGCCGTAGCGGCCTTCGGCGTGGGCGCACGCGCCGAACAGCGTCAGAGGGATCGCGATCGCCAGAAGCCGCCTGCGCTCAAACATAGCCATTCGACACCTCGCCGTCGGCGGCAATCCGCCAGGGGACGACCGCGTTGTTGTGGTAGAACGACTTCATGCCGCGAACCGTCGTCAGGGCCTCGAAGCTCGGCTGCACATAGCCCGTCTCGTCGGTGGCGCGGCTCAGGATCGTCGTCGGCCGGCCGTCCCAGGTCCACGGGTAGCGAAAGCGGGTGAAGGCACGGCTCAGGACCGGCTCCTGCAGTCCGGCGGGCTGCCACGTGCCGCCGCCGTCGACCGAGACCTCGACCCCGGTGATGCGCCCGCGGCCGCTCCAGGCGAGACCGGTGATCTCGTTGAAGCCTCCGGCGATCCTGTGCGTGCCGGAGGGTCGCGTGATGATCGACTTGGCCTCCATGGTGAAGGTGAACTGGCGCGCCGTGCCGTCGGGCATCGAATCCGTGTACTTGGCGGTCTCCTCCCGCGAGTAGGCGGGCTCGGCGACGACGTTGAGGCGGCGAAGCCACTTCACGCTCATGTTGCCCTCGAAGCCCGGGAGCAGGAGGCGGAGCGGGTATCCCTGCTGCGGGCGCAGCCGCTCACCATTCTGGCTGAAGACGAGCAGGGCGTCGTCGAGGCACTTCTCCAGCGGCACGCTGCGTGTGAGGGCGGCGGCATCGGCGCCCTCGGCGACGACCCACCGCGCCTCCGGGGTTACGCCGACCTCGTCGAGGATCGTCTTGAGCCGGACGCCCGTCCACTCACAGCAGCTCGCCAAGCCGACCAGATCGGAAGCCGTCTTGGCCTGCTTGATCGCCTCGAAGCCGGGATTGCCGGAGCATTCCAGGAAGTAGATGCGGGATTCGGTGGGAAACCGCCGCAACTCGCCCATGGTCAGGAGCAGGGGACGTTCGACCAGGCCGTGGATCATCAGGCGGTGCTGAGCGGGATCGATGGCGGGGATACCGCCGTGATGCCGCTCGTAGAACAAGCCGTTCGGCGTGATGATACCGTCGAGATCCTGCAGCGGCGTGCGGCTGGCGGAGGAGGTGTACTGCTTGCCGTTCTTCGGCACGTTGCGGATGACGCCCCTCTCGAATTCCGAGGGCGTGCCGTAGAGCTGACTGCCGACATCCGCGCCCGGCTCCTTCATCCAGCGCGGCACGTTCGGGGGCGTGTCGTCGAGGACCGGTGCCGGCTCTGACCGTGCCGGCGAGGCCACCCCACCGGCGAGGCTTCCGCCGACGAGGGCGGAGCCGGCAGCCAGGATCTGCCGGCGGGAGCGCGGCACCCGCGTGACCGCTTTCGTTCCGTCGTCGTCGCTCATCGGATCCTCCTGCCGTTCACGCGGATCGCGGAGCGTCCGCGGCGGCGAAGCCCTGCGATCCTACGCCCGAGAGGGTATCTTGGGCGATCAGTAGGTGGCCGCCAAGTAATCCGCGATGGCCTTGGCGTCGGCCTCCGCGATCGGTGCGCCGTAGACCTTGATCATCTTGGTGACTTCCGCCGACCAGAAGGCATGGCCCTTTTTGGCCGGCTGCATGGCGATGTAGTCCGGTGAGTGGCAGGTCAGGCAATGGGCCTCGGCGATCTCGGCGCCGGGGCCGGGCCGGAGCTTGGCCGTCTCCTCCGGCAGGTCGTAGGCGACCGGTCCGGCACCGGCGGTCCCGGTCGAGACGGCAAAGAGAGCCAGGGCGGCAAAGCTTGAGCAAGCCAGGCCCGGGCGGGCGGGGCGCGCAGCAGATCGTGTCATGAACCCCTCCGTCAGCGTGCGGTGACGCGCGTCGTCTCGACGACGTTGCGCAGGTAGCCGGCCGGATTCCAGAGGGCTTCGAGCGGCTGCGACTGGCCGATCCGGTTCAGCGCCCGAACCCGTAAGCGGTGCTCGCCGGCCGGAACCCTCAGGCTCGCCTCCCAGCCCCGGAAGGCGTAGCGACCCTCGTCGCGGCCGAGTCTGGCCGCGGTCCAGCTGCGCCCGTCGTCGCCGGAGACCAGCACCTCGGTGAGGCCGTAGCCGCCGTCGAAGGCGATGCCGCGCAGCAGCGTGTCGGCCCCCGCCCTGACGCTCCCGCCGTCGGGCACGTTCGTGATGAAGGAGCGGATGGTGAAGCGGTTGATCGGCACCGTCGCCGACGGCGACTTGCCGGGCTCGGTGCAGCCGCAGGCATTGGCCGGGATGCGGTAGGCCGTCTTCATCCAGAAGTTCTCGAACGTCGTGTCGAGCACCGTGATCGCGTTGAGATGCTTCAGCCAGTACGTGCCGTAATAGCCCGGTACGACGAGGCGGAGCGGGAAGCCGTTGAGGAAGGGCAGATCCTCGCCGTTCATGGCGTAGGCCAGCATCACCTCCCCGTCGCGGGCGTGGTCGAGGTCGAGCGCCTTGGCGAAGTCGGGCGTCCGCTCCAGCACCGGCCCGTCGAGGCCCTCGAACATCACCTGTCGCGCGCCGGCCTGGACGCCGGCCCGGTCGAGCACGGCCTTCAGCGGCACGCCCGTCCAGCGGGCACAGCCCATCGCGCCGTTGGCGAGTTGCCCGCCGGCGACCCGCGGCTCGAAGAAGCCGCGCGAATTGCCGGAACACTGGTTGACCGCCGTGATCTCGACCGCGTCGAACCCCTTGAGGTCCGCCAGCGACAGGGTGAGCGGCGTCTCGACCTTGCCCTTGATCTCCAGGCGGAAGGTGTCCGGGTCGATCTCGGTGGGGATGCCGGCGAGATGGTAGCGCACGAAGAATGCGTCGTTGGCCGTGATCGGGCCCTCGTCGAAGACCGAGAACGGCGTCTCCAGCTGCGGCGGCCGGCTCGTCATCTGGATCAGCGGGCGCTTGCCGGGATACGCGACGAGCGGGCGCTCGCCGTTGCCGAAGGGAAGCGTGATCTGTTCGGGCGAGGCGGCGCGGGCCCAACCGGTCGCGGCACTCGCGAGCAGGACCGTTCCGGCGCCGCCCAAGAGGGCGCGTCGGTGCATCATGGCTTCCTCCTTTTGGGGCGGATCCCGTTTCGGATCCGCCGCTTTTCCAGCACGTCTCAGCCGAGCCGAAGCAGGTGGATCAACCCGAGACTGATCAGCAGCAACGTTGCGAGCGACAGCGTCACCGCCGCGGTGACGCGCCCGCCGACGCGGCCGATCACCCGCACATCGACCCCGAGCCCGAGGGCGGCCATCGAGACCACGGTGAGGGTGCCGGCGACCCGCGTGATCGGGCCGATCGCGGCGTCTGGCACGAGGCCGAGCGAGCGGCACGCGGCGAGCACGAGGAAGCCGAGGATGAACCACGGCACCAGCTTGAACGGGTCGAACCGGCGTGCTCCGCCGGTTTCCGGCGCGCCACCGTCGAAACGCGGTGCGAGGAGCGAGAGCCCGACCACGACGGGGCCGAGCATCAGCACGCGCACGAGCTTCACCAGAGTGCCGATCTGCGTCGCCACCAGCCCGGCCGGGACGGTGGCGGCGAGAACCTGCGGCACGGCATAGACCGTGAGGCCAGCCAGAATGCCGTACTGGCCGGCGCCGAGGCCAAGCAGGGGGATCAGCAGCGGCAGGCCGAGCACCATCAGCACGCCGAGGATCGCCGTGAAGGAGATCGAGGAGGCGACGTCGTCGCTGCTGGCGCCGATGACCGGGGCGACGGCCGCGATGGCCGAGTTCCCGCAGATCGAGTTGCCGCAGGCGATCAGGATCGAGATGCGCACGGCGAGTCCGAGCAGGCGGCTGATCGCGAAGCTCGCCATGATCGTCACGACCACGGTGGCGACGATCGCCGCGAGCAGCACCGGGCCGGAGGCGACGATCGCCGCGAAGCTGATCGAGGCACCGAGCAGCATCACCGCGACTTCAAGGAGCTGTTTGGCGCTGAAGGCGATGCCCGAGCGCCAGAGCGGGCTCGGTGTCCAGAACGTCCGGATCGCCATGCCGAGGAGAATCGCGATCACCAGCGCCTCGATATAGGGGTGCTCGAACGCGCCCTCCTCGAGATGCTGCAAGCCGATCGAGACCAGCGTCACCGCAAGGCACAGCCCGATCCCCGGAGCCAGCTCCCTAAGGCGCGACATTGCGAGGCGGGGCTTCGAGGGTGTCACCAGGCGGTTCTTCTGCAGCATCGTCGGTCCTCGACGCCGATCCCGGCTTGGTCCCGGCGGCCCCATTCATAGCAAGTCTTTCTATATCTACACGCTATAGACAAACTATTTTCTATGAACTCGCCGACTTGTGGAGCATTCTTCGCATCGTCGGCGTTGCGAGAGCCGGCTCGGCGTCCAGCGCCCCCGGATCCCCGGCCAGCGGCCGTCGTGTCGCGCGCCCGATCCAGATCGCCGAGGCGGCGCTGACGAGACCGGCGAGCGCGCAATAGGCGCAGACCAGCCACGGCCGATCCGCACCGGAATATTGCAGGAGCGCGGTCGCGACGATCGGGGTCAGGCCACTCGCGAAGATGCCGGAGAATTGGTAGACGAAGGAAATTCCAGTGTAGCGTACCCGGGCCGGAAACAGTTCCGAGAACAAGGCCGCCTCCGGCCCGTAGACCGAGGCATAGAAGATCCCGAAGGGTACGATCAGCGCAAGCCAAATCGCCCCGATACTGCCGCCGCTGTTCAGGAAGATCCAGAAGGCCGGAAAGGCCGAGAAGCCGGTGAGCACCGACCCCCAGGCGTAGACGCGGGTACGGCCGAGCCGGTCCGAGAGCCAGCCGGCGATCGGAATCGTGGCGCAGAGCAGGAGCGCGGCTGATGTGACGCCGAGCAGGGCCTGGGTGCGCGGTACCTGCACGGTGCCCGTAAGATAGCCGATCGAGAAGACCGCGAAGATGTTGAAGAACACGCCGTCGATGGTGCGCGCGCCCATGCCGGCGACGACGTTGCCGGGAAAGTCCCGCATCATCGAGACGAACGGGATCGCCGCCTCGCGGTTCGTCTCCTTCACGCGGGCGAATTCGGGCGTCTCCATCACGTTGAGCCGGATGTAGGCGCCGACGGCGACGAGCACGGCGCTGAGCAGGAAGGCGAGCCGCCAACCCCAGGAGAGAAACTGTTCGTCCGTGAGTCCGTAGGACAGCCCCGCAACGACGCCGGAGGCGATGCAGAGCCCCAGCGCGAGCCCGATCTGTGGGATGCTGGCGTAGAGGCCGCGTTTCTCCGGAGGCGCATACTCGAAAGCCATCAGCACGGCTCCGCCCCACTCGCCGCCCAGCCCGATGCCCTGGACGATCCGCAGGATCAGCAGCAGGACGGGGGCGGCGACGCCGATCTGTGCATAGGTCGGCACCAGCCCGATCAGGAAGGTCGCCACGCCCATCAGCATGAGGGTGATGACCAGCATGCTCTTGCGGCCGATCCGGTCGCCGAAATGTCCGAAGATCACGCCACCGAGCGGCCGGGTGACAAAGCCGACGGCGAAGGTCGAGTAGGCGAGCAGCGTCGAGACGAGGGGATCGTCGGCTGGAAAATACAGCTTGTTCAGGACAATGCCGGCAACGACGCCGTAGAGGAAGAAGTCGTACCACTCGATCGTCGCTCCGATCAGAGCGGCCGTGACGACGCGGGCGAGGCCGCCGCGTTCGGGTGCCGTGTCGCTCGTCGTCATGCCGGGCTCCCCTCTGGCGCCGGCGCGGGGTGCCGGCTGGATGTGGTCGCCAGCGGGTCGGAGGCGACGGCGACCGCCGCTGAACCGGCCCGCGCATCGGCCAGAATCATTTCGGAGGCCTTCTCCGCGATCATGACCACGGGCGCGCTGGTGTTGCCGGAGATCAGGGTCGGCATGATCGAACAATCGACGACGCGCAGGCCGCCGATGCCGTGGACGCGCAGGCGCGCATCCGTCACCGCCATCGGGTCCGAGCCCATCTTGCACGTCCCCGAGGGGTGGAAGATCGTGGCCCCCGTCGCACGCGCGAAATCGAGCAGGGCGTCGTCGCCCTCGACCTCCGGGCCCGGCTTGACCTCTTCCGTCAGCAGCGTCCGCAGGGGGGACGTCGCGGCGAGGCGCCGAGCGAACTTGATGCCCTCGACGGTGCAGCGCCGGTCCGTCTCGGTCGCGAGGTAGTTGGCCCGCATGACGGGCGCCGCGAAGGGGTCGGCGCTGCGCAGAGTCACGCTCCCGCGGGATTCGGGGCGCAGCTGGCAGACCGAAAAGGTGCAGCCTGACCAGGGATGGGGCGCGCCGCCGGCCATATCGGCCGAGAGCGTGGCGAAGTGGAACTGCACGTCCGGCGTGCCGGGCCCGGGCATGACGCGGGTGAAAAGGCCACCCTGATTGATCCCGACGGCCAGCGGACCGCTGCGTGTCAGCAGCCAACGCAGGCCGATCCGCGCCCTCCCGAACACGGTGCGCAGGTCGTCATTCGTCGTGATCGGCTTGGCCACCTTGTACATCAGCCGGATCTGCAGGTGGTCCTGCAGGTTCGCACCGACGCCGGGTAGCGCGTGCACCAGGGGGATGTTGTGGCGCGCCACCTCCGTCTCGGGTCCGATCCCCGACAGCATGAGAAGCTGCGGGCTCTGCAGCGCACCCGCGGCCAGGATCACGTCCGTCGCGGCGCGCGCCTCGTACATCCGGCCCTTCAGCCGGTACCGGATCCCAACCGCACGGCGCCCTTCGAGGATCAGGCCGACCGCCTGCGCGCCGGTCTCGACGCGAAGGTTACGACGACCGCGCGCCGGGCGAAGATAGGCGACTGCGGTGCTGCAGCGCCGGCCCTTGCGGGTGAAGAGCTGGTAGTAGCCGACGCCCTCCTGGTCGCCCGCGTTGAAGTCCGCCGTGCGGCGGATGCCGAGCTCGCCCGCGCCGGCAATGATCGTATCGATGAGTTCGTGCCGATGCTCGATGTCGGAGCACCAGAGCGGCCCATCCGCGCCGTGGGCGGGTCCTGCGCCTTGGGAATTGTGCTCGGAGCGGATGAAGTAGGGCAGGACGTCCTTCCAGGACCAGCCCGTATTCCCGAGCGCCGCCCAGTGATCGTAGTCCTCCGCTTGGCCGCGAACGTAGATCAGGCCGTTGATCGACGAGGAGCCCCCCAGTGTCCGACCGCGCGGCCAGTAGATCCGCCGACCGTTCATGGTCGGCTCCGGTTCGGTAAAGAAGCCCCAGTTGAGGGTCTTGTGGAACATCGTCTTCCCGTAGCCGATGGGAAGGTGGATCCAGGGCGAACGATCGCGTGGACCGGCCTCCAGCATCAGCACCCGATGCCGACCATCGGCCGTGAGGCGGTTCGCAAGGACGCAACCTGCAGTCCCGCCGCCGACGATGATGAAGTCGAAGGGGCCGACAGTCATCGCCTGCACCTCGCCGCGAGCGTTTCCTCGTCTGTCATTCCGATCGAGCCCTTATGTCTCGAAAAACGGAACGTTATGTTCGATTAGATGGGGAAATGACGGAAGTGTCAATCAGGCATGCCAAGGCGGCCCACGGCGAGGCCGGAGGCGAACGAGGCGATCGGCGAGCGAGAAACGAGCGGACGCATTCCGCGAACCGCATCTGCGCGAGCCCGGATGCGTGGCGGAACGCGGACGACCGGCCCGTGGTGAGGGCCACGCTTGAGCGCCGAGGAGGAACTCGGCGCAGCGGTCAGTTGCCGGGAGAGCCGAAGTCCATTTCGGACTGCTCGTTCTTGGCGATCTCGAGCATGTGCCACTTGATGCCGGACGCAACCGATTCCATCGAGAAACCGCGCGGCACGGAGAAAGCGGGCTGCGTTGCGTGGAGTTGGCCTACGCTGCCGGCGAGATAGACTGCAACGGCAAAGGGCAGAATCTGGCGAAGACGCTCGGCGAGGGGCATGTCGATCGGATCTTGCTGCGATGCACCCTGTTCTAGCGAGCAGCATTGTGCGGCGCAACGGCGACAGCGTGTCGCCGCAACATGAGAGCCTTGCCGACAACGCGTGGAGACCCGACCGCGCGCCTCAGCGTCCAAGACTTCCAATTCCGGCGACCATGTATTCGGCGAGGTGCTCGGCGGCGGGCGTGATTCCGCTGGGTTTGCGCTGCAGAACGATCTCAAGATGAGGCATGTCGGGCAGGCCGTCGCTGCGACCGAGCCGGCGGACCTTGGGGCAGAGCGCACAGAGCGGGAAGGCCGAGACGGCCAGCCCCGCATAGACGGCCGCCTGCAGCCCGGCGATGCTGTCGCTGACGGCGGCGATGTTCCAGGACCGCCCGATCTGGCCAAGCGCATCGAGAGCGTACTGTCGATAGACACTTCCGGCCGGGAGCAGCGCGAGGGGCAGGGCTTCGTTCGACGCGACGACGTAGTCGCGCGCGGCCACCCAGACCAGCGGCTCCTCGCGCACGGCCGTGCCCCTGCCGAATTCCGGCTGGCGCGTCATCAGCGCGATGTCGATCTCCTCATGCTGGAGCGCCGCGTGGAGGTTCACGCTGCGCGAACACCGCAGTTCGATCTCGACCTGCGGATAGGCCCGCGAGAAGCCGCTCAGGACCGAGGGCAGCAGGAAGGCCGCGTAGAGATCGGGCACGCCGAGGCGGACATGGCCGGTGATATCGGGCGCCTCGAATCGCTCGCGGATCTCGTCGTTGAGACCGAGCAGGGTTCGCGCATAGCCCAGCAGCATCTCCCCCTCCCGGGTCAGGGTGAGGTGGCGGCGATCCTCCTGAAAGAGCGGTTTGGCGAGCGCCTTCTCCAGGCGCTGCATCTGGTGCGTGATCGCCGGCTGGGTGCGTCCGACCTGCCGGCCGGCCAGCGTTATACTGCCGGTTTCGACCACCGCGACGAAGGTCCTGAGGAGAGGGATCTCGAGATCCGGAATCATATCGATAAATTTCCTGCATGATCTCGATGCAGAGAATAAATTTCTCCGATGCGAAGGCAATCGGTAGGGTAAAACCGAGGCGCCGGACAAGCCATGATTCAGGACGATCAAAGATCCTGAACGATCCGACGTCTCATAGGTGAGAAACGCTCAACGAATGCATGGATACTTTGCGTGTCAGCGCGCAGTTCTACGCGCTGGCACGCAAAGTACCCCTCAATTCAGCAGGAGGGCAGAATGCTGAGGCTTGTTCGCTTCAAAGCCACAGACCGCGTGCTGCTGATCATCTGCCTGATGTACCTGGTCACCTATATCGATCGGGTCAATATCGGCACGGCCGCACCGGCGATGCAGAAGGAGCTCGGACTCACCAATTTCGAGCTCGGCCTGGCCTTCTCCGCCTTCGCCTATCCCTACGCTTTCTTTCAGATCGCCGGCGGCTGGCTCGGTGATCGTCTCGGTCCCCGCAAGACCCTGCTGATCTGCGGCGCGATCTGGTCGGCGGCCACGATCGCCATCGGCTTCGTCGAAGGCGCGATGTCGCTGGTCATCGCCCGCTTCGTCCTCGGGGTCGGCGAGGGATCGGCCTTCCCGACCGCGACGCGGGCCCTGGCGAACTGGATGGCGGCCGACCGGCGCGGCTTTGCCCAAGGGATCACCCACGCCTTCGCCCGCCTCGGCAACGCGCTGACGCCACCACTCATCGCCTTCCTCATCGTCGCGCTCTCCTGGCGCGACTCGTTCGTAATCGTCGGCCTGATCAGCTTCGCTTGGGTCGCCCTCTGGTTCTGGTACTTCCGGGACGATCCGCGCGAGCACAAGGACGTCACGCCGGAGGAGATCGCCGTCCTGCCGAAGGTGAAGATCGCGGGCGAGCGCCCGCCCGTGCCGTGGCGGCGCCTTCTCAAACGCATGCTGCCGGTGACGATGACGGACTTCTGCTATGGCTGGACGCTGTGGCTGTTCCTCAACTGGATCCCCTCCTACTTCCTTCACCAGTACCAGCTCGACATCAAGAAATCGGCGATCTTCGCGTCAGGCGTGTTCTTCGCCGGCGTGGTCGGCGATACGGTCGGGGGCGTCGTCAGCGACCGTATCCTGAAGAAGACCGGCAGCGTCTCGAAGGCCCGCGTCAGCGTGATCGTGGTCGGCTTTCTCGGCGCCTTCCTGTTCATGCTGCCGGTGCTGTTCGTAACCGATCTCGTCACCATCACGCTGTGCCTGTCCGCCGCCTTCTTCTTCGCGGAGTTGATCGTCGCGCCGATCTGGGCCGTGCCGATGGACATCGCGCCCCAGCACTCGGGCACCGCTTCCGGCTTCATGAACTTCGGCTTCGGCCTCGCCGGAATGATCTCGCCGGTGGTGTTCGGCGCGGTGATCGATGCAACCGGCCGCTGGGACCTTCCGTTCGTCGCCTCCCTCGGTCTTCTCCTTCTCGGCGCCGTGCTGGCCCTGCGCATGCGGCCGGACGAGCCCTTCCTCGACGAGGTCGAGCCAGCCCCGCCCGTCGCCACGGGTCCGGCGGCGGTCAGGCCCAGCGCCTGACCGCAGCTCTGCCGCCCGGCACCCGCCCAACCCCCGTTTTCGTCCTCGACATCCGCATGAGGAATCCCCCGCGATGCCCGTCATCGGCCTCAAGGTCCCCGAACGCCCGCACGAACCGCGCGAACAGGCTCCAACGCCTTCAAGCCGGAGCGAACCGGACTCTGTCGATGCCGTGATGGAGCGGGCGAGGGCGGCGCAGGGCGCCTTCGCTTCAGTCGATCAGGAGACCGCGGACGCCGCGGTGAGGGCCCTGGCCTGGTCCCTCTACAATCCCGACCATGCTCGCGAAGTGGCCGAACTCGCCGTGCAGGATACCGGGCTCGGCAATGTCGCCGACAAGGTTCGCAAGAAGCAGCGCAAGACCTTCGGGACCCTGCGCGACCTCCTGCGCGCGCCGTCCGTCGGCGTGATCGAGCGGGACGAGGCGAAGGGACTCGTCAAATACGCCAAGCCGATGGGCGTGATCGGCGCGGTGACGCCCTCGACCAATCCGGGCGCGACGCCGGTCAACAAGGCGATGATGGCGGTCAAGGGGCGCAATGCCATCGTCATCGCTCCGTCCCCGCTCGGCTACCGCACCACGGCCCGCATCGTCGACCTGATGCGCCGAGAACTCGCCGCGATCGGTCTGCCGGAGGATCTCGTGCAGATCCTGCCCGCGCCGATCACGAAGGACTCGACCGAGGCGCTGATGAAGGCCTGCGACCTCGTCGTGGTGACGGGCTCGCAGGACAACGTCCGCCGCGCCTATTCGAGCGGAACGCCGGCCATCGGCGTGGGGGCCGGCAACGTGCCGGTGATCATCGACGAGACCGCCGACCTCGACGCGGCGGCCGAGCGGATCCGCGACTCGAAAATCTTCGACAATTCGACCTCCTGCTCCTCGGAGAACGCTGTCGTCATCGTCGATGCAGTCTACGATGCGGCTGTCGCCGCGCTGGAGCAGGCCGGCGCCTATCTCTGCACGCCGGAGGAGCGCCGGCGCGTGATCGAGCGGCTCTGGGTCAAGGGCAAGCTCAACCGCGATCTCATCGCCCGCGACGCCGAGGTGCTGGCCGGGGCCTTCGACCTACCGGCGCAAGCCCACGCGAAAAGCTTCTTCCTCGTGGAGGAGAGCGGGGTCGGCAAGGCCTATCCGCTCTCGGGCGAGAAGCTCGCCCTCGTGCTGACCGTCTACCGCGCGAGCGACTTCGCGGCGGCCAAGGAACGGGTGCGCGAGATCTTGGAGCACCAGGGCAAGGGCCATTCCTGCGGCCTGCACACCACGGACATGGACCGCGCCCGCGAACTGGCGGAGGACCTGGAGGTCGTGCGGGTGCTCGTGAACTTCGCCCACACCTTCGGCAACGGCGGCGGCTTCAATTCCGGACTCGGCTTCACCCTCAGCATGGGCTGCGGCTCCTGGCAGAAGAACTCGATCTCCGAGAACCTGAGCTATCGCCACATGCTCAACATCACCCACCTCGTCACGCCGATCCCCGAGGACAAGCCGACCGAGATGGAGCTGTTCGGACCGCACTGGAAGCGGATCGGTCACGAAGCCGGACAGGCGGAGGCCGCACGATGAATTTCCTGGAGCACGTCGCCAAGGCGCGCGTCCTCGCGCCCGCCGGCATCCCTGTCCCGCGCGCGGTCCTGTGCCGGACGCCGGAGGAGGCGCAGGCCGCCTTCGCGGAAATCGGCCCCTGCATGGTCAAGGCCCAGGTGCCAACCGGCAAGCGCGGCAAGGCCGGCGGCATCAAGCCGGCGAATTCGGCGGAGGAGGCGCGCGGCGTCGCCGAGCGCATCCTCGGCATGCGCATCGACGACCACGCGGTCGGCTCGGTCCTGCTGGAAGAGCAGGCTCGGATCGCGCGCGAATTCTACGCGGCTGTTCTGCTCGACACCGCGGGCCGGTGCCCGCTGGTCCTCTTCTCCACGGAGGGCGGGATGGACATCGAGGAGGTCGCCGCGACGCGGCCCGATGCGCTGCGTCGACACCGCATCGATCCCGAGGCCGGCTTCGACAAGGCGGCCGCCCATGCGCTGCTGTCCGGCCTCGACCTCGCAGGCGCCGAGGATCAAATCGCCGGGATCCTGGCGGCGCTCTACGCGACGAGCGTCCGGGTCGATGCGGAGCTGATCGAGATCAATCCGCTCGCCGTTCTGGCTGACGGGCGGGCCGTCGCCCTCGACTGCAAGCTGACGCTCGACGACTCGGCCGCCTTCCGCCAGGCCGATCTCGCCGGGGAGGCGGCGGAAGAGCCGATGACCGACCTCGAGCGGGAGGGCGCGGCCAACGGCCTCAAGTTCATCCAGCTCGATGGCGATGTCGGCGTGCTGGCCAACGGCGCGGGGCTGACGATGACGACGATGGACGTCATCAGCCATTGCGGCGGGCGCCCGGCGAACTTCCTTGAGATCGGCGGCGAGGCCTACACCAAGTCGGAAGCCGCGCTGAAGCTGGTCCTGTCCAATCCCGGGGTCAAAAGCCTCGTCGTGAACTTCTGTGGCGCCTTCGCCCGCACCGACGTGATGGCCGAAGGCGTCGTCACCGCCTGGAAGCGGCTCGCCCCGGACATCCCCGTCTTCTTCTCGATCCACGGGACCGGGGAGGACGAGGCCGTGCGCCTCGTGCGCGACGGCCTCGGCCAGGAGCCCTTCGATCTGATGGAGGATGCCGTCCAGGCCGCCGTCGAGGCGGCACACGCGGCAACACGTTCGACAGCAAGCGGGGGAGCCGCACGATGATCATCTACCGCCAGTCCGCCCGCGTGCTCGTCCAGGGCATCACGGGCAAGCAGGGCACCTTCTGGACCGAGAAGATGATGGAGTGCGGCACGCAGGTCGTCGCCGGGGTCAATCCGAAGCGGGCGGGCGAGCATCATCTCGGAGTGCCGGTCTACGCCACGGCCAAGGCCGCCATGGCCGAGAGCCCGTTCGAGGCGGCGGTGATGTTCATCCCGCCGGCTATGGCCCGCGAGGCCGCCCTCGATGCGATTCATGCCGGGGCAAAAACCGTCGTCATCCTGACCGAGCACATCCCGGCCCTCGACGTCATCGCGATTCACCACGCGGCGGCGCAGCACGGGACCCGCATCATCGGGCCGAACACCGCCGGCATCGTCACGCCGGGGGAAGGGTTCGTCGGCATCATGCCGGGGCACAACCCGAACATCTTCCAGCCGGGCGAAATCGGCGTGATCTCGCGCTCGGGCAGCCTCGGGACGCTGATCTGCCTCAACCTCACCCGAGCGGGCCTCGGCCAGTCGGTCTTCCTCGGGATCGGGGGCGATCCGATGATCGGCACGACGACGCGCGACGCCCTCCAGGCGCTCGACCAGGATCCGCGGACCCGCGCAGTGGTGCTCGTCGGCGAGATCGGCGGCGCGATGGAAGAGGCGGCCGCGGAATACGCGGCCGGCATGTCGAAGTCCGTCGTGTCCTTCATCGCGGGGCGCGCCTCGCCGCCCGGCAAGAAGATGGGTCATGCCGGCGCGATCGTGTCAGGATCCATGGGGAGCTACGAGGGAAAACGCCGCGCGCTCGAAGCGGCGGGCGTCGCCGTCGCCGATACCCCGGCCGAGATTCCAAGTCTGCTCGGCCTCGGCCACAGCCAGTCCGGGCCGGCCGTCCACGCCCTCTCGGCCTGACGACCCAGCTTCGGCAGGAAGACTTTCGACGACAAAAAGGCGCCGCGCGACGACGCGCGGCGCCTTTTTGTCGTGCGGCTCTTCAACCCGTGCGGGTCAAACCCCGACGACGGTTTTCAGATGACCGAACAGCGAGGCGACGCTGTTGAGCTTCTCGCTCCAGGACGGATCGAAATAGACCGCGCGCGCGGCAACGATCGCGACGACCATGGCCCAGAACAGACCAACGCCGGAGCGCAGAGCGACCCGCGAAGCTGCGGTGTGCTCCTTGTCGCTTGCCGGCAGGACGGGCTCACCGAAGGAATCGAATTGCACGGGAGGCATGATGACCGAAGACGCTTGGAACTACAGCGGGATGTCGGTCCACCATAGCCCGAACGCAATGGTCGGGTTTTTCGTATTTCCGCTGCGGTGGAGAGACTTCTTCCAAGTGTCGATTTCAGCGGAGAATTTTTCTCCCCCGGCTGCCCCCGGCGGCCGGATCGGTCGCCGGAGACCGTGCCCGTTGAGGGTTCTCGGCCATGGTGTCGTCAGCGACATCGCCGCTCGAGTCCATCGACGGACGCCCGCCTCGCACACCCTTTCCCGAAGAGTCGCTTTTCGACGAAGGCCTTTTCGATCACGTCATGGGCCGCCTCTCGCGGTGTGGCGGCGTCGACGGTGGACTTCGAGATCCGCGTGGTCGGCATCTCAAAACATCGAATGGTCAAAAGATCTCCGGAACGCCCCGGCAATGTATGGAAACCTCCGGAGTCGTTCCTTGCGCCTCTTGCCAAGGTTGGGTTCGAGGGTGCGAATCCCTTCGCCCGCTCCGGTTTCCTCAAAAGAACGGGCCGACCGACGAAAGCCGCCGCAAGGCGGCTTTCGTCGGTTCGGGCCTGCCGCAGGAGGCCACCGCGACTTTAACGATCTGTTAGCCAAACAATTCCTAACGTCCGGCTGGCGCAGGAAGGCCGGGCATGCTCGAACATCGTACAACGCGCGCGGCCGGGGGGGCGTCCGGGAAGGCCTCAGCCGCGGAGCCGGTCGAGCGCTCCCCCGCCACGGCCGCGACCCACCGGGCATCCGGCCGCTTCGACACGGCGCGCCGCAATCTCGACCTCGCCCTCGAAGGGGCACTCGGCCGCGCCCGCTTGACCGGAGAGGGTGCTGACGCCTTCCGCGCGATGGGGAGGTGCTGGGTCGATGCGAGCCGCGCCGCTTGATCCGACACCCGAGGCAGACAGCCTCCCGTCGCTCGCTTCTCGGGGTGAGCTTCCCGTGCAGGCAACCCTGCGCCGGCTGGAGCAGGAATTCGCACGGACCCTCGACACCGCCCCGCAGATCATTCCTCAGGCGGCCTCGGAGGCAGAGGGCGCGGCCGATCCGATCTACGTCACCCGACCGTTCCTGCCGCCGCTCGAAGAGTTCGAGCCGCTGCTACGGCAGATCTGGCAGACGCGGATCCTGACCAATGGCGGCCCGTTCCATCAAGAGCTGGAAGCACGCCTGAGCGACCATCTCGGCGTGCCGCAGGTCGCCCTGTTCAACAACGCGACGACCGCGCTGATCATGGCCCTACGGGCGCTCGACCTCACGGGCGAGGTGATCACGACGCCCTATTCCTTCGTCGCGACCTCGCACGCCCTGCTCTGGAGCGGGCTCACCCCCGTCTTCGTCGACATCGACCCGGTGACCCTCAACCTCGATCCCGCCCGGATCGAAGCCGCGATCACCCCGCGCACCAGCGCGATCCTGCCGGTCCATTGCTACGGCCAGCCCTGCGACGTCGAGGCGATCGCAGGCATCGCCGCCCGACATGGTCTGAAGGTGATCTACGACGCCGCCCACGCCTTCGGCGTGTGCCATCGCGGGCAAAGCGTGCTGAACCACGGCGACCTGTCGGTCCTGAGCTTCCACGCCACCAAGGTATTCAACACCTTCGAGGGCGGCGCCATCGTCTGCGCCGATCCGGCGATGAAGGACCGGATCGACAAGCTCAAGAACTTCGGGTTCGAAGACGAGATTTCCGTGATCGAAACGGGCCTGAACGGCAAGATGAGCGAGCTGAATGCGGCGCTTGGCCTCGTCCAGCTTCGGCACATCGGCACGGTGCTGGCGCGGCGGCAGGCGATCGACGCGGCCTACCGGCAGGGATTGCAGGGCATTCCCGGCATCCGCTGCCTGGACTTCGCCGGGGAAGGCGCGGCCAACTACGCCTATTTCCCGATCCTGGTCGGCCCCGATTACCCGACCGGCCGCGACGCGCTCTACGACGCGCTCAAGCGCGACGGCATCCACCCGCGGCGCTACTTCCATCCCCTGATCTGCGACCACCCGATGTACCGGACTCTGCCGAGCGCCCGGCGCGAGGATCTGCCCGTGGCGGCCCTGGCGGCCGACCGGGTGCTCTGCCTGCCGATCTATCCCGACCTCGATCCCGCCATCGTCGCCCGGATCGTCCGGCGGATCGCCCGGCCATGACCACACTCGCGATCATTCGGCGGCACCGGCACCGTCGATGAGTTCGGCGTCTATCCGGCCTCGGTGTTCCGCACGGTTGAGACGGCGCGCGCACACGGCGCCGGCCGGACCCGCTGCGTCTCGGTTCGCTTCAACACGGTGATCGGCTACCGCGGTGAGCCGCGACAGCGGGCGCCGCAGCACTGTCGTGCGGGACATGCGGCACCGATCACCCGACGCCGGCGAGGCGCTTCTCGATCCGCGTCACCTGCATCGGGTACCAGCGGCTTCCCCGCGCCGAGGGAATGCCCAAGGCGTTGAGGGCGTTGGCGACCTGCTCCAGCGTCAGCGCGCCCGCGGCGCGGATCTCGCTGAGGATCGGCGCCACTTCCTCCGCCCGCTCCCGGCTCCGCGGCAGGGTCTCGCCCCGCCCCAGGCTCTCCGCCAGAGGGCGCGGGTCGGCGATGGATGGGCCGGCCCTGCCGGCCTGCGCACGGCGCTCGGCGGTGAAGCGCGCGTAGAACGCGCGGCGGCGGGCCAGCGTCTCGGGGGTGCGGCGCACCCCGAGCCTGTCCTCGGCCTCCGCCACCGCGGCCATGATGCCGAGGGTCGCCTCGCTGACCTCCGGGCTGTCGGCGACGGCGAAGTGCAGGTCCAGACGGCGCAGATCACGGCTCAGAGCGCGCAGGAAGCCCGGATCCTGACCTGAAGCCCCGAGTTCCGCCATGAGAAGCGTCGCGCCGTGGCGGCCGCACAGGGCCAGCGCCTCGCACAGAGCCGGCCGCTCCGCATCGGACGCGTCGGGCCCCCACTCGACGCACTCGGCAGCGAGCCGGCCGCGCCTTGCGAGGTGGCGGTCGATCGCGGCGCGCTGCGATACCAGAGCGGTTTGCGTCGCTCCCTGAACCGAAAGGGCGGGACGGAGGTAGGAAACAAAGCGGTCTGAGGACATCTGCGGTCGGCCGGTCGCGCGTCTTGGAGCGAGCACGGAGCCGGCGCAACGCCTCGGGGGTTCGCCCGGTGGCGGCGCCGTTCTGAAAACAAGCCCCGATAAGGGAAACCGGTTGTGAACGACACCTATGATGGCATCAATATGAACCCATCTTCCGATGAGATGGCCATCTCCGTCGTCCTCGGCTTGGGTGGCACGATCCGGATCGGCGCGAGCGCGCTTACGGTGTCCGACCTGACGGTGATGTTCGACGCGATCACGCGGACCGGCTCGGTGCAGGGCTTCGCCGACGCCCTCGGCCTGTCCTATCGCGCGGCCTGGGCGCGTCTCCAGGCCTACGAGACGGCGCTCGGCCGGCCCCTGGTGCGCAAGACACGTGGCCACGGCACCGCCCTGACGGAGTTTGGGGCCGCCTTGGCGGACGCCTTCACCGGCGCCGCAACGGCCTTGGAGGCCGGCCTCGGCCGCGAGACCCGCGCCATCGAGCATCGCCTGCGCCGTCTCATGAGCGGCGGGGCTGGAAAGCTGACACTGGCCGCGAGCCACGATCCGTTGCTGGTCGAGGTTCTGACCGAGGCGATGAGCGGGGAACCGGGTGCAGAGAGCGGCGTCGAACTCTCCGTGACGGGCAGCAGCGCGGCGGTGCAGTGCCTCCTCGACGGCGGGGCCGATGCGGCGGGCTTCCATTGCGGGGCCCTCGCGCCGGAAGCGGCGGGCGCTCCGTTTTCCGCGATCAATGCCGGCGCCGGTCTCATGCTGCACCCCCTGTTCGAGCGCGAACAGGGCCTGCTGCTGGCCCCCGGCAACCCGCGCGGCATCCGCACGCTGGCCGACCTGACCGCGCCCGGCCTGCGCTACGTCAACCGCCAGAAGGGATCGGGCACGCGGGACTGGTTCGACCGCATGCTGGCGCAGGCCGGCCTGCCGGCTGCCGCGATCCACGGCTACACGGTCGAGGAGTTCACCCATCAGGCGGTCGCGGCGGTCATCGCCTGCGGCGCGGCGGATGCGGGCCTCGGTGTCCGGGCGGCGGCCGAACGGCTCGGACTCGATTTCCTCTCCGTCGGCTGGGAGACCTATTATCTCGCCGCCAGCCGCTCCCTCGCCAGCCCGGCGCTCGACGCCCTCGTCGCCGCAGCGAGACGGCGCGCAAGTCGAACCCCCGGCTACCGCGCCGTCGCCGCGGATCTTTGATAGGTAACAGGTCGCTCCGCCGGCAAGAAAATGGCCTCCGCCATGTCGGCTGAAGGTGAATTTCACCAAAATCCAACCCTGAGATGCAAATCACCACAAGTAAAGACTATTTACATTTGCGAAACAGCCTCTCGATGGACACCGAATTGTCGGAAATCGCACCAAAGGCGCCCCCCGGCTTACATGTCGATCGGCTGGCCCCTAGTATTACATTTGCGACGATCCTCACGGTCGTCGAGCGCTTCACTTTTCGAGAGCGAGCATGAACCGGAATCTCGCTCGGGCGGCGCTCGATCTCGCGACGGCGGGCCATGATGGCCCGCGACGGGCACGGCCCTTTCGCCGACGCGGCGTGCCGTTCCTCGTCTGCGCCGGGCGCGCGGATGCATCCGGCCCGTCCACCGAAGTCACGAATGCGCCGTGCCGGACCAAACCGGCTTGGCAGCGCGACGTCGTCCCTCCGGCGGGGGAACGGGCGGCGCGGGCGGAACGGGCCGGATGAAGGTCTTAGCGGGTAGCGGAACGGCGGTGAGCGGGCCCTTGCTGCGCAAGCTGCAGGGCTTCGGCAAGCTGGAAGAAGCGGACACGGCCGCCCTGGCGATCGTCGAGGCGGGGACACGGCTGATTCCGGCCGGCACGGACCTGATCTGCGAGGGTGACCGGCCCGAGGGCATGATCGCGGTCACGGAAGGCTTCGCCTGCCGCTACAAGCTGCGGGCGAACGGTGCGCGTCAGATCGCGGCCTACCTCATCCCGGGGGATATCTGCGACTTCGACAACTCGGTCCTGAACCGGATCGATCACACCATCGGCACGCTCTCCGGCTGCCGCGTCGCACGGATCGGTCCCGAGGCCGGGCGGGAGTTGCGTCAACGCCCGGCTCTCGCCCGCAGCCTGCGCAAGGTGGCCCTTGTCGAAGAGGCGACCCTCCGCGAGTGGCTGATGAACATCGGCCGCCGCTCGGCCGTGGAGCGCCTTGCGCACCTGCTCTGCGAATTGCTCGTGCGCCTGCGGGCGGTGGGGCTGGCGAGCGGCAACAGCTTCGACCTGCCGATCACGCAAATCGACCTTGCCGACACCACCGGCATGACCAGTGTTCACGTGAACCGCTCATTGGGCGAACTCAAGCGCGCAGGGCTGATCGAGCGCAAGGGCAAGCGCGTGACGCTCTGCGACCTGCCGCGCCTCGTCGAGTTGGCCGAGTTCCGATCGAATTACCTGAATTGCGAAACGCGAACCGCCGCGTAAGGCCGGAGAGAGACCGGGAACCGCTCCGGCTGCAACACGCTCGCGAGCGGTTCCCGGCTTGGCCGGAATGGAGGATGTTCAGCGGTCGTGCGTCTTCGTGGTCCGGGAATCCTGGTTCTTGTTGCCCTCTGTGGCGGGGGACGCCCCCGGCACGCCCGTATTGCCCGAGCCGCCGCCCATCTCTCCCGCCTTCATCGCCTCGCCCTTCTGCATCTCGCCCGCCGTCCCGGCTCGAGATGTGCCGGCGGGTGTCGACGGCTTGGATGCGCCCTGGCCGGACCTCTCCTGCGCAGAGGCGGCGCCGAGGCTAACGATCAGCAGAAGCGATGCGAAGCAAGCGTTGTGATATTTCGAAATATATGACCTTCCGATAGAAATTTCATCGTAAACTTCACAGACAATGATGCTAAGAAATATTTAACTGCGTTATTTTTTTATCATATTATGATTACATTTCCAGAATTGAAGATGTATTTTGCCATTTATCATCACGGCGGGGCACCGTCGCGCGATGGACATCGAAACGCCTCCGATCGTCTCGGTCGCGATACGGCGCCGAACGGTCATCGAGCCGGCCGGCCCTCAGGCTGACGGAACGAGCCGTCAGGTGTGGCGTTCATCGTCGGACCTTAGCCGAGCATGGATGCCCGGCCGGCATGAGACAGGAGATGTTCGATGGTGAAGATCGGAACCCGCACGATGCTGGCTCTGATCGCCTTCTCGGCCGCCGGCACCTCCAGCGTGCGGGCCGGCGAGGAGGAGCAGGCTGCGCTGTGCCGCAACGATGTCATGCGGCTGTGTCTGACATCGATTCCCGATCGTGGTCGCATCGTGAGTTGCATGAAGGCGCAACGGGCGAGCCTGAGCCCCGGATGCCGGGCCGCCTTCGACGAAGGGACCGCCTCCTCGGCCGGCCGGCGCTCGGCGAGCCTCCGCTGAGGATCGGGGAGCGCCGGTCGACCACCCGCTCTCCAACTTCCCTCGGGCCGTCATGCGCGCATGACGGCCCAACGGCGCCGGGATTGCCCCCGCGCCTGACTTCGATCGACGACAGGAGATACGGCTCCCGATGAACCGTTCGCTGCTCCCCCTCCTTCTGGTCACCACCCTGACGGTGCCCGCGTTCAGCCCGACCGCTTCGGCGGTCGAGGGCTCGCCGATGCTGCTGCACGGCAATTACTGCGGGCCCGGCAACAATGGCCCGGCGGCACCCGTCGATGCGCTGGATGCAGCTTGCGCCCGCCACGACGCCTGCACGCCGGACGGTGCGCTGGCCCCGAAATCATGCAATCTTAGGCTGCAAGCGGATGCCGAGCGCGTGGCCGACGATCCGCGCCAGCCGCCGGACCTGCGGATGATGGCCGGGCTGGTCGCCTCGGGCGCGGCAATGATGCCCTCCGCCCCGCCATCCCGACCGCGCGCTCCCGCCGTTGCCGCTCCCGAGGCCGTCGAGATCGAGAGCCCGCCCGACGCGGACCTGCTCCCGGAATAGGCTGCGCCGGCTGGGCGGGCTTCCCGCCTCGCCGCTCAAGCAACCTCCGCTTCGCCGTCGCATTCCGCAGAACGAGCGGACCTGAGCAGAGGACGGTTCGTGAAGCCTCTCATACGACATCCGATTGATCCCTCCGGGATGGCGGATGCCGGCTTCGCTCGAGCGCCGCGGGGGTTTGCTGACACGGTTGCCACTCCCATCGCGCGATCAAACCGTGTCAGCCGCCCCGCGCGAGTTCCGTCGTGATGTGCTTTACCGACGGCGTGACGATCGCCACGAACTGCGCCTCACGCAGCCGCCGAAACGTCTCCGCGCCCTCCAGGTAGCCGCGCGCGCCCGCCTGGAGCATGGCTGCCTGCGCCGCTTCGAGAGCCAACCACGACACGTCGAGGCGCAGACGCAGGGTCTCGAGGAAGGTCGCGCGGTCGGTCTCGGCATGCGCTCGTGCCGCGGCGGTGACGCGCGCGCGCAGAGCGTCCGCCCGCGCCTCGATCGCGTCCGGCCCGAGCGGCAGGAACGCGGCGTTGGCGCGTCCACGGGCATCCTCGCGCATCAGCGCCGCGACCCCTCGGGCGAGCCCGAGCCCCATCCCGGTCTGGAGCAGAACGAAGCCGTTGCGGATGCGCGGCACGAAGGCGGCGGCATCGTGCGTGATCACGTCGGCATCGGACAGGAACGCGTCGCGGATCATCACCGTATAGGTGCCGGTGCCTTCGAGCGCGACGAAACGGGCATTGGCCGCGATCGAGACAGAATCGGCGCCGGCCTCGAACAGCCCCATCACCCGCCGCCCGTCGGGCAGCGAGAGGATGCCGGCGAAACGCTGGCCGGGGCCGAGGTTCGACACCCAGGGCAGGCGCCCGCGCACCCGGTAGCCGTCGCCCGCACGCTCGCCCTGGAGCGCCAGCGGCTCGATGCCGGAGAACGCCTTCATCGGGTTCGACAGCCCGGTGCCGCCGAGCGCCGCGCCCGAGGCGAGCCCGGCGAGATGGCGGCGCGGGCCGGCTTCGTCGCCCTGGGCGAGGTACCAGACCAGGGCGTCCTGGCACCACATGCAGAAGGCGGTGGAGAGGCAGACCTGCCCCGCCTCCGTCATCGCGTCGATGGCGGCCAGCAGCCCTACGGCCGTGCCGTCGGCATGGTGCCCATAGGCGCCGGCCGCCCCCAGCGCCCGCAGGATGTCGGCGGGATATTCCCCGGCGTCGATCGCGCGGAGGCGCGGGCGCAAGGTCTCGCGCACGATCCCGGCGAGGTCGGGCGGGAGGGATTCCGCGATGCGGGCGCTGGCGGCCACCGGCGTCAGGCCCGCGCCAGGGTGACGGCAACTGGGTTCTTCACCGTGTTGAGCACCGGCGACCACTGCCCGGCATGGGCCACGAGTTCGTCGAGTTCGGCCGCGCTCGCGCCCTCGACGTCGAGATGCACCTTGAGCCGCACGGCGGTGAGCCCGACCGGCTTCTCCGAGAGGTCGCCGGTGCCCCAGACCGAGGTGATGTTGATGTCGCCCTCCGACTCGACCTCGATCCCCCTGACGGTCCAGCCGCGGGCGATGGCGTTGGCCTGGAGCCCGACCGCGACGCAGGTGCCGAGCGCGGCGAGCAGGGCTTCGGTCGGGTTCGGGGCGGTGTCGTCGCCGAGCAGGGCCGGCGGCTCGTCGACGATGTGGGCATCGAGATTGCGGATGTAGTTGAGATGGCGGAAGCGGCGCCCCTCGGCGACGGTGCGGGCGCGCACGGTCTTCACCACGCTCGGATCGGCCCGGCCCTTCTCGGAGAGGGCGTGCAGCCGCTCACGGTCGATCGGCTCGAACACCTTCTCGAAGGTCTGGACGATTTCTCTCGGGGCGGTCGCGGTCATTGTTGTTTCCTCACGTTGCGGGAATCCAGAGGGCGCGGGCGGCCAGCCGCCCGAGACCGGTGTCGAGGGCGTATCCGATCAGTCCGATCAGCAGGACGAGGGCGGCGAGCCGGTCGTAGGAGAGGGTATCGCGGGCGTCGTTGATGGCATAGCCGAGCCCGCTCGTGACCCCGAGATACTCGGCCGGGACCAGCACGATCCAGGCAACACCCAGCGCGAGGCGCAGGCCGGTGAGGATGTCCTGCAGCACCGCCGGGACGATGACCGCGCGCAGAGCCGCGAGCCGGCCCGCGCCGAGGTTGCGCGCCATGGCGAGCCAGACCGGATCGACCCGCTTCACCCCGGCGGCGGTGGAAAACAGGATCGGCCAGATCGCGGCCGCCGCGATCAGGAAGACGATGGCCCCGTCCCAGCTCGGGAAGGCGAGCACCGCAACCGGCATCCAGGCCAGCGGCGAGATCATCCGCAGGAGCTGGAACGGCGGCTGCAGGATGCGCTCGGCGAGCGGGACCGAGCCGATCAGCAGCCCGAGCGGCGCACCGAGCCCGAAGGCGACGGCGAGGCCCTGTCCGATCCGGGCGAGACTCGGCGCCGCGGCCCGCCACGCCTCGCCGGAGGTCAGGAGTTCGACGAACGAGGCCAGCGCGGGTCCCGGCGCGAAACCGGCGAAGGCGGCGTAGGCCGGCACGCTTTCCAGAACCAAGCCACCCGCGAACCACAGGGCGAGCAGCCCCGCGAGGCCGACGAGCGGGGCCAGCCGGTCGAGAGCAGAGGCCCCGAACCTCGCCCCGATCCCGGCCGGGCGCGCCGCCGCGACCTGCCGCTCGACGGCGAGCGCCGCCTCGACCACGCCGCCGCTCACAGGCTCAAGGTCTCCTGGCGGGTGAGCGCGGCGTCATCCGCCGCGCCCGGCCATTCGGGATAGCGCTTGAGCGAGGCCCGCACGAAGCGGTCGTCGACGAGGTCGCGCGCGACGAAATCCGGGTCGAGCCCTTTGAGGAAGCCGGCATCGCCCTCGACCACCGTGTTGCCCATCGCCTCGACGATCAGCTTCGTGGCCGACGGGTAGGGCCAGGGCTGGAAGTCGATGCGTTGCGCCGCCCAGTTGCGGTGGCGGATCGCGCCGCTCGCCTCGTAGGCCGGGCCGTAATCGGTGGTCGCCTTGATCACGACGTCGGCGGGCATCGGCAGGTAGCCGCGGCCCTCCTTCGAGATCAGGCGGGCGACCTCCTCGCGGTTCTTCACGCAATAGGCCTGGGCCCGCACGATGGCATCGACCGCCTTGCCCGCCCATTCGGGCTTGGCCGCGATCTGGCTCTCGTGCGCGACCACGACGCAGCAGGGATGGTTCTTCCAGATGTCGCCGGTGAAGCGCAGCATCCGCGCGCCGGCCTTGATCTCGCCGAGCGCATTGAACGGCTCGGCGACGATGTAGCCGTCGATCTTGCCGGCTGCCAGCGCCGCCGGCATCTCGGGCGGCGCCAGGATCTGAAGCGCGCACTCGTTCGGGCCGGCCTCGCCCCGGATCACCGGCGTCACCCCGGATTCGCGCAGCGCGTATTGCAGCACGACGTTGTGCATCGAGTACCAATACGGCACCGCGACGCGCTTGCCCGCCAGTCCCTTGAAGTCCTCGATCCCGCTTTTTCCCCCGACGACGATGCCCGAGCCGTTGGTGTGCGCCCAGGCCAGGATCTTGACCGGGAACTTGTTGTTGTAGCGCATCCAGACCGGGATGGGCTTGAGCAGGTGGGCGAGATTGAACTTGCCCGCGGCGAACCCCTCGACCAGCGCCGACCACGAGCGCACGGGCGTCGGCTCGGCGACCTTCAGGCCCGCCTCCTCGAAATAGCCCTTGGCATGGGCCACCAGCAGCGCGGTCGCGTCGGTGATCGGCAGGTAGCCGATGCGCACGGTGTCGTCCTCGGCGGCATGGACCGCGCGGCCCGACAGGGCGAGCCCGCCGCCGCCGAGCAGAGCGGCGAGGCCGCCGCGGGCCAGCGCGTCGAGGGTGTTGCGGCGCGTCCAGTCGGCGCGGGCCCATTCATGCGTCCAGAGGGCGGAGAGGTCGTCGGGCGCGGTCATCTGCGGTCTCGGAGAGGAAGGATCAGGCGGCGCGGCCGGTGATGCCGGACCGGTCGTGGGCAACGGAGTCGCGGGCCACGGAGCCGAGACGGCGGCGCAGCTCCGCCTCCGCATCGTCACCGAGGGAGAAGTCGGCGGCGATGCGGGCCGGGCGCCCGTCGAGCACCACGGCCCGCGCCGCCAGGGCAGCGACGTCGGCGAGGTCGTGGGTGACGACGATCAGCGTCAGGTCGCGGGCCCGGGCGAGCCGCAGCACGTCGGCGCGCAGGCTCGCCCGCATCTCCGGGTCGAGCGCCGAAAACGGTTCGTCGAGGAGCAGGATCGAGGGTTCGCTCGCCAGCGCCCGGGCGAGCGCCACCCGCTGCTGCTGGCCGCCCGAGAGTTGGTGCGGCTTGGCGTCCGCGCGTTCGCGGAGGCCGAGATCGTCGAGGAGGCGGCGCGCCTCCGCCTCGCGGGCCGCGCGGTCGCGGCCGAGGCGCCCCGAGAGGCGGGCGGGCAGCAGCACGTTGTCGAGCACGCTCGCCCAAGGCAGCAGGGCAGGGCGCTGGAACATCACCGTGCAGCCCGGCACCGGCCCGCGCGAGGGCGTTCCGTCGAGCCGCACGCTGCCGGCGGAGGGCGCGACGAGCCCGGCCATGATCTGCAAGAGGGTCGATTTCCCGACGCCGGAGCGGCCGAGGATGCCGATGCGCTCGCCCGCCGCGACTTCGAGATCGATGCGGTCGAGCACCGGGCTCGGGCCGTAGCGATAGGCGACGGCCGCGAGGGCGAGACGGGGAACGGAACGCGACATCGAACCTGAACAAATCGGACAGGACCGGCCTTGAAGGTCGACCGTGTCGTAGAGCGGCACGCGGCCAAGATGACCGACCGCCCCCCTCAAGATCAATGAGTGTAATATTCAAATATTTGCACGAATTTTCATGATCTTTCTCCAAGAACCGCCCGCTGTGGGAGGATTATTCTTGCCCGTCAGCCGTCCGTGCCTCGCTCGATCCTAAGGCGCGTCGGCGTTGAGCCTTGGCCAGCGAGGTTTGTCAGGGCTGACATCGTCCCGAGGCCGTCCCCTTCGGCGCTCCGCTGCAACGTGGAAGCGTTTTGCTTCGCCGATCAGCGATCCATACGTGCCTTCAACGGCACCGATACGCCGGCCTCCCTTTTCCGGCGCAAAAGGGGAAATCTTGTCCCAGCATCGCGCTGAAAAAGGGCAATCGCTTTCATTGACGCACCAGTTTCCATTGCGGAATATCAGACCGCAATCGAAGAGCATCAAACGAAGACAAGAAGATCTTCGTCGGGCTCTCGATGACGCGCCGGCAAAGCGGGCGGACCGACATCCTCCCAGACCGGCTGCCCCGCCGAGGTCTCGCATCAAGCGAGCCGACGCATCCCCCCGATCCGCCTCACGTGCCTGCGTCCGCGCCGGTCCGATGACCCGTGCGCGACTGCCTGAAGACGAGCCCGATGCCCAACGTCCTGTCTCCGCCGGCCCGCCTCCTGCTGCTCGGCGCCGGCTTCGCCTGTGCCCTGCCGCTCCTCGAGACGCCGGCCCTGGCGCAATCGCCGAGCGCGGTCGAGAGCTTCACCGGGGAGGCCGGCCCCCGCACCAACCCCGAAGCGATCGGCGTCGCCCCGGACGGCAAGGTGAAGTGGCACGGGCCGCTCGCGCCCTACGCTGCCTCGCTGGCGCTCGCGGGCCTCAGCTTCGACGTCAACGTCTACGACTTCTTCTTCTCGAACCCGAGCGCGGGCCTGCGGCCCGGACAACTCTCGAACTCGGCCTATTATCTGCTGAGCCTCGATGCGGATCTGGACAAGCTGGCGGGTGTCCCCGGCGGCTGGTTCCACATCACCCAGACCTTCTTCGGCCTGCGCTGGAACAACCGCAACATGGGCGCCGATATCGGCGACACCACGATCGGCTACCAGCCGACCTTCAACCGCGATTTCGCCCGTCTCTCGATCCTCACCTACGAGCAGCGGCTGCTCGACGACCGCCTCGCCATCGAGGTCGGGCGCACCCATCCGAACCGCTACTACGCGCTGCCGCCCTGCCAATCGAGCGTGAGCTGCTTCCAGGACATCCTGCAGATCAATGCGGGCCTGTCCTCACCGCTCTACGGGGTCTGGGGCGCCAACGTCGCCTACAAGACCTCCCCGGACGACTACATCCAGGCCGGCGCCTTCGCGGTGACGGGCCGCGCGAACTTCACCTCGGGCTGGGACTTCGGCCACGAACCGCTCGACGGCGTCGTGACGCTGGCCGAGATCGGCCACGCCACGACCTTCGTCACCGATCCCTATCCGAGCCGCGTCGCGCTGACCGGCTTCTATAATACCGCCGACCACGAGGATAACCTCAGGACGGTCTTCGGCACCTCGAAGGGGCTCAATCCCGGCGATCCGGTGCGGCTGCGCTCCGGCACCTCCGGCGTGATCCTCACCGGAAGCCAAGTGTTCTGGCGCGCCGATGGCGGGGCGGAGGCGGGCAACCTCAACCCGACCTCGCTCCAGGCCTATACCAGCCTCGCCTACGCGCCCGACCCGACGGTGCCGATCCGCTGGAACGCGTTCGCCGGCCTGACCCTCCAGGCGCCCGACCAGAGCCGGCCGCACGACCGCTACGGCGTCAAGCTCAACTGGCAGCGCATCTCCGCCGACTACGCACAGTTCCTCGGTGACGCGAACTTCATCTCCGGCGGCAGCGGCGAAATCTATTCCCGCGACAAGCTTATCTTCGAGGCCAACGCGCATCTGGCGCTCGGCAAGAACATCTTCTTCGAGCCGGTGGTCCAGTACCTCGTCAGCGGCAATTCGTACTGGAACCCGTTCACGCCCAACCGCACCAAGGACGGCTTCTACGTCGGCGCGACGCTGATCGTCCCGCTCGGCCAGTTGCTCGGCCTCGCCCCGGGCTGAGCCCCCCGAGCATTCCCGCCGCGCCGCCCGAAGCCCCTCAACGGACGAAGCCTCATGACGCGCCAAATCCGCTTCAACGCCTTCGACATGAACTGCGTCGGCCACCAGTCGCCGGGCCTGTGGGCCCATCCGCGCGACCGCTCGTGGCAGTACAAGGATCTCGAATACTGGCAGGATCTCGCCCGCACGCTGGAGCGGGGCATCTTCGACGGGATCTTCATCGCCGACGTCGTCGGCTACTACGACGTCTACAAGGGCTCGAACTGGCACGCCCTGCAGCAGGCGGCGCAGATCCCGGTCAACGATCCGCTCCAGCTCGCCGCGCCCATCGCGCTGGCCACCGAGCATCTCGGCATCGGCATCACCGCCTCGACCTCGTTCGAGCACCCCTACACCTTCGCCCGCCGCCTCTCGACCGCCGACCACCACACCAAGGGCCGCGTCGGCTGGAACATCGTCACCTCGTATCTGGAGAGCGGGGCCAAGAACGTCGGCCAGTCGGGGCTCGCGCGCCACGACAACCGCTACGAGGTCGCCGCCGAATATGTCGAGGTGCTCTACAAGCTGTTCGAGGGAAGCTGGGAACCTGGCGCCGTCCTGCGCGACCGCGAGCGGCGGATCTTCACCGATCCGTCGAAGGTGCACGAGATCGACCATCGCGGCCGGCACTTCACCGTGCCGGGCTACCATCTCTGCGAGCCCTCGCCCCAGCGCACCCCGGTACTCTATCAGGCCGGCGCCTCCGGGCCCGGCAAGGCGTTTGCGGCGGGTCATGCCGAATGCGTCTTCGTCGGCGCGCCGCTCAAATCCATGCTCAAGGCCTATGTCGCCGACGTGCGGGCAAAAGCCGTCGCCGCCGGCCGCTCCGCCCGCGACGTGCTGATCTACAATCTCACCACGGTGATCGTCGCCGAGACCGACGAGGCCGCGCAGAAGAAGTTCGAGGAATACCAGTCCTATACGTCGTATGACGGCGCGCTGGTCTTCATGTCGGGCTGGAGCGGGATCGATTTCGGCCAGTACGCGCCGACCGACTTGGTCAAGAAGGTCGAGACCAACGCCATCGTCTCGATGGTCGAGAGTTTTTCCTCGGCCGAGAAGCCGTGGTCGATCGCGGAACTCGCCCGCTGGGGCGGCATCGGCGGGATCGGGCCGGTCTTCGTCGGCTCGGCTGCGACGGTGGCCGACATCCTCCAGGAATGGGTCGAGGAGACCGACGTCGACGGCTTCAACCTCGCCTACGCGGTGACGCCGGAGACCTTCGAGGACACGGTCAACCTGCTGGTCCCCGAACTTCAGCGCCGCGGCGTCTACCCCAAGAGCTACCGCCCCGGAACCTTGCGCGAAAAGCTGTTCGGGCGCGGGCCGCTCTTGCCGGAGACGCACCCGGCCCATGGCTACCGCGACATCGAGGCGGTGAAAGCGCGCGAGGCCAACCGCCTCGAAGCGGCGGAGTGAGAGCGATGGCCGACCCGATCCTCGAACTCTCCGACGTCTCGCTCTCGTTCAAGGGCCTCAAGGCGATCAATGCTTTGAGCTTCTCGGTCGAGCGCGGCGAGATCTGCGCCCTCATCGGCCCGAACGGGGCGGGCAAATCCTCGGCGCTCAACATCCTCAACGGCGTCTACCGGGCTCAATCCGGCCATGTCGCCTTCGAGGGGAAGCGGCTGCGCTCGATCCGGCCGGGGGAGGCGGCCCGGCGGGGGATCGGGCGCACCTTCCAGCACGCGGCCCTGTTCTCCGGCCTCAGCGTCCTCGACAACGTGCTGGCCGGGCTCGCGCGCCACAGCCGCACCACCCTGATCGAGCACGCGCTGGGGCTCCCCCGGGACGCCGCCGAGACGCGCCGCTTCCGGGCAGCCGCGGACGAGACGCTGAGTTTCCTCGAACTCACCCCCTACCGCGACCGCATCGTCGCGACGCTCCCCTACGGCATCCAGAAGCGGGTCGATCTCGCCCGCGCCCTGGTGGCGCGGCCCACGCTGCTGCTGCTCGACGAGCCGATGGCCGGCATGAACGGCGAGGAGAAGCGCGCCATGGCCCGCTTCATCGCGGCGGCGCGCGATGAATTCGGCACCACCATCGTGCTGATCGAGCACGATATCGGCGTCGTCATGAGCCTGTCCGACCACGTCGTGGTGCTCGATTACGGCCGCAAGGTCGGCGACGGGCCGCCGGACGCCGTGCGCAACGACCCGGCCGTGATCGCGGCCTATCTCGGCAAGCCGCATTGAGGGCCGATCCATGAGCTTCTTTCTGGAAACGCTCGCGGGCGGCCTGCTCGCCGGCGTGATGTATGCCCTCGTCGCGATCGGCTTCGTGCTGATCTACAAGGCGTCGGGCGTGTTCAACTTCGCGCAAGGGGCGATGGTGCTCTGCGCCGCGCTCACCTTCGTGACGCTGACCGAGCGCGACGTTCCGTTCTGGCTCGCCGGCCTGATCACGCTGGCGATCATGGTGACGCTGGCGGTCGCCGTCGAGCGGGTGGTGCTGCGGCCTCTCGTGAACCGCTCGCAGATCACGCTGTTCATGGCGACGCTGGGCCTGTCCTACATCATCGAGGGCGGCTCGCAGTTCGTAATGGGCGCAAGCGTCCACGAACTCGACCTCGGCATCAGCGACCTGCCGGTGGCGATCGGCCCGATCCAGCTCAGCTCCTTCGATCTCGTGGCCGCCGCGAGTGCCGGCGCCCTGGTGATCGCCCTGTGGCTGTTCTTCGAGCGCACCCGCGTCGGCGTCTCGCTGCGCGCGGTGGCGGACGATCCGCAGGCGGCGCTCTCCATCGGCATCCGGCTCCCCGTGCTCTGGGCCACGGTCTGGGCGGTGGCCGGGTTCGTGGCGCTGGTGGCGGGCCTGCTCTGGGGCGCGCGCCAGGGGGTGCAGTTCTCCCTCACCTTCGTGGTGCTGAAAGCGCTCCCGGTGCTCATCATTGGCGGCTTCACCTCGATCACCGGCGCCGTCGTCGGCGGCCTCATCGTCGGCGCGGCCGACGCGCTCGCCGAGATCTATCTCGGGCCGCTGCTGGGCGGCTCCGTCTCCACCTGGTTCGCCTACGGGCTCGCCGTCGCCTTCCTGCTGGTGCGCCCGGCCGGACTGTTCGGCGAACGCGCCATCGAGAGAGTCTGACCCGATGCCTCCTGCCCTCGCTGCCGCCCTCGCGCCCGTCGGGCGCCCCGCGCTGCCCGCTCTTCCCGTGCGCGCCGCCGGCCTCGCCCTTCTGCTCGCGGTCGCCTTCGTGGCGATCCCGCTCACCGCCACCGATTACTGGTACAACGCGATCCTGATCCCGTTCCTGATCATGGCTCTGGCCGGGCTCGGCCTGAACCTGACCATGGGCTATGCGGGCCAAGCCTCGCTCGGCACCGGCGCCTTCATGGCGGTGGGGGCCTACGCCACCTACAACCTGCTGCTGCGCCTTCCCGAACTGCCGCTGCCGGTCAGCCTCGCGGGCGGGGGCCTCATCGCCGGGGCGGTCGGGCTCGTCGTCGGCCTGCCGAGCCTTCGCATCAAGGGCTTCTACCTGATCGCGCCGACGCTGGCGGCGCAATTCCTGATCGAATGGGTCTTCAATCAGGTCGGCTGGTTCTCGAACTACGCCTCGTCCAGCGCGATCTCGGCCCCGCGCCTCGTGTTCCTCGGCTACGACCTGTCGAGCCCGGCCGGACGCTACGCCTTGACGCTGACCAGCGTCACCGCCGTCACGGTGCTGGCGTGGCGCCTCGTCGGAAGCCAGACCGGCCGCAACTGGCGGGCGGTGCGCGACGGCGAAACCGCGGCGGCGGTGATCGGCGTGCCGGTGGCGCGGGCCAAGCTCTCGGCCTTCTTCGTCGGGGCCACGGTGAGCGGTGTGGCCGGGGCGCTGTGGGCGTTTGCCTATCTCGGCACGGTCGATGCCCGCAGCTTCGATCTCGACCGCTCGTTCCAGGCGATGTTCATCATCATCATCGGCGGCTTGAGCAGCCTGTCCGGCAGCTTCATCGGCGCCGCCTTCATCGTGCTGACGCCGATCCTGCTCACCCACCTGTCGAACGCGTTCCTCGGTGGCAGCCTCGACGGCGGCCAGCTCTCGAACCTCCAGCGCATCCTCTTCGGCGCGCTCATCATCGGCTTCCTGATCAAGGAGCCGAACGGGCTGGCCGCGCTGCTCGGCCGCCTGCGCCGCCCCGCCCGCTGATCCTTTTCCCAGAACCGTCCCGGAGAACCGAACGATGCCACGCCTGTCCCGCGCCCTGCGCGCCGTCGCCCTCGCCGCAAGCCTGACCGCCGCTCCAGGCCTCGCGCCCACCGCCTTCGCGCAAGAAGTCGGTGCTCAAGCGGCCAAGCAATACATTCCCCTCGCGACCTACCGGGTCGGCGCCTACGCCTCGTCCGGCACGCCGGTCTGGGGCGGGACCATCGACTACCTGCGCTACCTCAACGAGGTCGAGGGCGGCATCAACGGCGTCAAGCTGACCTGGGAGGAGTGCGAGACCGAGTGGGCGGTCGAGAAGGGCGTCGAGTGCTACGAGCGGCTGAAGGGCGGCCGTGACGGCTCGCCGGTGCCGCTGTTCCTGCCGCACGGCGATCCGATCACGAAGGCGCTCACCGAGAAATCCGCCGCCGACAAGATCCCGCTGCTCACCACCGGCTACGGCCGCACCGAGGCGATCGACGGACGCGTCTTCCCCTACAGCTTCACCGCGCTGTTCAGCTTCTGGAGCGAGGCCTCCTCGGCGGTGAACTACATCGCCGAGCAGGTCGGCGGGAAGGACAAGCTCAAGGGCCTCAAGATCGCGACCGTCTACCACGACTCGCCTTACGGCAAGGAGACGCAAGTCCCGCTCGACCTGCTGGCCAAGACCTACGGCTTCGAGAACATCCAGATCGCGGTGCCGCATCCCGGCAACGACCAGTCGGCGCAATGGGCGCGCATCCGCCAGATCAAGCCGGACTGGGTCTTCCTGCGCGGCTGGGGCGTGATGACCCCGGTGGCGATCAAGACCGCGGCCAAGACGGGCTTTCCCGTCGATCACATCATCGGCGGCATCTGGTCGGGGTCGGAGGAGGACGTGCGCCCGGCCGGCAGCGTCGGCAAGGGCTATCTCGCCATCACCCCGTTCCCGGCCGGGGCCGAGTTCGGCATCCTCAAGAAGATCAAGGCGGCGATCATCGATCAGGGCAAGAGCGACCTGAAGGATCTCAAGAGCTTCGGTTCGGTCTACTATAATTCCGGTGTGATCGAGACGATCATCGCCGTCGAGGCGATCCGCACGGCGCAAGCCCGCTTCGGCAAGCGCCCCCTCAACGGCGAGGAGACGCAGTGGGGCCTCGAACACCTCGTGCTCGACGAGGCCCGCCTGAAGGAACTCGGCGCGGACGGCCTCGTCCAGCCGCTGCGCCTCTCGATCAAGGACCACGAGGGCGGCGGCGCCGGCAAGGTGCTGCAATGGGACGGCGGCAAGTGGAACATCGTCAGCAACGGCTGGGTCAAATCCGACCGTGAGCTGCTCCTGCCGGTGATCTACGAGCGCGCAGCGGCCTATGCCCGCGAAAAGGGCATCACGCCGCGCTCCGAGGACACGGCGGAGGCGGGCGCGAAATGAGCGCTCCCTTCCTCGACGTCGAAGCCATCGAGGCGGTCTACGGCGCCTCGATCCTGGCGCTCCGCGACGTATCGCTCAGCGTCGCCAAGGGCGAGATCGTCGCCCTGATCGGCCCCAACGGTGCCGGCAAGACCACGACCCTGCGGGCGATCTCGAACCTGCTCGGTGCGCAGCGCGGCAGCCTGCGGCGCGGCGCCATCCGCTGGCAGGGCGAGGCGACCGGGCGCCTCGACCCGGCCGACCTCGTCGCCCGCGGCATCGTGCAGGTGCTGGAGGGCCGCCACGTCTTCGGCCAGCTCACGGTGGAGGAGAATCTGCTGACGGGCGGCTATCTCCGCCGCCCGAGCCGGCGCCAGCTCGCGGATGATCTGGAGCGGATCTACGCGTGGTTCCCGCGCCTGAAGCAGCGGCGCGGGGCGAAAGCCGGCCTGACGTCGGGCGGCGAGCAGCAGATGGTGGCGATCGGACGCGCCCTGATGACCCGCCCGACGCTGCTGCTCCTCGACGAACCTTCCATGGGGCTCGCGCCGATCATCGTCGCCGAGATCTTCACGATCGTCACCCGGCTCAACCGCGAGGAGGGGATGAGCGTCCTCGTCGCCGAGCAGAACGCCAACCTCGTGCTCGACCATGCCCACCGCGCCGTCGTGCTCGAGAGCGGGCGCGTGGTGGCCTCCGGCTCGAGCGCGGACCTCGCCGCGAGCGGACGGCTCGGCGCGCTCTACCTCGGCGGCGCCGAGGCCGGAACCCGGCACTGAGACCTTTGTCCTTTACCGAACGAGACAGTCGATGAGTGAACCCGACGCCACCCGCTGGGCCGCCCCATTGGCCGCCCCTTGGACCGCTTGGGGCACGCCCCCGAGCCCGCGCTACGAGACCCTCGCCGCGCGCTTCCGGCCCGTCTTCGCCCGCATCCGCGAGGGGGCGCTCGCGCGCGAGCGGGAGCGGGATCTGCCCTACGCGGCGATTGCTTGGCTGAAGGAGGCCCGCTTCGGCGCCCTGCGGGTGCCGGAGGACGAGGGCGGCTTCGGCGCGAGCCTGCCCGACCTGTTCGCGTTGCTGGCCGAACTGGGGCAAGCCGATTCCAACCTGCCGCAGGCCCTGCGCAACCATCTCGGCTTCACCGAGGACACCGTCGGCAGCCCGGCGGGCCCGCGGCGGACGCACTGGATCGAGCGCCTCGCGGCCGGCGACCTGTTCGGCGGCGCGTGGTCCGAGACCGGGACCGCCGCGGTCGGCACCTTCGAGACCCGCATCCACCGCAGCGGCGCGGGCTGGGGGCTGACGGGCAGGAAGTACTACACCACGGGCTCGCTCTTCGCCGACTGGATCGACGTCGTCGGCACCGGCGAGGCGGGGGAGGAAACCTCGGTAGTGGTGCCGGCCAAAGCCCCGGGCGTCGAGATCATCGACGACTGGGACGGGTTCGGCCAGCGGCTCACCGCCAGCGGCACCGCCCTGTTCGCGGATGCCCCCGCCATCGGCGAGCCGCTGCCGACGGCGGAGCGCTTCCCCTACGGCCCCGCCTTCTTCCAGGCGGTGCATCTGGCGACGCTGACCGGCATCGCCCGGGCGGCGGCGGGCGAGGTGGCCCAGGCGGTGCGCGAACGGGCGCGCACCTATTCCCACGCCGCCGGAGCCCGTCCCAGCGCCGACCCGCAGGTGCTTCAAGTCGTGGGCCGGGTTCACAGCCTCGCCTACGCTGCCGGAGCGATCAACGGGCAGGCGGCGCAGGCCGTGCAGCGGGCCTACGAGGCGCGGGTCGGCGGCCTGTCCGAAGCGGAGGCGCAGACGATCAACGTGGCGGCGGAGATCGAGCTGGCACAGGCCCAGAGCGTGCTGACCGGCCTCGTGCTCGATGCCGGCACGATCCTGTTCGACGCGCTCGGCGCCTCGGCCACACGCCGCGGCCTCGCGCTCGACCGCCACTGGCGCAACGCCCGCACGATCGCCTCGCACAATCCGCGCATCTTCAAGGACCGCGTCGTCGGCGATTACGCGGTCAACGGCACCGAGCCGCCATTCCAGTGGAAGATCGGCCGCGTGCCCGAACCCCGCGCCTGAGGCCCACGCTCACGGTGCCCGTGCGGGGGGGGGCTTACGCATTCGGACGCAGCTTGCGCGGGCATCCGCGACGCGTTCCAATCCCGGTGCAACCGCACCCGGCCGATGCCGTTGTCCGCGAGTCTCTCGGAGACGGTTTTCTGTCAGGCCGCCCGATCACGGCGCGGACGCGGCGACGGGAGGTCCGGACTCCGCGACCAAACCGCATCACGAATCTCCCATGCCGCAAACGAGTGGTTCCCCGCCGGATCCGTCGCTGTTCCAGCGCTTCATCCCCGAGATCGCCCACCGGACGAGCGGCGAGATTCTGGCCCATCCCGACTTCGCGGCGATGCGCCAGCGCTACGTCGCCGGCACGACGGCGTGCTACGAAATCGCCTCCTTCCCCGGAGGTTGGCAGAGCGCGGCCTATCGGGTCGCGACCATCAGCGCGATCATCTGCCTCCATGCGGCCTGGGATCCGGCGGACCGGGCGACGTGGCCGACGCTGGCGCGGCTCAAGGAGGCGGGAGCGACCTTCGGGCTCTCGAGCCCGCGGCAGATCGATGATCTCATCGGCCGCCTCGTCGAGACGAACTACGTCGTTCTGGAGCGCCCCGACGCCGACGGCCGGCTGCGGCTGCTGGTGCCGACGGACAAGCTCCTGGCCTGGGATCGGGTCTTGCTGTCATCCTATTACGGCGTGCTGCAGGACCTCTATCCGGACCCCGGATACGGTCCCGCCGTGTCCCGCGATCCGACCCTTCATCTGGCCCAGCGCCGGGTCTCGGTCGGGATGTTCGACGTCATCGGCCGGTTCATCGCACGAAACGGCGACATCGTCCCGTTCCTGCAGATGTATCAGGGCTTCCAAGTCCTGATGCGGGTGATCCTGCTGCGGGAGGCGGATGCGGAGGCCACGATCCGCGACGGCGATTTCTCCGATATCATGGCGCGCTTCGGGATATCCCGCTCCCATGTCCGCAACATCCTGGCGGCGGCCGAAGCGGGGGGCCTGCTCACGCATGACGGCCGGGGACGCAAGCATCTCGCCCCGACCCCCCGCGGCCTGGCGGCCGTTGACCGTTTCATCGCGGACACCCTCGCCTCGCACGACATGACCTATCGCATGGCGCTCGCGAGCCTGGAGGCGGAACCGGCCCGCTCGTCGGGCACGGCCGCCTGATCCGACGGCGTCTTCCGCGAGCGGCCCGCCGCCGCCTGCGCCGACCCAACGAAAAGGGCCGGCTCCCCCGAGGAAGCCGGCCCCTTCTGTCGTCCCGAGCCGAACTTCGGCGCGGATCGCCTTACCGCAGGAGCTGCAGGATGCCCTGCTGCGACTGGTTGGCCAGCGACAGGGCCGAGATCGCCAGCGAGTTGCGGGTCGAGAGCGCCTGGGAGTTGGCCGCCTCCTCGTTGAGGTCGGCGCTGGTCAGGTTGGCAGCCCCCGTATCGAGGACGGTGATGATCTGCTTGGTGAAGTCCTGCCGGTTCTGCACCACCGCGAGGTTCGAGCCGAGCGCGGCCGCGCGCGACTGGAGCTGGCTGCTGGCGCTGTTGATCTGATCGACGATCTTCTTGATGGCGCTGCTCTCCTGGAAGTTGGTCTGGCCCACCGCCGAGAGGCCGAGGCTGGCCGCGTTGGTGGCGCTGCCCTGGACCTTGAGCGAGGACGAGCCCTTCTCGTTGAAGTTGATCGTGAGGTTGTCGCCGGACAGGAGGTTCACGCCGTTGAACCCGGCATCCGAGGCGAGCTGGTCCATCTGCTTGAGCAGGTCGTTGTAGGTCTGCACGAGGTTGTTGCGGGCGTTGAGGCCGTCGCCGCCGAGATTGGCCGTGGCGGTGCCGGTGGTGAACGGGTTGCCGGTGCCACTCGCGAGGATCGACAGGTTCTGGGCACCGACGTCGTTCGAGGTGGTGATCGAGATCTTGCCCGTCAGCGAGTCGATGGTGGCCTGGGCGTTGGCCGGGGCGAGCGCCTCGTTGAGCTGGGCCAGCGTCGAGATCTGGCCCGGCGCGGTCCCGAAGGTGATGGTGGCCGTGTTGATGCTCGTCCCGCTGCCGACCTGGACGGTGATCGACTTGCCGGCCAGCGCGCTCTGCGAGGATGGCGCGCCGGCACCCGCCGCGAAGTCCGTCGCGGTGAAGCCGAGGTTCGACACCTTCGAGGTGGCGGTCGAGCCGTCCCCGAGTTGCACCGCGGTCCGTGAATCGGCGGCGGTGAAGCTGAACTTGTTGGTCGCCGCGTCGTAGCTCGCGGTCACCGCGCCGTTGGTCGCCGCCCCGACCTTCTGCACGAGCGAGCCGATCGTGTCCGTCGCCGTCAGGTTCACGGTCTGGCCGTTGACCGAGAAGCTGTCGCCGCCCTGGAAGCCGAGGGTCGAGATCAGCGAGGTCTGGCCCGGATCGGAGATGCCGGCGACCGAGGCTTCCGTGCTCGCGAGCCCGAGCGTGTTGAACTCCGAGCCCTTGATCGTGAACGAATGGCCGTCGGCGCCCCCCGTGAAGGTGAGCCTGTTGCCGTCCTTGCCCGCGGTGACGCCGGTGATCGAACTCTTGGCGTTGATGGCGGCCATCGCCTCGTCGAGCGTGGCCGAGGCCGCGATGGCGATCTCCGTGCCGTTCACCGTCACGGATTGCGCGGCGCCCTGGTTGTTGTTGACCCGCTCGGTGATACCCGAGAAGCCGCTGGAGGCGGTATTGCTCGACTGCACGGTGAAGGCGGAGCCATCCGCCTTGCCGGTGAGCTTGATCTTGCCCGCGTTGTCGGGATCGACGGCGGCGCTGACGCCGGTGGTCGAACTCTTGGCGTTGATGGCGGTGATGGCGGCCGCCTGGTCGTCGCCGGCCGCGATGTCGATCGGGGTGCCGTTGATCGTCAGCGTCTGCGCGGCGGAAGCCTTGCCGTTGTCCGCAGTCACCGTGCTGGTCCCGAAGCCCGCCGTGCTGTTGGGTCCGCCCGTCACCGTGAAGCCGGCGCCGGTCGCCGCGCCCTTGAGCACGATCTTGCCATCCGCCGAGGCCGAGGCCGTCACGCCGGTCGTGCCGGACTTGTCGTTGATGGCCTGCAGGGCGCCCGCCAGAATCTTGGCGTCGCTGTCCCCGGCCGCGCCCCCGTGGATCGTGATCGGCTGGTCGCCGCCGGTCGCCCCCCTGATCGTGATCGTCTGGCTCTCGGCGGCCTTCTGACCGGTCGAGAGCAACGGCGTGGCGGTGAAGCCGCCACCGGGGCTGGTGCTGGCAACGTTCAGCGCGGAGCCGTCGGCCTTGCCGGTGAACACAAGCGTCCCGCTGGCGCCACTGACCGTGATGCCGCTTGTTCCGTTTTTATCGAGTTCCGCCTGGATCTTCCCGGCGGCGAGCGTGGCCGACGTCTCTGTCGACGTGAGATCGACAGAGTAGGTCGTCGCGGTGGCGCCCGAGCCCGACGTGATCGTCAGCTTCGCGCCGCCGGAGCCGGCGGCGGGAGCCGCGTAGGGGGCGGTGGCGCTGAGGGTGCCGGCCACAGCGGTCCGTTCCCCGGTCGAGGCCTGCCCCGCATTGACGAAGCCGCCGGCTTCCGCGGTGGCTTTGACCGTCAGGGCAACGTTGTTCGTGCTGCCGGTGAAGGTCAGGGTGCCGTTGTTGTTCGCGACCGTGATGCCGGTACCGCCCAGACGCGTCGTGAGGGCCGTCTCGAGGTCACCGGCGGTCATCCCTGCCGGGATGTCGAAGGAGATCGGCGTCGTGCTGTTCGCTCCGGACGCCTCCGAGATGACGATACGCGTGCCGCCGGTGCCAGGTGCCGTGTAGGTGACACCGACCGTGCCCTTCGAGCTCGCGGTCTGGTCGGTGGACGTCGTGCCGGTCCCGCCGGTGAAGCCCGCATCGGGGCCGGTGCTGGACACGGTCAGGGCGGAGCCGTCGGTCTTGCCGGTGAAGACGAGCGCAGTGCCGCCGGCGTTGAGCGCGACCGAGATGCCGCTGTTCTGGTCGAGCTCATCTCGAATCTTGGTCAAGGCCGTGCCGATCGCATCGCCCTGCGCGAGTTCGACGGTGATCGGGCTGTCCGTTCCCGACTTGATCGTCAGCTTCGCGCCGCCCGCTCCGGGCGCCGCGTAGGTGCCGCCCGTGACGGTGCCGCTTTGCGCCTGCTGGGCATTGCCTGCACTCACCGAATTGGTGAAGCCGGCCAGCGCGACGCCGCTGGTGATGCTCAGGGCGTCACCGTTGCTCTTGCCGGTGAAGACGAGGTCGCTGCCTCTCACCTCGGCCTTGATGCCGCTCGTGCCGAACGCGTCGTTGAACTTCCGGGCCGCGGCCTCCTTCGAGTCGCCGGCCGCGAGATCGACGTAGGTCGTCGTCGCGCCTCCGCCCGTGCCCGATGTGACGGCGAGGCGGGCGCCGCCCGAAGCCGGAGGGGTGTAGGCCGCCGTCAGCGTCCCGGCCACCGCGCCGGCGGGGGCCTGGAAGGCACCGCCGGCCGTCGTCGTAGCGGGGGTGCCGTCCGGGGTGAAGACGCCGCTCACCGTAGCGGCGAGGTTCGTCGTCGTCGGCGTCGCCGAGAAGCCGCTCGAGACGGGATTCGAGGAGGCGACGGTGAAGGCGGAGCCGTCCACTTTGCCGGTGAGGAGGAGGCGGGTGGCGTCGGCCGGATCCTTGGCCGCGGAGACGCCGGTCGTGCCCTTCTGATTGTTGATCGCCGTGACCGCCGCGTCGATGTCGCCGCCGCCCGGAATGGTGATCAGGGTGCCGTTGATCGTCAGCGTCTGGGTCGCCGCCGGCGCACCGTTCGCCGTGGTGAGCGCGGTCGCGCCGAAGCCGAGGGTGTTGCCGGGGCTGCCCGTCACGGTGAAGTTCGTGCCGTCCGCCTTGCCGCTGAGCACCAGCCGCTGTCCGGTGCCGCCGTCCGACTCGAAGGTGGCGGTGACGCCGGTGGGCGTAGCGCCCGTATTGGCGTCGTTGATGACCTGGAGCACCGCCTTCCTGACGTCGGCCGCGTCGTCGCCCGCCCGGCCGCCCGAGATCGTGATCTCGCGGGTGCCGATCGTCAGCTTCTGGGTCTGGGCCGCGACGTTGTCGGTCGAGACGGTCGCCGGGGCTCCGAAGCCGGTGCCGGCCGCGCCCGTGCCGCTGGCCGAGACCCGGATCTGGTCGCCGTTGGTGTCGCCTGTGAAGGCGAGCTTGCCGTCACGGTCGAGCGAGACCGCGACCGTCGAGCGGTTGTTCTGATTGGCCGGGTCGGCATTGAACAGGTTGATTTGGGTCTTGATCTCCTCGACCGCCTGGTCGGCGGTCATGTTCTGATTGAGATTGACCGTGATGGTCCGCTCGGTCGAGCCGGTGCCGGCCTTGATGGCCAGCTTCGTATCGCTGCCGAAACCGGCCGAGGCGAAGGCGCTGCCTCCGGTCACCGTCCCCGCGACCGCGTTGCCCGGTGCGCTGAACGCGGAGGACGCCGTCGCCTTGGCCGCCGTCGGCGTCGTGGCGGTGAAGCTGGCGCCGCGCATCGTCGAGGGCGCGGCGGTCGGCTTGTAATCGACGCTGCCGGTCACCTTGGCCGCCACCGCCGCCGCGGGCTGGCCGTCCACCAGGGTGCCGACCGCCTTGTCGGAGAGCGCCGCGGTCGGGCCGGTGGAGAGCAGGTTGGTGGCGCTCGCGCCCGACAGCGCCGTCGAGACCGAGGCGGCCTTCGAGGTGAAGGCGTTGGTGGCGGCGAGCGCCTGCTGCGCCGTCGACTTGAGCTGGCTGGTGAGGCTCTGGAGCTTGGACAGGCCGGTATTGGCCGCCTGGATCGTCTGGACGCCGTTCGAGATGCCGTCGAGCAGGGACGACAGCTCGGTCGAGCGCCCGCTCAGATTGGTGGCGGTGAAGAAGTTGATCGGGTTGTCGAGGGCCGAGTTGACCTTCTTGCCGGTCGAGAGCCGGCTCTGGGTCGTCGCGAGCAGGCTCGCGGTGTCCTGGAGCGAGAGCAGGTTCTGCCGCGTCGCGGCCGAGAGCGTGATGCTGGAAGACATGGGGCGACGCGATCCTCAGGGAGCCGACGTGTCGGCGGTGAGGGGATGAAGCGCCCGGCGCGATTGATGAGGATCTAAGTATTTTCGCCAGATACCGCCGATTATGTCTCATAAAATCTCAGGATAGTAGCGTTTAGTCTCAAAACTATATTGTGCGTCAAAGTATATCTAAAAGGTCGCATTTCGTCTCAAATGCGGCATCGGCGCCGCCATCCGGCATTTGCCGGCTGTGACGCGCTCTTGCACATCCAAAGGGCGGCGGGGGCAAAGGGTGGCGAGGGATGGTCCGGCAAGCGGGCCGAGCCGGAAGCCGGAGCATCCGAGATCGTCGCAAAATTTGACACGGCGGCCCGATTGTCCAACTTCGGGACAGGCGGTATTCGATGAATGATTGGATAAAGGCGGCTGAAATGATCCGGAAACCAGCAAACACCGATTATTGATGCATTTTAGACCGCAATGCCGTATTTAATTACGGCATTCGCGAGGCAGCTCTGCCTTCAGTATGTGTATCGGCGCTCATTTCAATAATGAGCCGAATGTGCGGCCGGCAACAATTTAGTGCGGTGACGAGCCGCAACTCCCTTTCTCAGAGACTGCCCGGACATGTCGAGGATACTTCGAAGCTGCTTCGATCCGCCGACGGATCCTGTCGCCTTGCGCGAAGCCTGGATGGGGGCCATGTCACCGCTCTTCCAGGCCACCCTGCCGAGCGGGCGCCTGTTGTCCGGTCCGATCACGATGGACAACTATCATCTCGGTGATCTGCTCGTCGGCGAGGTTCGGGCGCCAGCCCAGATCCTGGAGCGGACGCCGCGCATGGTGGCGCAACAGGGCCTCGATCATCTGTTGCTTCAGTTCTACCATTCCGGAACCAGCCGGGTCGAAGTGGCTTGGGGCGAAACCGATGTCGCCCGGAACACCTGCGTCCTGTTCGACCTCGCCCAGCCGGCGACCGTGGTCGCCGAGCCGGTCCACGCGACCAATCTCCTCCTCCCGCGCGCCCTCGTCGCCGAGAAGGTGCCGAATCTCGAGACGCTGCACGGCCGCGCCTTCGATTACGCGACGGATCGCATCAGCCGTCTGTTCTTTACCTGCGTGCGCGAACTCGTGGACTGCGTCGATGTTCTCGAGGTCCACCAGCTTCCGCATGTGAGCCAAGCCGTGGCGATGCTCGGCAGCGCCTGCCTGCGCGGGCAGGTGGCGGATCGGCCTGCGAGCGAAGTGCAGCTCAGCATCACGATCCGCCAATACATCGAGAAGGAACTGGCCTCGCCGGGCCTCGATGCCGAGACGCTCGCGCACCAATTCGGCCTCTCCCGCGCGACCCTCTACCGGCAATTCGCCTCGGAGGGCGGCGTGCAGCGCTTCATCCGCGAACGGCGCCTGCTGCGGGCGATGAAGATGCTGACGCAGGCCGGCCCCGCGGGGCGCCCGCGGGTCTCCACGGTCGCCTATGCCACGGGCTTTGCCGACGAGAAGACCTTCAGCCGCGCCTTCAAGCGCCGGTTCGGCTTCCTGCCGCGGGAGACCGAGATCGGTTCCAGCGTCTGGGGCCGGACGGCCGAGGCGCAGCCGGTTCTCCAATCGTGGCTCAAGGAACTCGCGGCGTGAGATCCCGTCGGTGATGCGTCGGCGTCAAGGCCGGGCGATCCGAGGGACGCTCCGACGGGTGACGGCCGGCTCCGGGGGATGTTCTCGACGACAGGGGTGAGCCGGCCACCAACATGGCCGCCTCCCGCTTGATCCATCTCAACGCCGAGCCTGCGCCCGGACGGCAGTCTCTCCCGAACGGCCGACCAGCCGCATGACGGGAGATGATCCATGAATCTCAAATCGCTCCTCACCCTCGGTCGCCACACCCACGCGCCCTCGACCGACGCGGGCGCCGCGGCGCCGCCCCTGCAGCGCGTGGCGGAGCAGATGTTCGGCGATCTGCGCTTCGGCCTTCCGTTCTTCCAGGGCGGCGCCGCGCCACGCATGGATGTCGTCGAGAAGGATGGTCGGGTCGAAATCACCGCCGAATTGCCCGGGCTCGCGCGTGACGACGTCCGGATCGAACTGGCCGACGACACCCTCGTCATCAGCGGCGAGAAGCGGCAGGAGCGGGAGGAGACCGAAGGCGCCCGCAAGGTCACGGAGCGCGCCTACGGCGCCTTCGTGCGCGCCCTGGAACTGCCTGCCGGCATCAAGGCCGAGGACATTCAGGCGAGCATGGACAAGGGGATCCTGACGGTGACGCTGCCCAAGGCGGCGCTGACGCGGCCGGAATCCAAGCGCATCGACATCAAATCGCCTTGAGGACGGCTCGGATGCAGTCGATGACCCCACTGACGTGGCTCGTCCGGCGGCTGGACGAGGCCGCCCTGCTCGGCGAGGCGGAGCGCCGGGCACTCCTCGCCCTCGCACCGCAGGAACGGCTGGTACCGGCCCGGGCCGACATCCGCGACGGGCAGAAGGCGGGGGGCGCGCACCTGATCGTGCACGGCGTCGCCTGCCGCACCGCGATGCTATCCGACGGCACGCGCCGGATCCTCGCCCTGTACTTTCCCGGCGACCTCTGCACCTGGGACCGCGGCGCGGCGGACCCGTTGCCGGGCGCCATCGAAACCCTCTCCCCCTGCATCGTCGCCGACATCCCGTCCGGCACCATCGACAGCCTGATCCGGAGCCATCCCGGCATCGAGCGGGCGCTGTGGTGGCTGACGCTCGTCGAACTCGGCATCGGGCAGCAATGGCTGATCAATGCCGGCCGGGAGGCGGAGCGGCGGATCGCCCACCTCATCTGCGAGGTGTGGGCGCGGTCGCAGGCCGCCGGCCGGGACCTAGAGGAGTGCTTCGCGAGCGGCGTCCGGCAGGCGGTCATCGCCGACATCGCCGCACTCTCCACCGTGCATGTCAGCCGGGTGCTGCATGCCCTCCAGGCCGCGCGCCTGATCACCCTGAACCGCGGCGCGGCGGCCATTCCCCAGCCCGCCCCGCTCATCGCCTTCGCAGGCTTCGACCCCGGCTACCTGCACCTCCCCGATCACGCCGCGCGGGCCAAGCCGGAGCACAGCGCGGGGATACGGCGCGACCCGGTTCCCTGGACCGGATCGAGCATGGATTTCGGACACGAGTCGCGAACCTGACCGCGCTTGCTCCGAATCACGCTCGGCACGATGCCGCGCTCCCGCCCGTCACCCTCGTCCGGCAGGAACTCTCTCATGACCTATGCCAGCATCATGGTGGCCGTCGATCTCGGGACGGAGGCGCGCGACCGCGTGCGCCTCGCCGGCCATCTCGCCGACGACTTCCGCGCCCGGCTGATCGGCGTCGCGGCGGAAGAGGCCTCCTATGCCGTCCCGCCCATCGGCCCTGTACCGGCGAGCGCCTACGCGCTGGCCGCCAACAGCGAACTCATCCTGAACGATCTCAAGCGGGCCCATGCCGTCTTCGAGGAGGCGGCGGGCACCCGCAGCCGCATCGAGTGGCGCTCGAATCTCGACTTCCCGCTGCCGTTCCTGATCGGGCAGGCCGCGGCGGCCGATCTCGTCGTGGTCGGCCGCAAGCCCGCATCCGGCCCGCCGCTGTGCTCGGTCGATCCGGGCGATCTCGTCATGCATCTCGGCCGCCCGGTCCTGGTGGTGCCGCCCGACCTCGACCACCTCGACGTCCGACGGGTTGCGGTCGGGTGGAAGAACACCCGCGAAGCCCGCCGTGCGGTCAGGGACGCGCTGCCGTTCCTGACGCGGGCCTCCCGCGTCGTCGTGGTCTCGATCGACGACGGAGAGCGCGCGGACGACACGGCCGACGTCGTCGGGTTCCTGCAGGCTCATGACATCGAGGCCACCGCGATCCGCAAGGCAACCGGCGGCAGCGCGACCTCCCTGGCCCTGGTGGACGCAGCCGCCGAGCAGGCTGCGGACCTGATCGTCATGGGCGCCTACGGCCATGGCCGCCTGCGCGAATGGGTCTTCGGCGGCGTCACCCGCGATCTCCTGGCCGGCGCACCCGTCTGCTGCCTGCTGAGCCACTAGCAGGCTGCTGCAAAAGTCTCGGGGAGGAGTGAACCATTCTCTGGAAGCCGATTGTCGATGCCGGGCCGTGCGGCAGCCGACGCTTCATCCCGTCAGCACGCCTCACGCTCGGCGCGAAGTTCGACCGAGCTGGAGATGATCGTTCGACCGCGTCAGACTTTTGCAGCAGCCTGCTAAAAGCCGCATCCGGCCCAGAGCCGCCCGCCCGGAGCCGCCCGATGACCGAGTCTTCCAACCTCAAGATTCCCCACGGGGGATACGTCGTCGTCGGCGACGGCCGCCGGGCCCTGGTGCTGCGCAACGAGGGCCACGCGCTGCACCTCGCCCTTCGCGTGCAGCATCTCTTCGAGGCGCCCCCCAACCCGCCGACGCGCGAGCAGGGCACGGACCGGCCGCCCCGCGTCCGGCAGGGGGAGCGCCGCAGCGCCATCGAACAGACGGATTGGCACGCGATCGCCGAGGCGCGCTTCGCGGAAGAGGTCGCGGCCGCGCTGGACCGCATCGCCGACGCGATCCCCGCCCTGATCGTCGTCGCCCCGCCGCGCACGCTCGCATCGTTGCGGCAGGCGCTATCCGACCGCCTCAAGCGCGTCGTCATCGCCGAGATCGACAAGGATCTGACCAAGCTCTCGATCGAGGAGATCGGGCGCCGCCTCACCGATGCGTGACGCGGCCGTCCCTTCGATCGCAGGGTCCGATCAGGCGGATGTCAGCCGATCCTCGACGGCGGACAGGCCGGGAGCCGACCAGGCCGCCGGCTCGCACCACGTGTGGTGGTCGGGCGGCGTCGCCTCGCCGCTGCGGGACTTGTCCGGGTAGCGGACCTCGATCTGCTCGACCATGGCGCGGACGCCGCGAACCCGCAGCGTGACCCGCCCGGCGATCCCCTTCTCGGCGCAGTTGCGCACATGCCCGCGGAGCGTCAAGACACCGCTCTCAACGGTGACGCCGATCTGCGCCGCATCGATCATGGGTGCGAGTCCCAGCGCCGCAAGCACGTGTCGGCGCACGGTGATGTCGTCCATCTCCCGCCTCCTCGCTTCAAGGTTTCAGGCGTTCAGAAGGCCAACCAGAACAGCGCGATCGTCACCACCGAGGCGGTGGCGGCCAAGCTCAGCGCCTGCAGGCTGCCGATGGTCCGGTAGCGGGCGATGTCCCTGACGACGCCCGCGGTCGCCGGCCTGCCGGTTCCGGCCGCCGTCTCGCCGCGCGGCACCGGCCCGGCCGGCGCCCGCACGTAGCGCACCGTCTCGATTTCGATGGATCGAAGCACCACACTCATCGCTCGCTCCCGTCTTCGTCCGACGGTCGCCATCCTGCCGCGCCGGCGGCACGACGCCTTGATTCACCTCAAGGCGACCGCAGTCGAACCCGTCATCATCGCCTCGCGGGAGAATTGGCCGAGCGGGGGCCTGCAAGGCGTGCGCGTCGCCCGGAGAGCCGGAACCGGATCTGCCCCGACGGGATCGCCCCGGGGTTCTTGCGCTGGATCAAGGCGGATGCGGGTCGCTCCGTCACTCTCCGGGCGGTGTTCGCCACCGGAGCAGACCATGCCGAAGCCGCCGCCCGTCGCCCTCACGGGCATCCGCGACATCCTCGTCGGCCTGACCGAGGAGGGCCGTGGGGACGAGGCCGCGAGCGCACTCGGCATCGGCCTGTCGCTCGCGGGGATGGCCGGCGCCCATCTCACCGTCCAGTCGGCGGCCCGCCGCCTGACCATGGTCGGCGGGTCGGGCTGGGGGTTCGTCAACGATCTCGTCGCGCAGGAGAACCGGCGGTTGAGCGCCCGCGCCCGCGCCATCGCCGAACGCGCCGCGACGGATGCCACGCTCGAGGGTGTGACCTGCTCGATCGAGGCTCCGGCGCTCGCCTATCCCGAACTCGTCGGCCGCCTGACCGCCCGCGCCCGGCTCGCGGACCTCACCATCCTGGACGCCGAAGCGCGGGAGGTCGACCTCGATCGCGACCTGATCGACGGAGTCCTGTTCGGGAGCGGGCGGCCGCTCCTCGTGGTGCCGCCGGGTTGCGACACGTTCTCGGCACGGCGGATCGTCATCGCCTGGGACGGCAGCGCCCAAGCCGCAAGAGCCGCCAACGACGCGCTGCCGTTCCTGCGGGCGGCCGAGTCGGTCGAGATCGTCTCCGTCGTCGGCGAGAAGGATCTCTCGACCTCGGTCGCGGGCGCCGAATTCGCCCCGCACCTCGCCCGCCACGGTGTCGACGTCTCGGTGACGAACGTACCGGTCGACGGCGACGCCGCAGAGACGCTGAGACGGCAGGCCGGCCTTCTCGGGGCGGAGATGCTGGTGATGGGCGCCTACCGGCATTCACGCCTGAAGGAATGGTTCCTCGGCGGTGTCACGCATGCGCTCCTGACACGCTCTCCGGTACCGCTGTTCCTCGCCCATTGATCGCCGAACCGGTGTTCGAGACGTGGCGACGCGTCCTCGCCGATGCGGCCGTGACGAGGACGCGCGGGACGATGGGAAAGGTCTCCCGAGTGACGACGTACCCGCAGATGTCCTCCGCATCGCCGCCGACGGGAGCGCCATCGACAGTGTTGTCGCGGATATCAGCTCCGGGCCGATGCTCGCATCGGAGATCCTCGCTCGGCTGGGCCGGGGAGGGCGCTGCCACACGCACCGGAGCCTCGGATCGGGCGGGAAGCCCCGGCCTTCCGGGGAGAGCGGCCGGAAACGGGCACGCCCGGTTGCCGGAGACGCGCGATGATCGCGGCGGTGGCGGACGGCGCATCCCTGTACGCGGCGGCCGCGCGCTTCGGGGTGAGCGTGGCGAGCGCGAGCCGCTGATGCCGGCAGGCGCGCGAGACCAGCAGCCTCCCGCCCAAACCGCGCGGCGGCGACCGGCGCCCGCACACGATCAAGGCGCATGCCGAGGCGATCCTGGCCGTCTACGAGGAACGGCCGGCACTCCTCCTGACGGAACTGCGCGCCGTCCTGGCCGGGCGCGGGATTCCGATCAGCGAGAGCAGCCTGTCGCGCTTCTTCCGGGACCGCGCCATCAGGCGCGCGGACCACGGATCACGCGGCCGGGCGGCGGCCGGACACGAAAACCGGGCATGAGGCCGTCTCAATTCTCGATCACATGGCGGAGGCGGGAGCGGTGAAGCGTGATCTGCCGACTCCCGGAGCGCCGCAGCGCCCCGTTCTCCTCGAGTTGCGAGAAGGTGCGCGAGACGGTCTCGATGGTGAGGCCGAGATAGTCGGCGATATCGCGCCGGGTCATCGGCAGGGCGAGCGTCCCGGTGCCGCCAAACCGCCCGTCGACCTCGATGAGAAAGGCGGCGACGCGCTCCTGGGCGGAACGGCGACCGAGCAGGAGCATGAGATCCTGGGCGTCGCGCAAGCTGGTCGTCGCCATGCCCCAGAGCTGGCAGGCGACCTCGGCGCTGCGGGTGGCGGCCCGCTCGATCTGCCGCCGCTGGAAAATCAGCACCCGGGTGTCCGAGAGCGCCTCCGCCGTGTGCCAGTGGGTGTCGCCCTGCTCGAACCCGAACAGGTTGCCCGCCAAGTGGAAGCCGGTGATCTGGCGCCGGCCATCGTTCAGGATCTTGTGGGAGCGCACCGCCCCCTCGACGACCCGGTAGACGAACTCGGCGTCCTCGCCCTCGCCGTAGACCTCCTCCTCGCGGGCGTAGGAGAACGGTGTGCCGACGAGATCGGGGCAATCGGCGAAGAGGCCGCATTCGTGGATGCTCATGCGCGGCGTGCGCGCACCCGGAGCGACCGGAACGGATCTCGGCGTCGGCTTCGTGCCCATCGGTTCGCTCCTCATCCGTCTCGACGAGGTGAGAGTGGTCGCGCCAAGGCGCCGACGAAATTCCGGATACTCTCTTAAGTAGTTCTGCTTAAGGACAGCTACTTAGGGATGCATATCGTCTCGCCGCCTCGCCAGCGGTTGCGCGCATGGGCACGGATCAGGCCTGGGATCCTGCCGGTCCCATCTGCCGTCAGTGGGCGTCGCACGAATCAGGGACGGACCGCAATTCCATGTATCATGCGAGGTCGATTGCGCAAGATCAACGCCGTAACGCGCACGAGCTGTCAGCCTCTGCATCAGCCGGAGAAGGGAAGGCGCACGCCGTGTCCCCTCACGTTGCGCCCTGGGCCGATCCGCGCAAGCCGCCGCGCCCGCAAAATCCCGCGGCGGGCTGTCTCTCTCGCCCCTGGATGCAGGGCGGCGGGCCACTCCCGCCATCGGCGAGCCAACCCGCGATCCCGTCGAGGGCAACCGGTGTCTCGATCCGCGACATCCCGGCGGCGCGGGCCCGCATTCGGATGGCCGTCTCGGGAGGATCAGGAAGGCGGCAACGCGGCCATCCCGTGATCGACCGCGAGCCCGCCTCACACGAAGCCGGCGAGCACGGCCCAGCGCACCAGTTCCTGCAGGCTTCCCGCCCGCGTCTTGGCCATGACCTTGGCCCGGTAGATCTCGACGGTTCGCGGGCTGATCCGGAGCCTTCGCCCGATCTCCTTGCTGGTGCCCCCGGTCACCAGATGATCGAGAACCTGGCGCTCGCGCTCGCTCAAGGTCGCCAACCGCCGCATGAAGTCCTGCAGGATCGGGTCGGCCGAGCCGTTATGCCCACCCTGCTCCAGGGCGGCCTGCAGCGCCCGGAGGAGCGCCTCGCCATCGAACGGCTTCTCGATGAAGTCGCACGCCCCAAGCTTCATTGCCTCCACCGCGAGCGGCACGTCCCCGTGCCCCGTCATCATCACGATGGGAAGCGTGTGACCGGCCGAGCGGAGGGAGCGGAACAGTGCCAACCCGTCGAGGCCGGGCATGCGGATATCGGTCAGGATGCACCCCCGGAGCGGCTGCGTGAGTCGCGCCAGCAAGGCCGTTCCCGCCTCGTAGAGCCGCACGTCGAAGCCGGCCGTGTCGAGGAGGAACGCGACCGAGTCGCGCATGGCGGGGTCGTCGTCCACGACATGCACGAGGGCAGGGGCCATGGGCTACCGCCCTCTCTCGGGTGCGGTCGGCAGCGTCAGCCGGAAGGTCGCCCCGCCCGCGGCGTTGGACTCGACCCAGAGGCGGCCGCCATGCGCCTCGATGATGGTGCGGGAGATCGAGAGCCCGACGCCCATCCCGGCATCCTTGGTGGTGATGAAGGGCTGGAACAGCCGGTCGGCCACCTCCTCGGCGATACCGGGGCCGGTATCCGACACCGCGACCTCGGCCAAATCCGGCGAGACCCGCCGCGTCGCGACGGTCAGCTCGCGCCGGCTGCTGCGCTGCATCGCCTCGCAGGCGTTACGCATCAGGTTGACCAGTACCTGCTGCACCTGAACCCGGTCGACCAGCACCGATCCGACCTGCGGATCCGGCACGACGTGGGCCGTGATGCCCTGCTCGCCGGCCGCCGCCAGGGTCAGGGCGCCGGCCTCCTCGATCATCGTCGCGACCGGCTCGACCCGCTTCTCCGTCTCGCCACGGGCGACGAATTCCCGCAGGCGGGCGATGATCTGCCGGGCCCGCAACGCCTGCTCGGCCGCCTTGTCGAGAACCTCCTGTGCCCTGGCGATGGTCTCGGGGTCGGGATGGGCGAGGAGGCGGCGGCAGCCGTTGGTGTAGTTGGTGATGGCGCCGAGCGGCTGATTCAGCTCGTGGGCCAGGGTTGTCGCCATCTCGCCCATGGCGCTCAGGCGGGAGACATGCCCCAGCTCGGACTGGAGTTCCTGAAGCCGCGCCTCGGTCCGCCGTTGCGCGGTGAGGTCGTTGATGAAGCCGGTGAAGAAGGTCCGCTCGCCCGAATGCATCTCGCCGATGGCCAGCTCCATCGGAAAGGTCGAGCCGTCATGCCGTCGCCCCGTCACGCACCGCGTGGTGCCGATGATGTGGCGCTGGCGCGTCCGCCGATAGCGCTTGAGGTCGGCAGCATGTCCATCCGGCATCAGGATGCGGACGTCCGGCCCGATCGCCTCGCCGGCCGCGTAGCCGAAGAGGCGTTCGGCCGCCGGGTTGAGCGAGTGGATCAGCCCCGCCTCGTCGAGGACCACCATCGCCTCCGGCATCGTGTCGAGGATCGAGCGGAGATGGGCCTCGCGAGCGCGCAGCTCCGCCTCCACCTGCTTCTGCTCTTCGATGCTGAAGACGACCCCGCGGTGCCGGCGGGGCCGGCCCTCGGCGTCGAGATGCACCTGCCCCCGCGAGCGCAACCAGCCACCCCGCCCATTCGGCGGCACGACACGGTATTCGATCTCGTAACTGCCGCCGTCCCGCAGCACGCTCTCGATGGCGTGAGCGCGGGCTTGGCGGTCGTCCGGGTGGACCAGATCCTGGGTCGCGGCAAAGCTCGTCAGTCGTTCGGATGGAATGCCGAAGAGGCAGCCGCAGGTCTGCGAAGCGGTGACACGGCCGGTGGGAATGTCCAGCGACCAGATGCAGACACCGACCTCGTGGAGGGTCTCCCGGAAGTCCTCGGCCGTCAGCGCTTCACCGCCCACCTGAATCGCTTCAGCCGCGGCCATGGAAAGCGTCATCGATTCCATCCCGGAATTCTCTGCGTAGGATTCTGTGATAGTTTTTGAATAAATTCAAATTGAATTATGTCATTTGATAAATCACGAGCCAATCAATCAACTCGCACCGGAAGATTTTAATCTATTCCCTAAGCGTACCGCAATTTGTACCTGCATTGATAGTCACAACGAGAAATGAATTCGCTGGTTCCTCAACGCCGAGACGGCTTCATACAACCTCCCGCCTCTGGAATGGCACCACCGACGATGGTGGTATCCCCCGTTTGATCCCAGAGGAAAAATCCTTTGCGTTGAATCAAGGCCGTCGGGCGCCCGCCGCTCCAACGATGGAGCGGTTCAGACCGGAGTCCTGCCATGTCCCACCCTGCCTCATCCGCGCTCACCGGCATCCGCGACGTCCTCGTCGGGATTGCCGTCGAGAACGAAAGCGACAGGGATTCGCCGGCCATCGGCTACGGCCTGTCACTGGCCAGGGACGCAGGTGCCCACCTCACGCTCCAATCGGCGGCCTGGCGGCTCTCGGGCGACAATCGCTGGATCAGCGGTTTCGACGACGGTAGCGTCGCGGATATCGACCGGCGCCTCGATCGGCTGGCCCGCGCCATCGCGGACCGCACCGCGGGTGATGCGGCGCAGGCGGGCGTCGTGTGCACGACCGAGACGCCGAGCCTGCACTATCCGGCCATCATCCAGCGGCTGGCGGAACAGGCACGGCTGCACGATCTGGCGATCCTGGATGCCGAGGTCTGGACCTGCGACCTCGACCGCGAGGCGATCGAGACGACCCTGTTCAAGAGCGGTCGCCCGGTCATCGCGGTGCCGCCGGGGCACACGGGCTTTTCCGGCCGCCGGATCATCGTCTCTTGGGACGGAAGCGCCCAGGCGGCGCGGGCCGCCAACGACGCGATGCCGTTCCTGCGGGCGGCCGAGGCGGTCGAGATCGTCTCGATCGGCGACGCGGCGGATATCCGCGATTCGGTGCCCGGGGCCGAGTTCGCGCCGCACCTCGCGCGGCACGGGGTGAACGTCACCGTCAACAACCTGCCCGTCTCCGGCTCCATCGGCGACACCCTGCGGAGCCAAGCCGGTCTGTTCCGGGCCGACCTGATCGTGATGGGCGCCTACCGCCATTCCCGCGCGCGCCAGTTCTTCTTCGGCGGCGTGACGCGCTCGCTGCTGCGAAGCTGCCCCGTTCCGCTGTTCCTGTCCCGCTGAGGGCCTCTTCGACCGGGCCCCAACCGGCGCCGATTTCTGGCGTTCCGCCAAGCTTTCGCTAACGCTCACGCACGCGGCGGTGACCGCATCGGCGGACGAACGGAGCCGGCTTCACCTTTCAGCAACGGACGGGGCTGTTAGTGGGCCCGTCCACCATAGGGTTGCCGTCGAAGCGCCCGGCTGGGCGCGGGGTGCCGACAGGCCTGGGACAAAGCTCGATGCTCGCTCTCGTCCTCGACGATGCCGAGATGAACAACCTGGTGATGGTCGCCTCGTTGCGGCCGCTCGCCGGCTGCACGCCGCAGGCCTTCACCGTGCCGGCCGAGGCGCTCGCCTTCGCGGCGATGCGGGCGTCCGAGATCGGCGTCGTCATCACCGACTACGAGATGCCGGGCATGAACGGCGTCGAATTCATCCGGGCGGTGCGGCGCCTTCCCGGCCTTACCAACGTCCCCACGGTCATGGTGACGAGCCACGACCAGCGGAGCCTGCGCCGCGAGGCGCTGGAGGCGGGGGCGACCGACTTCCTCACGAAACCCGCCGACGCGGTCGAGATCCGGGCCCGCGTCACGAACCTGCTCGCCCTCTCCGCGGCCCACCGGGCGCAGCGCGACCATGCCGCGCAGCTCGCCCGCGAGGTCGCGGCGGCGGTGGCCCTGGTCGAGGAGCGCGAGCGCCAGATCGTCTCGACCCTCATGCGCGCCGCCGAGCACCGCGATTCCGACACCGGCGATCACATCGCCCGCGTCTCCGCCTATGTCGGGCTGATCGCCGAGGCGATGCGGATGCCCGCATCCGATGCCCGTCAGCTCTGTCTGGCCGCGACCATGCACGACGTCGGCAAGATCGCCGTGCCGGACGCGATCCTGCTCAAGCCGGGCGCCCTCACCCCCGAGGAGCGCCGGGAGATGGAGCAGCACGCCGACCGGGGACGGCGCATCCTGGGCGGAAGCGATTCGCCCGTCATGCGGCTCGCCGCCGAGATCGCGGGAAGCCACCACGAGCGCTGGGACGGGACCGGCTACCCGTATCGCCTGAAGGGCGAGGCCATCCCCCTGTCCGGCCGCATCGTCGCGGTGGCCGACGTCTTCGACGCGCTGACGACCCAGCGTCCCTACAAGCCGGCTTGGTCACCGGAGCGGGCGCGGGCCTTTCTGCAGGAGAACGCCGGCTCCCACTTCGACCCGGCCATCGTCGAGGCGTTCCTGAGCCGCTGGGCCGACGTCCAGACCTTCCTCGATCTCGGCCGCGACACCGCATCCGCGGCCGCCTGATACGGCTTTTCGCGCGACCGAAGCGTCAGAGCGGCTCGGCGAGCCTGCTCGGCCCGACAGGGACCGGACACGGCATCGGCGTGACACCTTGTTCGTCACAGGCTCATCCGCCCCTCAGCCGGCTTCGCGCTGCCCGCCGCTCGCGTGAGCCATCTCGGTCTGTTCGCCCTCGGTGCTCCCGGTGGGCACGTCGAGACGGAGGTGGAGCGCGCTGACGGTGCGGGTGAGCAAGCCGTCCAGGCCGGACGCCGCGTCGGCGAGGCGGGTCAGGTCGCCGTCGCGTGCCGTGCGCTCGATGGCGCCCGCACGATCCTTCACCTGCACCGCGCCGATATTGGCGCTCATCGACTTGAGGCCGTGCGCGGCGCGGGACACGGCCGGGGCGTCGCCGCGGGCGAGGGCGCCTTCGAGCTCCAGGAGCGCCCGAGGCGCCTGGGCGATGTAGAGGCGGAGGATGCGCGCGAGGAAGTCGCGGTCGCCGAGTTCTTCCAAATTGGCGATCGTCTGCTCGTCGAGCAGCACATCGTCCGAAATCCGCGGCGGCGGCGCCTCCGACGTCACGATCTCCGCCAGGTCGCGGAGGGGCGCGGCCTGCAGATGCTGCGCCAGCAGGCCGCCGAGCTGCGCCAGCGTGAACGGCTTGGCGAGCATGCCGTCCATCCCCGCCGCCTGCCAGGATTCGGCGCCGTCGCCGACGACATGCGCGGTCAGGGCCACGATCGGCACGCGGTCCGCCCCGTCCCGCGCCTCCCGGGCGCGGATGGCGACGGCGGCGCTGAACCCGTCCAGCACCGGCATGCTGCCATCCATCAGGACGAGATCGAAGCGATGCGCGGCGGCCGCCTCCACCGCGGCCCCACCATCCTCGACGCAGACGATGTCGTGGACGCCGAAGCGGCCGAGCGCTTCGGCCGCAACCTCGCGGTTGACGGCGCTGTCGTCGGCGAGCAGCACCCGCGCGCCGGCAAAAGAGGGCAGGGCGGAAGCAGCGCTCTCGTCGGCTGCCGGGGCCTCGACGGCGAGGGCCGTGCCTTCGGCGAGGGCGGCCAGCAGCGGGCGCCACTCGGCCTGGGCGAGGGGCCGGCGCAGCACGGCGTCGGCGAGGCCCGCTCGCATGAGTTCGGGCCCGGAGGTGTCGCCGATCGGCACCAGGGCGATGACCCGGCCCGCACCCTCCGGGCGGCGACCGCTCGCCAGAAGCTCCGCCGCCTCGACGATCCAGTGACCCTCCCCGGATTCGGCGGGATGGAAGCCCGCGGCCTGAAGATCGGCCGTGAGCGCGGCGCGCGTCGCACCGCCGAGCGCGCCGAGGCGGAAAGCGGCGGGCAGAGCGGGTGCGCGGCGGAGGGCGGGCTCGGCGCCCTCCGCGCCCTCGACAGGGATGCGCGCCCAGAACGTCGAGCCCTCGCCGAGGCGGCTCTCGACGCCGACGCGGCCGCCCATGGCGACGATCAGGCGCTCGGCGATCGACAGCCCGAGCCCGGTGCCGCCGAAGCGGCGCGCGATCGACTGGTCGGCCTGGGTGAAGGCGGTGAAGATCCCCGACAGCCGGTCCTGCGGGATGCCGATGCCGGTGTCGGACACGGCGAGGCGCAGGACCGAACCGGACGCGTCCCGCTCCATGTCCATCCGCACCAGGACATGGCCGGTGGCGGTGAACTTGAGCGCGTTCGAGACGAAGTTGCCGAGCACCTGCCCGAGGCGCACCGGATCACCGAGGAGGGAACGCGGCACGTCGCCGTCGATTTGCGCCGCGAGGTCGAGCCCCGCCGACCGGGCGCGTTCGGCAAACAGGGTGACGACCGTGTCGGCGACGTCGCGCGGGCTCAGGGGGATCCGCTCCACCTCGAGGCGGCCGGCCTCCACCTTCGCGAAATCGAGGATGTCGTTGATGATGGCGAGCAGGGATTGGCCGGAGCGGGCGATGACCTTGGCGTAGCGCTGCTGGCGCGGCGGCAGGTCGGCCGAGGCCAGGAGTTCCGCCATCACCAGCATGCCGTTCATCGGCGTGCGGATCTCGTGGCTCATCGTTGCGAGGAAGACGGACTTGGCCGCGTTGGCCTCGTCGGCCGATTGCTTGGCCTCGATCAGGTCGTGGGTCCGCAGCCGGATCTCTTCTTCCAGGCCCGCATTGTAGCGCGCGATCGCCCGGTCGCGCTCGTTCACGGCCCGCAAGAGGTCGTTGAAGCTCTCGGCCAGCGCGCCGACCTCGCCGCTGCCGGCCTCCGCGCGCCGGGAATAGTCGTGGCCGAGGCGCACCCCATCCATGGTCCGGGCGAGCGCCGCCAGCGGCCGGGTGACGCTGCGCTGCAGACCCATCGAGACGGCAAGCCCGAGCGCCAGGGCGAGCAATCCGGCGAGCCCCGCCGTGAGGCCGACCTCCGTGACGCGCTCGGCCAAATCGCGGTTATCCGAGACCAGGACGACGCGGCCGATGGGGCGGGCGTTCTCCAGGATCGGAACCGAGACGCGCAGTGTCCGCGTCGTCACGAGATCGAGCGGCGAGACGGAGCCCTGATCGAGATCGATGTCGTTCGAGAGGCGCAATCCGATGCCCTGCTCGGCGAGGATGTCCCCGTCGGCCCGCTCGACCGACGCGTAGACCAGGGCCTCCCCGTGGGCGATCGCCCGCAGGGTGCTCTGCGCCGCCGCCTCGTCGCCCCGGGCGGTTGCCTGCGCGGCGCTCGCGGCCAGGATCTGCGCCGTCATCCGAAGAAGATCCCGCTTGGCCGCCGCGTAGCGCTCGACCTCGCGCCAGGTCGACAGACCGGTCAGGAGGAGCAGGGCGATGGCGACGGCGCTGGCCACCGCCAGGGCCAGCCGCCCGGACAGCGAGCGGATCGGGTTCGAGAGAGGCGCGCACACGGGCTATGTCTCGCAGCAAAGGTCTCGCGACGGGGCGGATCGGTGCTCCGGCACGGATCGCGATGGCGAGAGCGTCGTCCTGGATACTCGATCGAAGACGATGCTCTATTGGCTGATGACGAGCCGCCCCGAGATCGGGCCGACCCCCTTGGGGATCGGGACGCTCGAACGGTTGTAGTCCGCGTTGAGGTAGAGGTTCGGGCCCTCGTAGAGATTGATCTGCTGGGCCACGACGACGGTATAGGCGGAGAGATCCGCCACGGGCCGCTGCGAATCGATCACGAGGCGGCCGGCCGGCAGGTAGATGGTCCCGAGCATGGTGCGGGTGTTGTCGCTGATGATGCGGTAGGTCCGCATCGGCTTGCTCGTGCCGAGCGGCGGGGGCGTCGGCCTGATGATGTCGCCGAGAAGCATGTCGACGGCCTGCACCGGATCGATCGACAGGGTAACGGAGGGGTCCTCCGCCATCAGGAGGCCCGCCATCGCACCCGTCGTCGGCGCCGACAGATCGACGGTCGTCTTCTTGTCGAAGAGAAGGCCGCTGTTGTTTCCGACGAAGTAGAAGCCGACATCCTTGCCCGTCATCGTCGCATTCTTGTCGACGATGAGCGGGCCGTCCTTCATGACGTAGATGCCGGGCCGCAGCGTGACGACAGCATTCTTCGTGATGTGCAAGCCGCCGCAATAGGTGCCGGGATCGAGGGTGAGCGACTCCGCGATGACGTTGCTGCCCTTGCTCTTGCCGGTCAGCAGATCGGCAAGACGGAGGGTCTCAGGAAAGTTGACGCAACTCCCGACCGGCGGAGCCGGCCGGTTGCGGAGCGGGTCCTCGATGACGGGACAGCTCGTCTGCGGGTTGGGCGTGAAGTTCGCCCGGTCGTCCTTGAAGCCTCCCGCGGAGCAGATCGTCTGCGCCCGGGCGAGCGCGCCGTCGCGACCGACCATTCCCGAACGGCTGATGGAGTTCGAGTAGAGGGCGCAATCGTAGGCCGTGACCTGCGCATTGCGCTCCAGGTTGAACGCACCCGCCGCGGCGGGATCGAGCGCCAGCATGCACAGGCGCATCCGCCCCACGACGCTCGCCCGGGCGCGCGCCGCGATCGGGATCGAAGCCATGCCGACGAAGCCCCCGAACGTGAGCTTGATGACCTGTTGGGCGCGCGCCTCGACACTCGTCTTGTCGGGGGCGACAGTGACTTGGATGGAGACCGGGGCATCGGCGCCGGCTCTCGCCTCGGCCTGGATCGTCTGCGTCGTCAGGCCGACGATGGATTCGCTGCTCGACACGACCAGCTTGAGGGCGTTGCCGCCAGCCAGCACGCCGGCATCGACTGCGCTTTGCAGATTGGTGCGCGCGGAGGCGAACCGCACGTAATCGATCGCCCCTCCGACCAGGCCGATCAGGGTGGAGCCCGCCAGCGCGAAGATCACCGCGACCGAGCCGTCGCTCTGCCGGCACAGGCGCGCGAAGGGCTGCCTCCACCGGATCGTGCGCTTCGATCCTCCGTTTCCGTCCCGCGCCGCCATCGTGACTGTTGCCCTGTTGCTGGCTGCGTCCCTGTCCGAAGGGATAATTCTCCCGCGTTAATGGGATCTATTGCGCAAGGACGGTGCAGTGCTCGTACGGTTTACGCACCCTTCACGACACGAAGCCTTTCCTTCGTCGCCACGGAAGGCGAACTCTCCCGATCGGCCCGACAACGCGATCGGATGATGCGGTCCGGATCAAGTGTCTCTCACGAAACTCCCGCAGCACCGTCATCGCCCGAGAGAGAAGGGTCAGGGATCGGGAGCTTTGTGAGGCACTAAGGCGGACATGGCTTTCCGCCCGGCAAGACAACCTCGGCCTGTCCATTGGTTGCGATCCCGTCGCGCACCGGCCAGGCGGCCTTGCCCGTGAAGGTCAAGCTGTTGAGAACCGGAAAGAAGGAAAACAGCGGTCGATAGGACAGCCGCGTTTCGGCCATGACGAAGCGGTCGCCTTTCGAGGCCGTCCCCGCCGGCGGCGGCCCGATATCGGAACCGACGATGCGCGCCTTGTCCCCCCGTTGGACACTGGAGCAGACCCTGGCCACGAAGTCGTTGCCCACCTTGTAGACGCCGCCCGCGGTCAGCACGATGCTGGTTCCAGCCAAGCTGTAGGGGGCGGCCACGACCTGAGCGGCCGCGAACACGTCGTTGATGTCAGCGTAATCGTTCTTGGAGGCAAGGTCGGCCATCGCGATCGTGGCCTGGGCCAGACGGTTGTTGGTCGCGATCGTCCTTGGAATCTCGATCGTTGCAATGAACAGAATCACGAGGACCGGCGCGACGAAGGCAAATTCGATGGCGCTCACACCGCCTTCGGCCCGACCGAACGCATGCATGGTCGCTGCGATGCGCCGTCCTGTCCAGAGGTGCCTCCACGACCTCATGCACACGGCTTGTCCGCATAATCCTCCGTGCGGAAGACAGCCGTCGCCGTGAGGAGTTGCTTGCCGCCGGGCATGCGCTGGCCGGTGAAGTCGAGAAAGCTGAAGGGGCGCAAGATCGGCACGGCGGCACGCAGGACATGGATGCCGCCGCCCGATGGACAGGTGAACTGCGTACCGAACCCGGCTGCCCAGTCGCCGCGGCTGACATCGTAGGCTGGCGCGATCCGCTTGATGGCGAAGGTGGTGGTCCGCACGAGATCGACCCGCATCTCATCGCATTGGTAGAGCCGGATGCCCGTGCCGCAGAGCAAACCACGCAGGTACTGCGCCGGGTCGGCGCCGTTCGCCTCCTCTTGGAACGTCCCCGTGCGGAGCAGGCGTGCCGCCCGCTGAACCGAGAGATCGAACTGCTGCTGGGCGAAAACGAAGAGCGAAGCCTCCGCGATCACCATCATCAGGACGAAGAGCGGCAAGATCACGAGCGAGAGCTCGACCGCAGCGATACCACCCACGTCGCCGATGAACCGCGACTGCAGTGTGCCCGGCGCTTGGTGGGGTCGATTGTGCGAGGCGGAGGAGGAGGGTTTCAATAACGTCGTCTTCGCTGATGCCGCCTCTGTACAGCCCCGACACCGTCGTGAAACATTTAGGCAGAGATTACGCTCGTCTGCCAATGATACGACGGGACGCGTTTACGCTCCGTGAATGCGGGCAGGACGATTGCGCAAACCAATGCAGCTTCAGACACGCCAAGAGGTCATTCCGCTTGAGGCGTGACAGGAGCGGGTAAAGGTGGAATCAGCTCACCGCCAGAATGCCCGTCAAACGGCCTGAGGAGTCTGTCAGCCGCCAGCCGACGCGGCTCCGGGCGGGGAGGGCGCGCGGTCTCTCGGCGGCGCGCCCGGATCCTCGGGAACCGATCTCCTGCGTGTCATGTTCTTGGGTGCCGGGCTTCACCGGCCCCCACGCAGCGGCGGATCAGGGCGTGATCGCGACCTTCAAGACGCCGTCGCGCTGGTGCGCGAAGAGGTCGTAGGCCTCCTCGATCGCCTCCAGCCTGAAGCGGTGCGTGACGAGCGCGCGGGCATCGATGCGGCCGGAGGCGACGACCGACATCAGGCGGCGCATGCGCTCCTTCCCGCCGGGGCAGAGCGTGGTGATGATGGTGTGGTTGCCGAGCCCCGCCACGAAGGGGCCGAGCGGGATGCGCAGATCCTCCGAATAGACGCCGAGTGAGGCGAGCGTTCCGCCCGGGCGCAGAACGCGCAGGGCGGCCTCGAAGGTCGATTGCCGCCCCAGCGCCTCGATCGCCACGTCGACGCCCCGGCCGTCGGTGATCCGCATGATCGCATCGACCGGATCCTCCTTGGAGAAATCCACGATCTCGTCCGCGCCCATGCTGCGGGCGACCTGCTGGCGCTTGGGCACGCATTCCACGGCGATGATCCGCGTGGCGCCCATCAGCCGCGCGCCGGCCGTGGCGCAGAGACCGATCGGCCCCTGGGCGAAGACCGCGACCGTGTCGCCGATCCGCACGCCCCCGCTCTCCGCCCCGGAGAAGCCGGTCGACATGATGTCGGGACACATGAGAACCTGCTCGTCGTTCAGATCGTCCGGAACGGGGGCGAGGTTCGTCATGGCATCGGGCACGAGGAGGTATTCGGCCTGGGAGCCGTCGACGGTGTTGCCGAAACGCCAGCCGCCCATGGGCTTGAAGCCGTACTTCGTGTCCGGACCGTCCTGCGAGAGGCAGCCGCAGAGGCAGGCGGCGCTGTGCCCGGACGGCGTGATCGCGCCGGCCACCACCCGCTGGCCCTCTTGGAACCCTTGGACCGCGCTGCCGAGTCGCTCGATGATCCCGACCGGCTCGTGGCCGATCGTCAGGCCGCGCGCGACCGGGTACTCGCCCTTGAGGATGTGGATGTCGGTGCCGCAGATCGTCGTCGTGGTGATGCGAATGAGAGCATCGAGCGGCCCGATCTCGGGGACCGGCTTCTCATCCAGCACGATGCGCCCCGGCTCGACGAAGATCGCCGCCTTCATGCGCGCCGCGCGGGCTCGGTTGCGCTCGGTGATACGGGTTTCGGCCTGACCGTTCATGCCCTGTCTCCATTCAGGGCCCCCCGAACCTCAACTCGCGAGACGACGGAAAGTTGTGCGACCGCCTTCGCGCGCCACGGCTGATTGTGCGTGTCGGCACGTCTTCCACTCGGCCGCCGGCAGGCGATGCGGGGCGCCGGATCGACCCGGTGCGGATCATCGGCCGCTCGCTGTCGGATTCGGGCCCTGCTGCGCGTCTTGGCACATACGTTCGGCGTACGAAGGAGCTGGTGGGCCCGGCAGAAGAGCAATAATTCAACGAATCCAAGGCCGATTAGCATAGATGCGGGAGAAGTGCCCCGCTGAGCGGAAACGGTTATTTTCAGTCGCCCCCGCACCTCGATTACGCAGTCCTAGCACTACTTTGGCATTCTTGCCTGAAGAGCCATGATGGAATTTCGTGTAGATTTAAACGGCGTCGGAATCCTCTGGTTTGAAGCGCCTGAGATTGCAGAATGCTTGGACTATTTTCCTGCCTGTCGCGTACATTTAGGTCAGAATACCCCTTTGCCAAAGTAGTGCTAGTG
>NZ_SRHQ01000022.1:0-108340 GCF_004683995.1 Methylorubrum sp. Q1 | reverse complement strand
GCCCACCGGCGAGGCCTGCTGCGCAAGGGCGCCCGTCGCCGTGGTAAGGCTTGCCGCCAGCAGGGCTCCCGCCGTTCCGATTCTCACGCCGCGACTGCGCCTCGGCCGTGTCTGTGTCACTCGTTTCGTCATCGTCAGTCCCCAACCCGTCCTCTGCACCGACCTGCCCACAGGGTTCGTCCCGCTTGTCGTGTCGCGGCCGGCGGCTCCCTCGCGGAGCTGTTCTTCGGTTCGATTCCTCCTCCCGGAGGGGGAGCGGCGGGCACACCGGGCGCCCGCCGCCGAGGCGGCCGTTCGATCAGTGGCTGATCATCCAGGGCCGCGCGTTCGGGAAGCTCTTGGCCGACGCGGGTGCGGCCGCCGTCTTCTTCGGCGAGCAGCAGCCGCAGCCGGCTCCATGGCTACGGGAGCGCCGCGGCTCGTGGCGGCTGCGCTCGTTGGTGGCGTGGGCCGCCTTGAGGCCCGCATCCATGCCGGAGATCCGCGGGGCGGTGAGGAAGGCGCGCTGGCATTCCCCGCCGCAATCCGGGCAGTCATGCGGGTCCTTGAACTGCGCCATCGGGCGCAGCACGGTGAAGGGACCGCAGGCTTCGCAGGCGTAATCGTAGACGGGCATGATCAAAGATCCGGCGAGAGCGGCATCTGGATCGAGCCGTCGAGGAACTTCGTCGGCCCGGCCTCGGACGGGTTGATGTCGAAGTCGAAGATGCCGGTCGGAATCCAGAGCGTGGCGCAGGCGTTCGGGATATCGACGACGCCGGAGATGTGGCCCTGGACCGGGGCGGTGCCGAGGATCGAGTAGGCCTGCGCGCCCGAATAGCCGAACTTCTTCAGGTACTCGATCGCGTTGAGGCAGGCTTGGCGGTAGGCGACCGTCACGTCGAGGTAATGCTGCTTGCCGTACTCGTCGACCGAGACACCCTCGAAGATCAGGTGATCGTCGTATTTCGGGGTGACCGGCGACGGCTTGAAGATCGGGTTCTTGATCCCGTACTTTGCCATGCCGTCCTTGATCAGGCTGACCTTGAGGTGGACCCAGCCCGCCATCTCGATGGCGCCGCAGAAGGTGATCTCGCCGTCGCCCTGGCTGAAATGCAGGTCGCCCATCGAGAGGCCCGCACCCGGCACGTAGACGGGGAAGTAGATCTTCGAGCCGCGCGACAGATCCTTGATATCGCAATTGCCGCCGTGCTCGCGTCCCGGCACCGTGCGGGCGCCCGTCGCCGCAGCGTTGTCCTTCGCGTCCCCCTTCAGCCGGCCCATATGCGCGGTCGGGCCGAAGGGGAGGGTGGCCAGCGCCGGCACCCGGCTCGGATTGGTGTCGTAGAGCGCTTTCTCGCGGGTGTTCCAGGTCTCCAGCATCTTCGGATCGGGCAGGCAGCCGATGAGACCCGGATGGATCAGGCCGGGGAAGCGCACGCCGGGCACGTGGCGCGACTTGGTGAACATGCCCTCGAAATCCCAGATCGACTTCTGGGCCTGGGGGAAGTGCTCGTCGAGGAAGCCGCCGCCGTTGTTCTTCGAGAAGAAGCCGTTGAAGCCCCACTGGCTCTCGGGCTTGGCGCCGATATCGAGCAGATCGACCACGAGCAAGTCGCCGGGCTCAGCGCCCTCGACGCCGATCGGGCCGGACAGGAAGTGCACGATCGACAGGTCGATGTCGCGCACGTCGTCGGCGGAATCGTTGTTCTTGATGAAGCCGCCGGTCCAATCGTAGGTCTCGACGATGAAGTCGTCGCCCGGCTTCACGGTCGCGACCATCGGAATGTCCGGGTGCCAGCGGTTGTGCACCATGTCGTTGTCATAGGCCGACTGCGTGAGATCGACCTTGATCAGAGTCTCGGGCATTTCCTTTTCTCCTTTACTGTCCGGAATTCAGGCAGCCGTCCCCGTTGCGTGTCCGGTGTCGGTCCGGCCGCTCGCGTGGATCGTTGTCGTCGTTCTTCGTTCATCCGGCACGGGTCGGCGCCGGATCGGGTCGGGCGGGTCGCCGCGGCGCCCCGCGGATGGCTCAGCTGGCGAGCAGCTCCTTCAGCGACGCATCCAACACCTTGATGTCCTCGGGCGAAGTGCCGGGGCCGCCAGCAAAGTGGCCCCAATAGGTCTCGACCGTGCGCAGCTCGGCGTTCGGCATATGCTCGACCTCGATGGCGCTGTCTTCGGGTGGGAAATACAAGTCGGTCGAGGCCGGCATCACGAAGGCCTTGGCCTTGATCGCGCCGAGCGCCTTCCGGAAATCACCGCCGTAGAGGTCGTTGGCGGAGATGTCGCCGTTCTGCCAGGTCCAGAGCATGGCGAGCAGGTTGTTGGCGTCCTTCTCCAACAGCCAGCCTTCCCAGAAGCCGACGAGGAAGTCTTCGAGCGAGGCGTAGCCCATCTGCTTCAGGTCGGCCTCGACCCGGTAGAAGGTCTGCGAGAAGCCCCAGCCGGCATAGACCCGGGCGGCGGCGCGCAGGCCCTTCTGCGGCTGTTCGGCATAGAACCCGTCGGCGAAGGCGGCATCCGCCTGGAGCGCCGCCTTGACGCCCTCCAGGAAGACGAAGTTGTGCCGCGAGCACTTGGCCGAGCCCTGGAACGGCAGGATGCGCTCGACCATGTCGGGGAAGATCGCGCCCCAGTGGAAGGTCTGGAGCGCGCCCATCGACCAGCCGGTCACGAGCTTGATCCGCTCGATGCCGAACTTTTCCGTCACCAGCCGGTGCTGCTGCACCACGTTGTCGTAGGCCGTGACCTTGGGAAAGCGCGGCCCGTTGAAGGGGGCGGGCGTGTTGCTCGGCGAGGACGACAATCCGTTGCCGAACATGTTCGGCACGATGATGAAGTAACGGCCCGGATCGAGCGCCTTGCCCGGCCCGATCAGCCATTCGTTCTCCAGATGCGTGCCGGAATACCAGCAGGGATAGACGATGACGTTGTCTCGTGCCGCGTTGAGCGTGCCGTAGGTCTTGTAGGCGAGCCGGGCACCGCGGATCGTCTGCTTCGACTGCAGGACGACGTCGCCGAGTTCGAAGATCTCGTAATCGGCCATCACGAAGATCCTCAGACCGAGAGGAAGCGGGCGACCTGCGCCTCGTCGATGTCGGCACGTAAACTTTCGTGGACGATCGACCCGTTCTCGATCACGAGAACCCGGTCGGCCACGTCCATGGCAAAGCTTAGCACTTGCTCCGAGACGACGATCGACAGACCGCGCTCGTCGCGAATCTTCTTCAGCGTACGCCCCATCTCGCGAATGATCGAGGGCTGGATGCCCTCGGTCGGCTCATCGAGGAGCAGAACCTTCGGCTTGCTGGCAAGCGCCCTCGCGATGGCGAGCTGCTGCTGCTGGCCGCCGGAGAGGTTGCCGCCGCGCCGGCCCTTCATCTCCAGCAGCACCGGGAACATCGTGTAGAGGTCCTGCGGCACCTTCCGGGAACCGGTGACGGTGAGCCCGGTCTCGATGTTCTCCTGCACCGTCATGGTGGAGAAGATCATCCGGCCCTGCGGCACGTAGGCCAGCCCCTTCGCCACGCGGGCATGGCTCTTCAGAGCGGTCACGTCGGTGCCGTCCACGGTGATCCTGCCCGACTTCGTCGGCACGATGCCCATGAGCGTCTTCATGAGCGTCGACTTGCCCATGCCGTTGCGACCCATCACGGCGACGATCTCGCCCGGCGCGACGTCGAGATCGATGCCGTGCAGCACCTCGCTCTGGCCGTAAGCCGAGTGGAGGTCGGAGATCGACAACATGGCTTGGGTGCCCGGCATCACCGGCGGCACGAGGGGGGAGGGGGAAGTCTGGAGCATGATCCGTTCGCCCTCAGTGACCAAGATAGACTTCGATGACCTTCGGGTCGTTCTTGACCCGCTCCATCGACCCTTCGGAGAGCACCTTGCCCTGGTGGAGCACGGTGACCCGGTGGGCGATGTCCTCGACGAACTTCATGTCGTGCTCGATGACGAGCACCGAGCGGCCCTTGATGATCTGGTTCAAGAGTTCGGCGGTCTTGATGCGCTCGCCTACGCTCATGCCGGCCACCGGCTCGTCGAGCATCAGCAGCTCCGGGTCCTGGATCAGCAGCATGCCGATCTCCAGCCACTGCTTCTGGCCGTGGCTCAGGAACTCGGCGCGCTCGTCGAGCTGATCTTTCAGGAAGATCGTCTGCGCGATCTCGTGGATACGGTCGCGCACCTCGGCGTCGCGCTTGAACGTCAGCGCCCCGAACACCGAGCGGCCGCGGGGGAACGAGATCTCGAGATTCTCGAACACCGTCAGGTCGTCGTAGATCGAGGGCGTCTGGAACTTGCGCCCGACGCCGGCCTGGACGATCGCGCTCTCGGAGAGCTTCGTCAGTTCCTGGCCCTTGTATTTGATCGAGCCGGAGCTGGCACGGGTGCGCCCGCAGATCAGGTCGAGCACCGTGGTCTTGCCGGCGCCGTTCGGGCCGATGATGACCCGGATCTCGTCCGGATCGACGTAGAACGAGACGTCGTTGACTGCCTTGAACCCGTCGAAGGAGACGGTGAGCGCCTCGACCGCCAGCAGGAAGTCCTTCTCGTCAGCGGGCGTGCCGATCGGAGCGGATGAAGGGAGGATGGCCGCGTTCATGGGTTTCGTCCTCACTCGGCCGGGGTGCCGTGGGGCAGGGCGGGGCCGGCGACGGGGGCCAGACCCTTGGCCTTGCGGAACAGGCGGGGTTCGATGTGCTCGCGCCAGATGCCGGCGAGACCGTTGGGGAAGATCAGCACCACGGCGATGAACAGGGCGCCGAGGCCAAACAGCCACATGTCGGGGAAGGACTCGGAGAAGGAGGTCTTGGCGAAGTTGACGAGCAGCGTCCCCCAGACCGCGCCGAACAGCGAGAGGCGCCCGCCGACGGCGGTGTAGATCACCATCTCGACCGAGGGCACGATGCCGACGAAGGAGGGCGACATGAACCCGACCTGGAGGGTGAACATCGCGCCGCCGATCGCCGCGAAGGCCGCCGCGAGGCAGAAGGCGAACACCTTGAAGCCCGCCACCGAGTAGCCCGAGAACCGGACCCGGTCCTCCTTCTCGCGCATGGCGACGAGGATGCGGCCGAGCTTCGACTTCTTCACGTACTGCGCCATCAGGATGCAGCCGATCAGCAGGCCGCCGTTGACGAAGTAGAGGATGTACTTCGCGCTATCCTGGCGGATGTCCCAGCCATGGAGGGTGCGCAGATCGGTGATGCCGTTGATGCCGCCGGTATAGCCCTGCTGGCCGACGATCAGGATCGTCAGGATCGCGGCGATGGCCTGGGTGATGATGGCGAAGTAGGTGCCGCCGACGCGGCGCTTGAACATCGCCACCGAGATGAGGAAGGCGAAGGCCACCGGCACCGCGACGACGAGGAGCAGCGTCAGCGGCAGGCTCTGGAACGGGTGCCAGAACCAGGGAAGCTCCGTGATCTGGTTCCAGTCCATGAAGTCGGGAATGCCCGGCGTCGACTGGATCTTCGTATTCTCGACGCTGGACGCCTCCAGCTTCAAGTACATCGCCATGCAGTAGCCGCCGAGCCCGAAGAACACGCCCTGGCCGAGCGAGAGGATGCCGGCATAGCCCCAGCAGATGACGAGGCCCAGCGCGACGAAGGCGTAGGTGAGATACTTGCCGACGAGGTTGAGGCGGAAGCCGTCGAGCACGAGCGGCAGGACCACGAGGATCACGCCGGCCAGCAGCGCGAGGCTGACCCACTCGACCGGCTTCATGAAGGGGTTGTCGTTGACGGTAACCGCCTTCGACAGGGACTGCATGGGGCTCGTCTTCTGGTTCGTCATCGGGGCGCGCTCCTCAGCGACGGACCTTGAGGGTGAACAGGCCCTGCGGCCGCAACATCAGGATTCCCACCACCGCGAGCAGGGTGAGCACCTTGGCCATCGAGCCGGAGAGGAAGAATTCGAGGGTGGATTGGGTCTGCGAGATCGAGAAGGCCGAGGCGATCGTGCCGAGCAGGCTCGCCGCACCGCCGAAGACCACGATCAGGAAGGTGTCGACGATGTAGAGCTGGCCCGAGGTCGGCCCGGTGGAGCCGATCATCGTGAAGGCCGAGCCGGCGATGCCGGCGATGCCGCAGCCGAGGCCGAAGGTGGTGCGATCGACCTTCTCCGTATCGATGCCGACGGCACCCGCCATCGGGCGGTTGCTCATCACCGCGCGGATCTGCGCGCCGAAGCGCGAGCGGTACATCAGCACCGCGACGCCCACGGTGATGACGGTGGTGACCGCGATCACGAACAGGCCGTTGATCTGCACCTCGATGGAATCGGTGACGGGGATCGAGCCCATCATCCACGAGGGCAGTTCGACGCCGACCTCGCGCGGACCGAAGATCGTGCGGTAGGCCTGCTGCAGGATCAGCGAGAGGCCCCAGGTCGCGAGCAAGGTGTCGAGCGGCCGCTTGTAGAGGTGGCGGATCAGCGCCCATTCCACCAGCATCCCCATCGCCCCCGAGGCCAGGAAGGCCAGCGCCATGGCGACGAAGAAGTACACGCCGAACAGCGAGGGCAGGTAGGTCTGGAAGAAGGACGAGCAGAGATAGGTGACGTAGGCACCCAGGATCATGAACTCGCCGTGGGCCATGTTGATGACGCCCATCTGGCCGAAGATGATCGCCAGCCCGAGCGCCATCAGAACGTAGACGGAAAACAGGATGAGGCCCGCGAAGCCCTGCATCACGAAGATCGAGCTGAGGTCTGCGAGCGAATAGTCGCCGAACATGGCTTGTGACTCCGGCGGAATATCTTGGGAGGGCGCAGCAAGTGTCGGGCCACGCCCGTCATGTCGTGGATGTCCCCTCCCGCACGGGGAGGGGACCGGAGCGTCCGCGACTACTGGTAGCCCTTCGGGAAGGGGTTCGGCTCGATCAGCTCGGGGCTCTCGTAGACCACCTCGAACTGGCCGCTCGGCAGGGCCTTGGCGACGCGGGTCTTCGACCAGAGGTGATGGTTCGGGTGGATCTTCACGTAGCCTTCCGGCGCCTCCTTGAACTCGATGCCGGCGGAGGCCGCGGCGACCTTGTCGACATCGAAGGAGCCGGCCTTCTCGACCGCCATCTTCCACAGGAACGGGCCGAGATAGGCGGCCTGGGTCACGTCGCCGATCACGGTCTTGTCGCCCCACATCTTCTTGAAGGCGGAGACGAACTTCTCGTTGTTGGGGTTCTTCAGCGACTGGAAGTACTTCATGCAGGAATAGGCGCCGGCGATGTTGTCGCCGCCGATGCCGTCGATCTCGTCCTCGGTGACCGAGATCGTCAGCAGGGTCTGCTTGTTGAGGTCGATGCCGGCCGCCTTGAGCTGCTTGTAGAAGGCGACGTTCGAGCCGCCGACCACGTCGGCGAAGATCACGTCCGGCTTCTTGAGCTTGATCTTGTTGATGACCGAGTTGAACTGGGTGTGGCCGAGGGGGAAGTACTCCTCGCCAGCGACCGTGCCCTTGAGCACGTTCTCGATGTGCTTGCGGGCGATCTTGTTCGAGGTGCGCGGCCAGATGTAATCGGAACCGACCATGAAGAAGGACTTGGCGCCCTTCTCCTTGGCGACCCAGTCGAGCGAGGCGAGGATCTGCTGCGTCGCCTCCTGGCCGGTGTAGATCACGTTCTTGGACTGCTCCAGGCCCTCGTAGAAGGTCGGATAGTAGAGCAGGCCGTTATACTGCTCGAACACCGGCAGCGCGGCTTTGCGCGAGGCGGAGGTCCAGCAGCCCATCACCGCGGCGCAATGGTCGTTGACGAGGAGCTTCTTGGCCTTCTCGGCGAAGGTCGGCCAGTCGGAGGCGCCGTCCTCCTGGATCACCTTGATCTTGCGGCCGAGCACGCCGCCCATCTCGTTGATCTGGACGATCGCGAGCTTCTCGGCCTGGATCGAGCCGGTCTCGGAGATCGCCATGGTGCCGGTGGCCGAGTGCAGGATGCCGACCGTGACCTCGCTGTCGGTCACCGCGAGCCCGGTCGTGTTGACGGCCGAGGTCGGCGCGGCGGCAAACGCCATCCGCGGCATCATCGCCAGCGCGGGAAGCCCCGCGAGACCCATGAGAAGCTTGCGCCGCAGGGCCGAGTCCAGGCCCTTCTTGTCGTCCGCCATCGTGCCTCAACCCCTGTATCTTGTCTCGGCACGGCTCTGCCGGTTGGCGGCCGTGCTCGACCGAGGGGAAGGCTAGGCTTGATGGTGGGTCACGGCCCATACGCTGTTTTGCGTATGTCCGCCCGGCAGACCGGACCGTAGCGTGCCGCTCTCGATTCCGTGAGCGCCGCGCGTTAGGGATGTCCGTGCCCCGCCGTGACGGACAATCCGGCCGGCACATCCGTTGCAAGCCGGTGATCCGCCCATCGTGAGGACGGCCCCCTGAGCGCCCGGTCCATCATCCCGATCCGTCGGGACTACAACCGCCTCGTCGCCGACGAGACGCTGGAAGACTATGCCCTGCGCTTCACCGCCAAGAAGGCGCGCCGCTGGTCGTCCTTCCGCATCGCGCAGACGGCTTTGGGCTCGCTCTCGTTCCTGGCGCTGGAAGCCATCGGCGGCACGCTGGTGCTCGCCACCGGTTTCACCAACACCTTCGCCGCCGTGCTCGTCGTCGGGCTCATCATCTTCGCCACCGCCGCGCCGATCACGATCTACGCCGCGCGCTACGGGGTCGATATCGACCTCCTCACCCGCGGAGCGGGCTTCGGCTATCTCGGCTCGACCATCACCTCGCTGATCTATGCCGGCTTCACCTTCCTGTTCTTCGCCATCGAAGCCGCGATCATGGCCCTGGCGCTGCAGCTCTGCCTCGGCCTGCCGCTCTGGATCGGCTACATCGTCAGCGCGGGGGCGGTGATCCCGCTGGTGGTCTACGGCATCCGCCTCATCAGCCGGTTCCAACTCTGGACGCAGCCGCTCTGGATCGGCCTCAACCTGCTGCCGCTCCTCTGCATCTGGCTCTCGGGGCCGGTGCCGTTCGAAGCCTTCACCGACTATCCCGGCCTGGAAGCCGCGGGCGCGGGCTTCGACCTGCGCCTGTTCGGGCTCGCGTCCGGCATCCTGCTGGCACTGCTGGCCCAGGTCGGCGAGCAGGTCGACTTCCTGCGGTTCATGCCGCCGCCCCAGGAGAGGGGCGATTGGCGCTGGTGGGTCGGGGTGCTCTCGGCGGGCGCCGGCTGGATCGTACCGGGGATGCTCAAGATCCTGCTCGGCGCCTTCCTCACGGTGCTGGCGCTCGGCCATGGCGTCTCGCCCGAGCGCGCCGCCGAGCCGACGCAGATGTACGCGGTCGCCTTCGGCTACGTCTCCGGCTCGCCCGGCGTCGCGCTGGCGCTGACCGGCCTGTTCGTGGTGATCTCGCAGCTCAAGATCAACGTGACCAACGCCTATGCCGGCTCGATCGCGTGGTCGAACTTCTTCTCGCGCCTCACGCATAGCCATCCGGGCCGGGTGGTCTGGCTCGTGTTCAACGTCGCCATCGCGCTGCTGCTGATGGAACTCGGCATCGACAAGACCATCGAGAGCACGCTGCCGCTCTATGCCTGCGTGGTCTCGGCCTGGGTCGGAGCGCTCGCGGCCGATCTCGCGGTCAACAAGCCGCTCGGGCTGTCGCCGCCGGGCATCGAGTTCAAGCGCGCGCATCTCTACGCCATCAACCCCGTGGGGACCGGGGCGATGGTGCTCTCGCTGCTCGCCGGCTGCCTGATCCATGCCGGCCTGTTCGGCGACGCGCTTCAGCCCTTCGCGCCGATGCTGGCGCTCGCCACCGCCTTCACCGCCGCACCCGCCATCGCCCTGGCGACCGGGGGCAAGCGCTACCTCGCCCGCGACCCGCAGACCGCCTGGGACCGGCCGGAGATCACCTGCCGGGTCTGCGAGCACCCGTTCGAGGCCGAGGACATGGCCCAGTGCCCGGCCTATTCCGGGCCGATCTGCTCGCTGTGCTGCTCGCTCGATGCCCGCTGCGGCGACCTGTGCAAGCCGCACGGACGGTTGGAGGTGCAGGCCCACGACGCGCTCGCCCGCGTGCTGCCCGCCCGCACCGCCGCCTGGATCGGCGCGCCGCTCGGCCGCTACCTCGCGCTGATGCTGACCCTGATCACGGTGATCGGGCTGATTCTCGTCATCGTCCACGCGGGTGCCGCCGCCGCGCATCCGGAGCACGCGGAAACCCTGCGCGCGGCGCTGACCAGCCTGTTCTTCATCCTGATCGTGATTCTGGGCGTGGTCGCATGGCTGTTCGTGCTGGCCCAGGAGAGCCGCCGCGTCGCGCAGGAGGAAACCGCGCGCCAGACCGCCCTCTACGAGGCCGAGATCGCCGCCCACAAGGTCACCGACGCCAAGCTGCAGCAGGCCAAGGAGACGGCGGAGGCCGCCAACCTCGCCAAGAGCCGCTACGTCGTCGGCATCAGCCACGAGTTGCGCACGCCGCTCAACGCCGTGCTCGGCTACGCGCAGTTGCTGGAAGGCGACCCGAGCATCCCGGAACCCCGCCGCAACGGCATCCGGGTGATCCGCCGCAGCGCACAGCACCTCTCGGGGCTGATCGACGGCCTGCTCGACATCTCGCGGATGGAGGCGGGGCGGCTCCAGACCCACCGCAACGAGATCCGGCTCGCCGACTTCCTCGCCCAGATCGTCGACATGGTGCGGCTCCAGGCCGAGGGCGCGGGCTTGACGTTCCGTTTCACCCGGCCGGAGATCCTGCCGGCGGTGGTGGCGACCGACGAGAAGCGCCTGCGCCAGATCCTGCTCAATCTCCTCTCCAACGCGATCAAGTTCACGCCCCAGGGCGAGGTCGCGCTGGAGATGACCTATCGCGGACAGGTCGCCGTCTTCACGATCCGCGATACCGGGCTCGGCATTCCGGAGGCCGATCTCGGCCGGATCTTCGAGCCGTTCGAGCGCGGCTCGATGCCCGCCGCGCGCGCGGCGCCCGGCACCGGGCTCGGGCTCACCATCGCGCATCTGCTGTCGCAGGTAATGGGCGGCGAGATCACCGTCGAGAGCCGGGTCGGGGAGGGCACCTGCTTCCGGGTGCGGCTGATGCTGGCCTCGGTGAACCGCCCCGCGCCCGCGGCGGTCCCGGCCCCCGCGGCGGTGATGCGGCCCGCCTTGTCCGAGCCGGGCCGCCTCGTTCTCGTCGCCGACGACGATTCCGCCCACCGCGCGCTGATGCGCGAAATTCTGGAGCCCCTCGGCTTCACGGTCGCCGAGGCGCCGGACGGTCCGGCCTGCCTCGCTTTGGCCAGGGAGCGCGAGCCGGCCCTGATCCTGCTCGACATCGCCATGCCGGGCATGAGCGGCTGGGAGGTGGCGCGAACGCTGCGAGAGACCGGCTTCACCGCCCGGATCGCGATGATGTCGGCCAACGTCCACGAGATCAGCCCGAGCCGCGGCGCGGATGCGCCGCACGACGACATCATCGCCAAGCCGTTCGACATGCAGGATCTTTTGGAGAGAATCACCGGGCTTCTGGGTACCGCCCGCCCGCTGCCCGGCCCCACCCCGGAAACCCGCCCGATCATGCGCCCCGAGCGTCCGGCCCAAGCCGCGAAGGACGATGCGGCGCGCGGAGGAACCGTGCCGGCCGAGCACGTCGCCGCGCTGCTGCGTCTCGGCCGCATCGGCCATGTGCGCGGCATCGAGGCCAAGCTCACCGAGTTGGAGACCGACGCCGCCGTGCCGCCCGCCTTCATCGCGCAGATGCGCGGGCTGGTGACGGCCTACGACATGCGCCGCTATGTCGGCGTTCTGGAGGGGCTGGCCCGCGATGCCTGACACGCGGCGCGACATCGTCCTCGTCGTCGATGATTCCCCCGACACGCTCAGCTTCCTCACCGAGGCGATCGAGCGCTCCGGCGCCACGGTGCTGGTGGCGGTGGGCGGCGACCTCGCCCTCGACCTCGTGGAGGAGATCACCCCCGACATCATCCTGCTCGACGCGGTGATGCCGGGCATGGACGGGTTCGAAACCTGCCGCCGGCTCAAGGCCAAGGGCCATCTCGCCCACGTCCCCATCATCTTCATGACCGGGCTGTCGGAGACCGAGCACATCGTGAAGGGCCTGGGCGCGGGCGGGACCGACTACGTCACCAAGCCCATCGCCCCCGACGAGATCCTGGCGCGCATCCGCGTCCATCTCGCGAGCGCGCGGGCCGCGCAGAGCGCCCGGGCGGCGCTCGACACCGCCGGGCGCACCTTGTTCGCGGTCGATGCCGCGGGCGCGGTCCTGTGGTGCACGCCGCAGGCCGCGCAGGTGCTCGCCGCGCTCGGAGCGAGCGAGCCGCTGAGCCTTCCTCCGAGCGGACGCGACTGGCTGGCCAAATGCCTGGCCGGCGCCGCCGCACCCCTCACGCTCACCGACGCGCAGGGGCGAATCCACACCTTGAGCTTCATCGGCCGCACCGGGCCGGAGATCCTGCTGCGCCTCTCCGGCGATCCCGCCGCCGCCGGGCTGGAACGGCTGCGCGAGCGCCTGCCGATCACCGGCCGCGAAGCGGAGGTGCTGCTCTGGCTCTCCCGCGGCAAGTCGAGCCGCGACATCGGCGAGATCCTGGGATTGAGCCCCCGCACGGTGACGAAGCACCTCGAAGGCATCTACGCCAAGCTCGGCGTCGAGAACCGAACCGCCGCCGCGGCGGTCGCGGCGCGGCACCTGCGCGATCTGGATTGACCCGCCAAAGCACGCTCGTCATCGCGAGGTGAAGCCGAAGCGATCCAGGGCTCGTCCTGATAGAGCGCATTCCGACGAAGTGGTGCCCGGTTCGTCGGAGTGCGCGCCAAAACAATGATCGAGAGACGCCGGCCTGATGCAACGGGATCGGATACGGCTCCTGAGCGTCATTCCCTCGTTCGAAAACCGGCCCATAGGGCCGCCCAGGCTGCAAGGCGAAGCGGCAGGGCTCGCCCGAAGCCCGCTCAACCGCCCCGCTGAGGCAGGTTCCCGATGGGCCGGCGAGGCCCGAACACGACCTCTCAAGGCGTGAAATCGGCCAAATCGCTCTTCAATTCGCGTACGGGCCGGGCATGCGACTTGAGGCGGCGCATGCAGGGGTGTACGGCGCAGGCGTCATGCCTTCGCCGCATTCCAGGGGAAAGCAGGCCGCCGTCTCGTTCGGGTAGAAATCGTGCCGCGCCCGAGGCTGCCTATGCCGATCCGGCGCACCGCCAGGAAGGCCGCGCCTCGGACCGATCGGCCGGGCCTGCGGCCATCCCGCAGGGCTGCGGCGGACCGAGTGAGCACCGCGTCACGTCGCTACGCGCCATCCGTTGAAGGGGTCATAACGCCGATGTTCCTTGCCAAGTTCTCCATGGCCAAGCCTTCCGCGCGCCCACTGCGCGTGGCCGCGTTCCTCGCCATGGCGGGCCTGGGCGCCGGCCTGGGCGGGACCGCGTTCGCGCAGAAGAAGCCGGCCGCTCCGGCCCCGGCCCCGGCCCCCGCGCAGGCCCAGCCGGCCGCGCCGGCCCAGCAGCAGGCCCAGGGCGCCGGCCCGCAGCTCATCAACGTGAAGTCCGAGCCGAGCCAGGCCGATTGGACCAAGGTCTGCGGCAAGGACCAGGGCTCGGGCACCGACGTCTGCTACACCACCCGCGACTTCGTGTCGGACAACGGCCAGCCGGTGCTCGCCGTCGCGGTCTACGACATGAAGAACGCCGCGACGAAGCAGGAGGTGAAGGTCGTCCGCTTCCTGCTGCCGCTCGGCCTGATGCTGGCGCCCGGCATGCGCTTCGATGTCGACGGCAAGGAAGTGACCGGCGGCAAGTTCGCGGTCTGCTTCCCCAACGGCTGCTTCGCCGAGGCCGGCGGCGTCTCGAACGAGTTGATGACCGGTTTCAAGAAGGGCACGACGCTCAACGTCCGGGTCCAGAACCAGACCCAGCGCGAGGTGGTGTTCGCGGTGCCGCTCACCGGCTTCGGCAAGGCCTTCGACGGCCCGGCCATCGACCCGAAGGTGCTTGAGGAGCAGCAGAAGAAGCTCCAGGCCGAGATGGAGAAGCGCAGCGAAGACATGCGCAAGAAGCTGGAGCAGCAGGGCTCGGCCGGCGCCGCCCCGGCTCCCGCAGCCCCGGCCGCCAACGCTGCGCCGAAGTAAGCCGCGCCGTTCAACGGATTTCGACAAGGAAAGCCCCGCCGTGCTCGCCACGGCGGGGCTTTCCCGTTCTCGGAGCGGCGGGCGCGGAACGCCCGGCCGCCCCTCGATCGCTCAAAGCGAAGTGGCAAACGCAACCGCAAGGGGCGTCGTGCGTTCGGCCTGTCCCAGATCAGCCGGGCGGCAACAGTCAACCGCCAAGTCGTCGTTAAGGATGTTTCGCCGGGCGGCCTCTGGGATAGCGGGAGCAATGGTGACGAAACGCACCGCGCAATCCCACTGCACAAGGTTAGGGGTTATTTAACGATCACGGCGGCCGCGAAGGAGCCGCAACGGAGTTCAGGCAATGAGCCAGCGCATCGACGACATCAAGTTCATGGCGACGATGACCTTCGTCACCCTGTTCGGTACCTGCCTCACGGCGCTGGTGGGCTGAAGCCTCAGCCACTCCGAGCGCCGTCCGATCCTGAGGCTCCCTTACTAGCCCGGATCCGTTAAGAAGCCGCTTCCATGCCATGTCTCCCCTCGCGGGGATGTCGCCGGGATCAGGCCCGGCCGGAAGCGTGAACCTTGCGACACATCCACGTCATCGGCATCGGAACCGGCAACCCGGAGCACCTGACGATTCAGGGCATCCAGGCGTTGAAGGCGACCGATGCGGTCTTCGCCCTCGACAAGGGGGAAGCCAAAGCCGGCCTGCTCGGCCTGCGCCGCCAGATCTGCGACCGCTACATCGCGGGACGGCCCTACCGCTTCGTCGAGGCAGCCGATCCCGAGCGCGACCGCCGCCCCACGGATTACGGCGTGGCGGTGGACGACTGGCACGCGGCCCGCGCGGCCCTCTACGAGGATCTGATCGCCGAGCATCTGCGCGAGGACGAGCGGGGGGCCTTCCTCGTCTGGGGCGACCCGTCCCTCTACGACAGCACCCTGCGCATCCTGGAGCGCGTGCTCGCCCGCGGCCGCGTCGGCTTCACCTACGACGTGATCCCCGGCATCACCAGCGTGCAGGCGCTCGCCGCCGCCCACCGCATCCCGCTGCACCGCATCGGCGAGCCGGTGCGGATCACCACCGGCCGGCGGCTCCGCGACGGTTTGGGCGAGGAGCCCGGCGCGACCGTGGTGATGCTCGACGGCGACCCGCGCTTCGAGGGGCTCGACCCCGATCTGACGATCCACTGGGGCGCCTATCTCGGCACGCCGGACGAGTTGCTCGTCGCCGGCCGGCTCGGTGACGTGGCCGAGGACATCCGCCGGGTGCGCGCGGAGGCCCGCACCCGCCACGGCTGGATCATGGACATCTATCTGCTGCTCAGACCCGCGTCCTGACGCCGCCGACGCTCCGCCCTCGCGCTGCGACATAGTGTCGAGGCGGGGAAGCCCCTGCCGCAAACGATGCGGCTCGAAACCGATTCCTTCCCGCCCTTCCATCCCCGGCGACAAGGGTCGCCTCCGGTCGCTTTTTCGCCCTGGCAAAGGCCTTGCTTCGCCGCTCTCGCGATGGACACTTCTCGGGTCGAACAAGAACCCGAACCATCCTGTGGGGGCGAATGATGGCGGCTTGCTCGCGGCGGGCCGTGCGCGGTGTTGCTTGCGTTTCGCTCGGGCTGGCCGGCGCCGTGATGGCGGGGATCCTGCTCTCCGGCCCGGGCCGGCCGACGAGCCCGCGCGGAGCGATCGATCCGGTCGGCGGCGGGCTCACGGCCCGCACCGATCTCCACGCGACCGCGCCGGAAGCGCCTTCGACCCGCATCGTCCTCGGGCCCGGCGAACGCGACATACGCCTGTCCGGCGAGTTGACCGAGGGGGCGGCCGAGCGGCTCGCCGGGCTGATCGAGGCCCACCGCACGGTCGAGCGCATCCATCTCACCAGCGAGGGCGGCCTGGTCGATGAGGGCGCGGCCATCGGCGCGCTGATCGCGGAGCACGGCCTCATCACCTACGTGCCGGATTACTGCGTGTCCGCCTGCACGCTGGCCTTCGTGCGCGGGCGCGAGCGGCTGGTCCTGGCGGAGGCGCGGCTCGGCTTCCATGCGCCCTACGAGACCGGTCCGTTCGGCGTCGAGATCGCGGCCGACAGCGCGCCCGAACGCGCCGCCTACCTCGCTGCGGGAATCAGCGCCGATTTCGTCGATGCCGCCCTCAAGGTCCGGCCGGACGACCTGATGATCCCCGACACCGACACCCTGGTGAGGGCCGGCGTCGCCACCGGCCGGGTCGATGCCTACCGCTTTCCCGATTCCACCCTCGACGACGGTGCCGACCCGGAGCGGGCCCGCACCGTGATCCTGCGCGACGTGCCGCTGCTGGATGCGGTCGAGGCCGGCGCACCGGGGACGATCGCGCCGATCGCCGCGTGGTACCTCGACGGCTATCGCCGGGGCCGCTCGGAGGGGGACGCCGTCGACGGTGTCCGCCGGATGGCCGCGCAGGCCGTGGCGCGAAGCCTCGCCGAGGCCGACCCGGCCGCCCTGACCGATCTCGGACGGATGATCCTGCAGACGATGCGGCGTCCGAGTCCGGACCGGAGGCGCATCTGCGCATGGGCCGAGGACGGGGTCGGCGCCGTGCTGACGCGGCCGCGCCTGGGCGCGGCACAGCTTGCCCAGGGACGGGCGATCCTGTCGCGGGCGCTCGGGTTGAGGGCGACGGAGGCGGCGCCCCAGCCCCTCCGGGAGGCCTCGACGAGGCAGGCCGCACTCGCGGTGGCGACGGTGACGGCCTCACCGAATCCGGCGCGCGGGCGAGGCTGCTCGGCCCTGCGAAAAGCCTTCGCGGCCGCGCTGGCCCGCCCCATGCCCGAGGCGGCACAGGCCTTGCGCCGGCTCCTCTTCCCCGCGTCGCCGACACGCTCCCGCCCCGCGCTCGAAGCCTCCGCGCAGCCGCGATAGGAGGGCCTCACAAAACGCCCGGTCTCTGACCGTTCTCGCTCTGGCGATGACAGCGCGGCGGGGGTTTTGTGAGAGACACTCAAGCATCGTCCTGGAGACCTGATCCAGGGCGATGCTTGAGGCTCTTGTTTTCGCATCATCTTTTTCCGAAAGCCGGCAACCACCTTTCGGGACGATGCTCTAAATCCGGGCCGTCGCGTCCGTCAGTGCACCTGCCCTCGGGTGCCGCGGAGATGGCGGGCAAGCTCGTGACCGACCTCGACGGCGACCTCGTCGACGAGGCGGGCCAGGGGTGGGTTGCGCAGGCCCGCCACCAATCCCTTCATCGCCGCGGCATGGTCGGCGAGACGGTTGGCCTGCCGCTGAGCTTGATGGGCCTCCGACTCGACCGGCCGGCGCCCTTCGGTCAGGTCGAAGGCGAGCCCCTGGGTCGTAAGTGCCCCCGTCTCGGGATCGCGCGCGCTTTGCCCCATCAGGCGCAGCCAGCGCGGACCGTCCGGGCCGGGCCGCGTGCGGAACTCGGCCTCGAAGGGTCGTCCGTCTTCCCCCGCCGCCCGCAGCACGCTTTCCAGCCGGATCGCATCCTCGGCCTCCACAGCCGCCAGCGCCAGCGCCAGAGGTGCTCCGGCCGCCGAGGCCGCCGGTACGGCCAGGAGCCGCGCCAGGACCGGGGACAGGGCGAGCCGGTTGGAATCCGGATCATGGGCCCAGGCACCGATGCAGGCGGAGCCGGCGAAGGCGGAACGAAGGTCAGGTTGAAAAACCGTCATCTCAGGGCACCGGCAGAACATATCCGGGCGCGCAAGACCGCAGCCTGGACGCTCGGCGAGCCCCAGGATCGACCTAAAGAAAGCGGCTACCTCGGCCGAACCGGCCGCCAATAGCAATCTCAGGTATGTTTTCTGCGACCAAACTTGCCTTAAGTTATAGTAGCGGAAGGCAACGCACCTCGTAAAGCGCTCAGGTGGCGCAACGGCGCAAATTCAACCTCAAGTCAATGAATGCGAAAGAAGGGGCCCGGCGTCGGCCTTAACGGACGGTTAACTATGTTAGGCGAAATCCGGGGTCTGGGTGGCCCCGGGATCACAGGACCGGCAGCCCGACGAAACCGAGAGCGGTGGGGTGGCCGGCATGAAAGCAATCACGTTCGTGACGCAGAAGGGAGGCAGCGGCAAGAGCACCTTGTGCATCTCGCTTGCGGTCGCCGCACAGGAAGCGGGGCACGCGGTCTGCATCCTGGAGATGGACCGGCAGGCCACGATCACCGACTGGCTCGATCACCGCACCGCCGACGGCCCCGAAGTGGCCCAGATCGACGCCACGCAGATCGACCTCGTGATGGAACGGCTGGCGGAATCGTCCTACGACTACGTGTTCATCGACACCCCCGGCATCGATTCCAACGGGACGCTCTCGGCGATCCGCGCGGCGGATCTGTGCATCATCCCCTGCCGGCCGACCCCCGCCGACTTGCGCGCCTTCAAGCCGACGCTCGCCGCCGTCTACCGCCTGGAAAAGAAGTTCGCCTTCGTCCTGAACCAGACCCCGCCGCGCTCCTACCGCATCCGCGATGCCGCCGATGGGCTCGCGGTGCTCGGCATCCTGCCCGACGTCAACATCGTGGCGCGCAACGACCATCAGGACGCCATCGGCGTCGGCCAGGGCGTCACCGAATTCAATCCGAAGGGTCAGGCCGCGGGCGAAGTGCGCCGGCTGTGGAGCTGGATCGAGCGCCGCATGCAGGCGACGGGGCAGCGGACCCGCAAGGGAGCGGCCGCAGAGACGGCCAAGGATACGAGAAAGCATGTCAAGGCCGCCTAAGCTCGACCTCGCCTCGATCGTCGCCTCCGCCGGCCCGGCCGGCGGGCCGCGGAAGGGCGGAGCCCGGTCGGCCGCAAAGGCGAACAGTCCGGCCGGAGCGGAAATCGTCCGGCTCGATCTGGCGGCCTCGGCGCCTCCGGCACGGGCCGGGACCCTCAAGGAGCGCGCCAAGCAGATGTCGGTCTATCTGGAGCCCCCGGTCTACGACCAGCTCCGGGATCTGGCCTATGCCGAGCGTACCAAGATGCACGCCCTGATGCTCGAAGCCCTCGACCTGCTGTTCAAGCAGCGCGGCGCCCGCTCCATCGAGCAGGTGCTGGGCGAGAACCCGCGCTGAGAAAACGGGACGCTGCCCTTCGCTTCACGTGGCCCGTCATGATGCGCGGCGCAGCTTTCCTCTCGCGTCCTTGCGACTGTCTGCGCGCGCAACGCCTCGGCGCTCCCGCTACCTGACCGCCCGTTCAGCCTTCCTTTACCGCGTCCGGACGATCGTCTGGGGACGGCCGGACGTCTGTTCCGGCTCGGCGTAGCGTGATCCCCTTAAGGCCCAGCTTTCCGCGGCCTTGGGGGAATCTGTGGCGTAGGCGGGGAGCGGGCGAGCGACATGACTCATGTCATGCCACGGGATTTGGCATCGATCAGGACGGCCGCGGACGCTCCGACGCGGGGTGCGATGCCGGTCCTGCGACCGGCCCTGCAGCTCCTCGCGGTCTGCGCGGTGGCGCTGACGACGGCCAACTGCGCCAATAATCCGGCCAAGCTCGCGGGCGGCGCATCCTCGGGCAGCGAGATCGATCCGAAATACGGCGTGAAGGCGAGCCGCCGCCTCTACAACGAGGGCGACGTGATCCCGAAGGGGGGCGGGCGGCGCTTCTCGGGCAAGCCCTACGTGGTGGCGGGCAAGACCTACGTGCCGCGCGAGGATGCCCGCGGCTACGTGCGCGAGGGCCTCGCCTCCTGGTACGGCAGCGCCTTCCACGGCCGGGTCACCGCCAACGGCGAAGTCTTCGACCGCCACTCCATCGCCGCCGCGCACCCCACGCTGCCGCTGCCGAGCTATGTCCGGGTGACCAACCTCGACAACGGTCATTCGATGATCCTGCGCGTCAACGACCGCGGCCCCTACCATGCCAACCGTCTGATGGACGTGTCCGAGGAGGCGGCCCGCGCGCTCGAATTCCACCGCAAGGGCACGGCGCGGGTGCGCGTCGAGTATGCCGGCAAAGCCTCCGTCGCCGGCAGCGACGATCGCAAGCTGCTCGCCACCCTGCGCACCGACGGTCGCCCCGCCGCGATCGGGCGCGCGCCGGTGATGATGGCCGATCTCGGCCCCTCCGAGCCCGAGGCCGCGCCCGAGCGGCTCGAACGCGCCTCCCGCGCACTCGCCTTCCGCCCGGCGGGCGAGCGCGACGACGAGGCGCCGGAGACCGCAGCACCGGCCTCGCGCCCGGCCCGGCCCGCGCCGGTCGTGCTGGCCAGCGCCGCGGTCGCCGTCCCGGCGGCGTTGCAGCCGACGGCCGCCCGCGCCGCGCCGTTCCGTCCGGCTCCGGTGGCGCTCGCCGCCGCCCCGGCCAAGCCGGCGATCGAGCCGCGCCGCATGATGGCCGAAACCGGCCGCTCCGCTCAGCCGGCACAGGGCCGGCACAAGGATGCGACCGCTCCGGCCCCGACGCGCTTGGCCTCCACGCCGGTGAAGGGCGTCTCCGTGCCCGTCCGTACCGCGCAAGCGGTGCCGATGAAGGCGGCAGCCACCAAGACGCCGGCCCCGCAATTCGCCGCCGCCGGAACCGTCAAAGGCACGCCCAAGCCCACCGGCAAAGCCGCGGCGCCCGAACCCGCCTCGCGTATGGCGGGAATGCCGCCCAGCTCGAAGCAGGCGATCGCCAAGCTCACCGGCACGGCGCCAACGCCGGGCACCAAGCCCGCCGCCAAGACGGCGACCAAGACGGCCGTGGCCCAGACGCCCGGCCCATCCGGCACCAAGGCGAAACGCTCCCAGGTGGCGGCGAACTGACGCGACCCCGTCTCAAGCGGCGAGGGTGAACACGCCGAGCCCGTCGCGGACCGCCTCCAGCGTGTCCGCGGTCAGGCGTTGCGCCCGTTTCGTCCCGTCGCGCAACAGGTCGAGCACCTCGTCCGGGCGCTGCGCCAACGCGGCCCGCCGCTCGCGCAGGGGCGCGAGGAAGGCGTCGAGCACGGCTTCCAGCCGCGCCTTGACCGCCGTGTCGCCGAGTCCACCGCGCCGGTAACGCGCCTTCAATTCGGCGACCGCCGCGCCATCCGGGTCGAAGGCGTCGAGATAGGTGAACACGACGTTGCCCTCGACACGTCCGGGATCGGAGACCCGGAGATGGCCGGGATCGGTGTACATCCGCCGCACCGCCTCACGGATCGCTTCCGGCGGGGCCGAGAGAGCCACGGCGTTACCCTGCGACTTGCTCATCTTGGCCCGCCCGTCGATGCCGGGCAGCCGCCCGGTCTCGGGGATCAGCGCCCGCGCCTCCGGCAGGAGGGGACGCCCGGCCTGCCGGTTCACCCGGCGGACGATCTCGTTGGTCTGCTCGATCATCGGCGCCTGATCCTCGCCCACCGGCACCAGGGTGGCGCGGAAGGCGGTGATGTCGGCGGCCTGGGCCACGGGGTAGCACAGGAAGCCGGCCGGAATGTCCCGGCCGAAGCCACGGGCCTGGATCTCCTGGCGGACGGTCGGATTGCGCTCCAGCCGGGCCACGGTGACGAGGTTGAGATAGAGCTGGGTCAGCTCGGCCAAAGCCGGCAGCGCCGATTGCACGCACACCGTCGAGAGGGCGGGGTCGATGCCGACGGCGAGATAGTCGAGGGCGACTTCGAGGATGTTGCGCCGGATGCGATCGGGATCCTGGGCGTTGTCGGTCAGAGCCTGGGCATCGGCGACCAGCACGAATTGCCGGTGCGTCGCCTGGAGCGCGACGCGGTTCCTCAGGCTGCCGACGTAATGGCCGAGATGCAGCGGGCCGGTGGGGCGGTCGCCCGTGACGATGACGGGACGCGGATCACAGGTTTCGGGATTCATGGGGGCAGCTCCTGAGAAGTGAGCCGCCGTGAGGAGAGACTTGCCGGAATGACGCTGCCTGCCGCTTCACGGCGGCAGGGTTCGTCTGTCATGACCGAACGATGCCGCTCCCTAAAGGGAGCGCCACCAGAGCGAGACGGGCCTTTGCACAGCGTCGGTCATGCCGCCTCGTATCACCGCCAGGGGATTCAACCAAGGCGGGAAACGCTACTCGGCCTTGGCATTCACCTCGAGCTTGTCGAGGACCGCCGCCGGGGTCGGGGCGGTGCTGACATCGACCATGCCGAGACCCTCGCCGCTCTTCGCCTTGGCGCTGATCGAGAGCGTGCCGGGCTTGGCCACGAACTTGCCCATCGCCGCGCCGATCGCCTTGGCGGCCGCCGAGTTGCCGAGGATCACCGGCACGCCGATCACGCTCGCCGTCACGTATTCCTTGCGCAGTTCGTCGGGCTTGAGGCTCAGCACCTTCGCCTGGGCGTCGATGAAGCGCTCGAACAGGCCGCCATTCTCCAGCGTCAGGTCCAGCGCCTTGGCGGTGGCCGAGAGCATGGCAAAGCCCGAGACCGCGGCATCCGGGTCGAACACTTCGGGGCCGATGCCGCCGAGCGTGGCGGCAAGGTGGAGGCGACCCATATTCTTGCCGGAGAGCGACAGCGCCTTGAAGCTCAGTTCCCGCTTGTCCTCGCTCCAGGCGGTGTCGGCCGTGGCATCGAGATCGAGGTCGCGGTAGCCGTAGAGGCCGAGCGAGCCGAGACCGGGAACGCCCTCGACGGCGGAGGCCGGCATGGTGAGGCCGGTGAGCGTGAAACGGGTCTCGGTCGGCACGCCGTCCTTGGGCGGCCCGAAGCTCATGCTGGCGCCGCGCAGGCCGATATGGAGCGGCGGGAGCGGAACAAGCTTCGCCGCCTTGAGCGGATCGCCCGGTACGGCCGGGGGCGACACCGCCACCTGCGCGAGATCGAGCCCGAGATCGGACAGGGTCAGCGTACCGATGACCGGGGTCAGGCGGCGCAGTTCCGCCTCCTGCAGGTCCGGCGCCGGAGCGGCCCCCTTCCCGAGATCGGTGCCGGCGGGGAGCGGTGCCTTCGCGAGCCGGCGCAGGGCGGCGATGGTCGGCTCCAGGGAGAAGCCGGTGAGCGAGAGGCGGGCGATCTTGCCCTGCGCCTCCTTGGCGCCGAAGCCGATCTCGGCGAGCGTGATGCCGGCCTCAGCTCCGCCCGCATAGCTCATGCGGCCGATGCTGAAGGAGAGCGGGTCATCGCCCTTCACCTCCTTCACGGTCAGGTCCGTCGCCTCAAGGCTGCCGACCGAGACTGATTCGGCGAGATCCGCGAGCAGGCCGGCCGAGCGGGCACGCTTGGCCCGGTCGTCCTCGGCCAGGCCGCCATCGCCCAACGCCTCCACGGCGCCGCGCCAAGTCGCCGGCGTCTGGCGTCCGGCGAGGTCGCGGCCGGTCAGGCGGGCGATCGACACCGTGGTGCCGCGCTCGTCGATGAAGGCGATGCTTTCGACGGCGAGCGCCACGTAGAGGCGCTGGAGCGGGCTGCCCGCGTCGCCGGCCTCGCTGTAGAGGCGCGCCAGCGCGGTGAGATCGACCTCCTCGGCGCGGATGCGGCCATAGCTGCCGCTGCCCGCCTGCGGCGCACCCTCGACGGTGAGCGTCGCGCCGGCCGCGGTCAGTTCGCTGATGCGCCCCGCCCGGATCGTGCGCGCGGCCACGTCGCGATAGGTCACGACCTGCCGCCGGTCGCCGTCGCGGCGCTCGACGCGCAGCTCCGGCATGGTGAGGCTGCCGGCATCAAGGCGCTGAAGCCGAGCGGGCCAGAGTTCCCTGACCGGATCCTTCGCGTCCTTCGCGTCGGTCCTGAAGATCGCGAGCAGATCGTCGCGGGAGAGGCGCGTGCCGCTCACCGTCACCTTCGGCGCGGTGACGAGCGTGTCGCCGAAGGCGAGGCTCACGTTGTCGAGCACGAGATCCTGGACCGCGGACGCCGCCTCCTGTGCCACGGCCGGCGCCAGGGGCGCGGGCCCTGTCAGCAGCGCGACCGCGCAAGCCGAGGCGAGCAGTGCCCGCATGAGAACGGGACGGCGCGTCGATGACGTCATGGCTGGATCAGATCGCAGGCTGGCAGGAGATCGGAGAAGGGCCGTGAGACTTCCATCCCTGCCGGTTTTCCACAGGCGTGGCAATTGCGCCGGTGCCACGGCGCCGCCGCTTCGCGCCCGATCGTCGGGTCGGGCTCGCCTCAGATCGCGAAGGAGGTGCCGCAACCGCAGGAGGCGGTGGCGAGCGGGTTCTCGATCTTGAAGGACTGGCCGATCAGGTCGTTCACGAAGTCGATGGTCGCGCCGCCCATATATTCGAGCGAGACCGGATCGACGAGCACGGTGGCGCCGTCGCGCTCGATCACCACGTCGTCGCCCTCGCGGGCGCTGGTGATGTCGAAGGCATAGGAGAAGCCCGAGCAGCCGCCGCCGTTCACGCTGATGCGCAGCGACGAGCCGGGGGGCTCGGCACCCATGATCTCGTTGATCCGCTTGGCGGCGCGGGCGGTGAGGTTGATGTCGGCCATCGTGGCGCGGCCCCGTTTCTCGAACCGGTGTCGTGAAGGTAAGAGCCCGCGATTGCCGCGGGCTTCACCCCACCCAAGATATGGGGTGCGAGGGCCGGCCGCAACGCGGCTGCGGAAGGAAGGGCTGTGCAGGTGCGGCAGAACGGCGAGCGCTGGCGGGCGCCCTACGCCACCGATCCGGCGGCAACCCGCGGGCGGCTGATCCCCGAGGCGTTCTCGCCCACCCGCAGCGACTTCCAGCGCGACCGCGACCGGATCATCCACTCCACCGCCTTCCGGCGGCTGAAACACAAGACGCAGGTCTTCGTGCATCACGAGGGCGACCATTACCGCACGCGGCTCACCCACAGCCTGGAGGTCAGCCAGATCGCTCGGGCGCTCGCCCGCGCGCTCGGCCTCGACGAGGATCTGGCCGAAGCGCTGGCGCTGAGCCACGACCTCGGCCACACCTGCTTCGGGCATACCGGCGAGGACGCGCTGCACGCCTGCATGGCCGATTACGGCGGCTTCGACCACAACGCCCAGGCTTTGCGCATCGTCACCCGGCTGGAGCGGCGCTATGCCGGCTTCGACGGCCTCAACCTGACCTGGGAGACGCTGGAGGGGCTGGTCAAGCATAACGGCCCGCTCCTCGACGCCTCCGGCGCGCCGGTCCTGCGTTACGCCGCCGACGGCATCCCGATGGCTTTGCTCGAATACAACGCGACCAACGACCTCGAACTGTCGCGCTTCGCCGGCCCGGAGGCGCAGGGCGCCGCGCTCGCCGACGACATCGCCTACGACGCCCACGACCTCGACGACGGCCTGCGGGCCGGTCTGTTCGATCTTTCCGACCTCACGGCCGTGCCGTTCCTGAACGGGCTGCTCGACGAGATCGACACCCTGCATCCCGGACTGGAGCCGTCGCGGAAGATCCATGAGTTGGCGCGCCGGGTCATCACGCGCTTCGTCGAGGACGTGATCCGCGAGAGCGAGGCGCGCATCGCCGCGCTGGCCCCCCGCAGCGTCGGCGACATCCGCGCCGCGCAGGAGCCGGTCATCGCCTTCTCGCCGGCCATCGCCACGGCGGATGCGGACATCAAGCGCTTCTTGTTCGCGCGGATGTACCGCCACCCGGAAGTGATGGCGGTGCGGGCCAAGGCCGCGACCATCGTCGACGACCTGTTCTCGGCTTTCCGCGCCGACCCGGCGCGGATGCCGGCCGAATGGTCGGAGGGGCTGGAGAATGCCAGCGAGGCCCGTCTCGCCCGGCGCATCGCCGACTACATCGCCGGCATGACCGACACCTACGCGGTGCTGGAGCATAGCCGGCTGTTTGCGGCGACGCCCAACCTGCACTGGAGCCCGCCGAGCCGTGGCCTTCCGCTGACGGAGCCGTGAGGCGCCGCCAGCGGAAGGCTCACGATCTCATTCGCAGACGCAGCCCGCGCCGTAACCGGTGTTGTAGATGGGGGCGTAGCCGGTGGTGACGGGCGCGTAGCCGTAGCCATAAGCCGGCGCGGCGTAGCCGCCGTAACCACCCCAGCCGTAGCCGCCGCTCAGCGCGCCGCCGGCGAGCCCGAGGCCCAGCCCGAGCCCGGCCCCGGCCCCGGCCAGACCGACTCCGGCCCCCGCGAGGCCGATGCCGGCACCCCGTCCGTAACCGTAGCCGTAGCCGCGGCCATAGATGCCGCGCGCGGCGTATCCGCGATATCCGAAGCCGCGATGACCGAAGCCGCCGCGATGACCGGCGAACCCACCGCGATACCCACCGATGCGGCCGGCCTGACCGAAGCGCGCACCATAGCCGTGATGGCCGTAGCCGCCCTGATGGCGACCGCCGCCGACATACCCGCCATGACCGCCGAACTCGCGGGCCTCGGCGGTTGCGGGTGCGAGGATCAGGGTGGCGAGGGCCGTGGCGGCGAGGGCGAAGGACTTCATCGGGGCAAACTCCATGCAGGATCTTGGCAGGATCTCGCCACGACAACGCCGCCGTTCGCGCTCTGCGTGCAACGCTGCATTCTACCGAGAGAGTGCCTTTTCCCTGCGCGAAAGGCGGCAGGGGACAAGGGATAGGGCCAAATGACGGAGGACCGATTGAGCGCCGACCGCACAACCCTGCGCGACACCCGCGCCGCCTATCCCCGGCTCGTGCCGCTGACGACGCGCTGGGGCGACAACGACGTCTACGGGCACGTCAACAATGTCGTCTACTACGCCTTCTTCGACACGGCGGTGAACGGGATCCTGGTGGAGGCGGGCGCCCTCGACATCGCCCGCTCCCCCGTCATCGGCCTCGTGGTGGAGACGGGCTGCCGCTACTTCGCCCCCGTCGCCTTCCCCGACCGGATCACCGCGGGCGTACGGGTGGCCCATCTCGGCCGCACCAGCGTACGCTACGAGATCGCGATCTTTCGCGATGACGCGGCGGAGGCGGCCGCGCAGGGCCACTTCGTCCACGTCTATGTCGACCGCGCCACACGCCGGCCGATCCCGCTGCCCGAGCGGCTGCGGGCCGTACTGGCGGAACTTGTCGGCGCGGGCGCGTCCGGCACATCTCACCCGTAGGAGCGATCCACGTAATCGTGGTTGCCGATATCGACCATCTCATAGAGATCGTCGCCCTCATCCCGCACGACGATACGGTGGTTCATGTCGACGCGGATCGTGCAATAGCTCGAGCCGCTGAGTTTCTCGAAATGCAGCGACGGGTGTCGCGGATTGGATTGGAACTGCAGCAAGGATTTCTTGGCGCGCTCGATCTGTTGATGCCCGAGCTTCTGCAAGGCTTTCACGAATTTCGGTGTCAGCCGGACCGTCGCCATCAGATGGGTTCGATCGTCTCGAGGAAAGCCTCAAGGTCCTCCGGCGTCTCGAAAGCGGGGCCCCCTCTTGCCTCGGGATCGTGGTCCGCACGCAGAGCAAGCAGTGCGTAGTAGAAGCGGACGCGCTCGTCGCGCCACGCATGCTCCAGCCCATTCATCCGTCCCGCGAGATCCGCAATCCAGGGTTTGCGCGCGGCGGCGGACGCTTCTTCCGGGATCGCCTCCTTCCGCCATTCCTTCTCGACCGATCCGGCGCCGGCCGCCTCCGCGTCAATCTTCGCACTGACAGCCGCGATGACGGTATCGAGAAAGGCGCGCATCTCCGGCGCCGGATGCTCAGCCCTGCGAAAGGCCTCGCGAAATCGCTCGGTCGCCAACTGCAGACTTTCACGCCAGCGGGCGAGTTCCTGCTCCGCCCCGGCATACAGGCGTTCCGCCTCCTCGCGCACCAGTGTCTGGCGATACGCGTCGTAACGACGTGGCTCATGGATGCCTGGAACGGCCAGACCGCGCCCTATCGCGTCCATCGCAATCACCGCACCTGCAGCCATCGCAGCCTCTCCCAACCTCCGGTGTCACCAAATGTATTCGCGCCTGCCCCGAACACCAAGGGATCGATGCGTGGCGCGAGGCCGCCGAACGGCGCCGTGACACTCCCGCCCGCCATTGCTATGCCGCCCCGGACGGTTCCGGCTGCCCGACGCGCGGGTCGGCCGGCACGCGGTAACGACGAACACCTGAGCCTCATGAACATCTTCGCCCTCTTCGAGACGCGCGTGCGCGAGGCGCTCGAATCCCTCACCCGCTCCGGCCGGTTGCCCGAGGGGCTGGACCTGTCACGCGTCGTGGTCGAGCCGCCGCGCGACGCCGCGCACGGCGATCTCGCCACCAACGCCGCCCTGGTGCTGGCCAAGGAGGCCAAGCAGAACCCGAAGGCGCTCGGCGAGGCGCTGGCCGAAGAGTTGCGCACCGATCTCCGCATCGTCGAGGCGAGTGTCGCGGGCCCCGGCTTCATCAACCTGCGGCTCGCGCCGGAGGTTTTTCAGGATGTGATCCGGGCGGCGCTCGGCGAGGGCGAGAACTTCGGGCGCGGACAAATGCCGGGCGGCCCGGTCAACGTCGAGTACGTCTCGGCCAACCCCACCGGGCCGATGCATGTCGGCCACGGGCGGGGCGCGGTGTTCGGCGATGCGCTCGCAAACCTGCTCGCCGCCGCCGGCCGGCCGGTGACGCGGGAGTACTACATCAACGATGCCGGTGCGCAGGTCGATGTGCTCGCCCGCTCCGCCTACCTGCGCTACCGCGAGGCGCTGGGCGAGACGATCACCATCCCCGAGGGTCTGTACCCCGGCGACTACCTCAAGCCGGTCGGTATGAGGCTGGCGCAGACGCACGGCCGGGCGCTCCTCGACCAGCCCGAGCACGAATGGCTGCCGCTGGTGCGCCGCTTCGCCATCGACGCGATGATGGCGATGATCCGCGAGGATCTCGCGGCGATCGGCATCCGCCACGACGTGTTCTTCTCGGAAGCCACGCTCCAGGGCGAGAACGGCGGCCAAGGGGGCAACAAGGTCGCGGAGCTGCTCGACGCGCTGCGGCAGAAGGGCCTCGTCTACGAGGGGCGCCTGCCGCCGCCCAAGGGCCAGTTGCCCGACGATTGGGAGGACCGGGAGCAGACCCTGTTCCGCTCGAGCCAGTTCGGCGACGACGTGGACCGGGCACTGCTGAAGTCCGACGGCTCCTTCACCTACTTCGCCTCCGACATCGCCTACCACCGCGACAAGTGGCTGCGCGGCGCCAACGAGCTCATCGACGTGCTCGGCGCCGATCATGGCGGCTACGTCAAGCGGATGCAGGCGGCGGTGAAGGCGGTCAGCGACGGGCAGGCCCGGCTCGACGTCAAGCTCTGCCAGCTCGTGCGGCTCTTGCGCGCAGGCGAGCCGGTGAAGATGTCGAAACGCGCGGGCGAGTTCGTGACGCTGCGCGACGTCATCGACGAGGTCGGCCGCGACGCGATCCGCTTCATGATGCTCTACCGCAAGAACGACGCGACGCTGGATTTCGACCTCGCCAAGGTTGTGGAGCAGTCGAAGGACAACCCGGTCTTCTATGTGCAGTACGGCCACGCCCGCCGCTTCTCGGTGCTGCGCCAAGCCCGCGAGGCGCTGCCGGGCGAGGATTTCTCGCCCGCGGCGCTGCTGGCCGATGCGGACCTGTCGGTGCTCACCGATCCCGGCGAGATCGAGATGATGCGCCTGATTGCTCAGTATCCACGGGTGCTCGAATCAGCGGCGGCGGCGCACGAACCGCACCGAATCGCCTTCTATCTTTATGAAACGGCCAGCTCGCTGCATAGTTTCTGGAACAAGGGCAAAGACTTGCCGCAATTACGGATTGTTAATCCAACCGACAGAAAGTCTACCCGGGCCCGCTTGGCCCTCGTGGAGGCCTTGGGCGGCGTTCTTGCCTCCGGCCTCGCGGTTTTGGGCGTCTCCGCACCCAATGAGATGCGGTGACCGAGGACGGCTGTTGAGAGGATGAGGCCATGACGGGACACGCTTCGCGCGCGACGGTCGATTTCGATGCCTTCGAGCGCGAGCTGCGTCAGACGTCGCAGGATGCGATCCGGGCGAAGGCGCCGCAGGCCGCTCCTAAGGGCGACCCGCTCGCCGAGCTTGCCCGCATCGTTGGGCAGGACGATCCCTTCCGCGCCCTGCTGGAAGCGCGGGAGAAGGGTGCCGCCCAGGAGGCGGCTCCGGTGACGCGCGCGTCGGAGACGGGCCGTCCGGCCCGCGTCGAGCCGACCTTCGTGGACGAACCCGCCCACGACCCGGCCCGGACTCAGGCGCATGCCGAGGTGCATGGCCAGACCCTCGGCCAATCCCAGAGCCCGGCGGACGCCTTCGACCAGTATCTCGCCTCCGTCGAGCAGGGCATGTACGCCGACGGCACGACCGATCCGGCGGCCTTCGCCGAGGCCGACGAGAATTACCGGACGCGGCCTGCGGACCGTCCGCGCGCCCGCAACCGCCTCGTCCAGGTCGGCGCCGGCCTCGCCGTGGTCGCCGTCTGCGTCGGCGGTGCCCTGGCGTGGCGCGGCACCCATGGCGGCGGCAGCGGCGGCCCGATCACCGTTCTCGCCGACAAGACCCCGCTGAAGGTGCAGCCCACAGCGACCGACGGCGTCGAGATTCCCGATCAGAACAAACAGATCTACGACCGCAACGCCAAGGACGGTCAGATCAAGATCGTCAACCGCGAAGAGCAGCCGCTCGACGTCAACCAAGCCGCCCGCACCGCGGCCGCCCGCAGCGACGGCGGCGAACCGGGGCAGGGCGGGGCGACGCCCGGCGGCACGTTGTCCGACACGTTCGGCGAGCCGCGCCGGGTGCGCACCGTCTCGGTCAAGCCGGACACCCCGGTCCACCAGCCGCCGGCGCCTCCGGCCGAGACCGCCCAGGCACCGGTCTCGGCGATCCCGACCATGACGATGCCCGACACCGCTGCGAGCACCGCGACGCCGTCGTCGGAGCCCCGCCGTTCCGCGTCGCGCACCCTGGCCACGGCGCCGGCGACCACGCCCGTCGCCGAAGCGCCGCCTGAGCCGCAGGCCACGCCCGCCGCGCGTCCGAAGGCCCCGCAGCGCGTCGCCTCCGTCTCGCCCGAGACCACCGCCAGCACCTCCGAGCCGGCCCCCGCCTCCGCGGCGCTCACGGCGCCGGTCAGCGGCTACTCGGTTCAGCTCGGCGTGCGCGGCAGCGAGAGCGAGGCGCGGGCCGCCTTCCGCGAGATGCAGGGCAAGTACAGCCAGCTCTCCGGCAAGCCCGAGCTGATCCGGCAGGCCGAAGTGAACGGCAAGACCCTGTTCCGCGTCCGCGTCGGGCCTCTCGCCAAGAACGAGGCGTCCAGCCTGTGCAGCGCGCTGCAGGGTGCGGGCGGCCAGTGCTTCGTCGCCAAGAACTGAGCTGACACCGCGCGTGTTATCGGCCGGCTTCGGCACATGCCCGGAACCGGCTCGTCTGCGCGCATCCCATCCGCCCCCTCGTCCTGAGGTGCCCGCGTCAGCGGGCCTCGAAGGATCCTCCGGATCCCGCGCGATCCCTGGAAGATCCTTCGAGGCCGCTTCGCGGCACCTCAGGATGAGGGCGTGAGTGGGATCGAGTCCGTGCTCGCCCCCCGCGATTGCTGCAAGCCCTCTCGCCCGTTTCCCCCCATCCGAGGAACGCCGGCCCCATGACGTCCGCCAGCATGACCTCCGCCAGCACGCCCCGCGCCGTCATCCTCGGCTGTTCCGGCCCGGCGCTGACGCCGGAGGAAACCGCCTTCTTCCGCGATCTGCGGCCCTGGGGCTTCATCCTGTTCAAGCGAAACATCGGCACGCCGGACGACGTGCGCGCCCTGACCGCCGCCTTGCGCGAGACGGTCGGGCGGGCGGATGCGCCGATCCTGATCGATCAGGAGGGTGGGCGGGTGCAGCGCATGGGCCCGCCGCACTGGCCGAAATATCCGGCGGGTGGCCGCTTCGGCGCCCTCGGCGACGCCGCCGCGGCGATGGCCCGGCTCGGCGCCCGGCTGATGGCGCACGACCTCGCGTCGGTGGGCATCAACGTCGATTGCGCGCCGATGCTCGACGTTCCCGTCGCGGGCTCGGACAACATCATCGGCGACCGGGCCTACGGCGACACGCCGGAGCGGGTGATCGAACTCGGCCGTGCCGTCGCCGAAGGGCTGATGGCGGGCGGCGTGCTGCCGGTCATCAAGCACATTCCCGGTCACGGCCGGGCGACCTGCGACAGCCATCTCGACCTGCCCGTGGTCGAGGCCGACCGCGTCAGTCTGGGCGAGAGCGATTTCCGCCCGTTCCGGGCGCTAGCCGACCTGCCGCTCGCCATGAGCGCGCATGTGGTGTTCACCGCCCTCGACCCCGAGCGGCCCGCCACCCTGTCGGAGCGCGTGATCCGCGAGATCGTGCGGGGCGAGATCGGCTTCGACGGCCTCCTGATGACCGACGACCTGTCGATGCACGCGCTTGAGGGCCCGTTCCGCGAGCGGACCGAGGCGGCCTACCGCGCCGGCATCGACGTGGTTCTCCATTGCAACGGACGCATGGAGGAGATGCGCGCCGTCGCCGAAGCCGCGGCGGATCTCGCGGGGGAGGGCGCGCGCCGGGCCGGGGCCGCGCTCGCCCGCCTCGCGCCTCCGGACGCTCTCGACGTCGCCGAGGCGCGTGCCCGCTTCGATGCGGCCTTCGCGATCGCATAACAGCGATCTCATCGCCTCTTTTCCGGCCTCGAACGCCGGCAGCCGCCGCCGCGGCCTTGGCGTTCGCTCTGCGGGGCGCTTTTCGCGCCCGACGGCCTGACGACACGCCCGGCAACGAGGCGGAGTGCGACAAAGAAGGGCAAGGGCTGCGCAGCCTTTGCCCGCTTGTGCGCCCTGCACTGCTTGTGTTCGCGCCACTCGATCCCTAGGTTCGCCCCAATTCAAGTGGAGGCGCCGCCGGAGTTGGTGCGGCGTAGGAGGTTGCCATGGGCAGCATGAGTGTCTGGCACTGGGTCATCGTGGCGGTCGTCGTCATGCTGCTGTTCGGCCGCGGCAAGGTGTCGGAGCTGATGGGCGACGTCGCCAAGGGCATCAAGGCCTTCAAGAAGGGCATGGCCGACGACGAGACCCAGCCGAATACGGCGACGAGCGTTCCCCCGGTGGGCCCGAACGACCCGGTCCGCACGCTGCCGCACCAGGGCGCGCCGGGCACCGCCCCGCAGCCGCCGCATGTTCAGCCGCACGTCCAACCCCATGTTCCGGCGGGCGACCATAAGGCCGTCTGACCGACGGGCTCGACACGGGGCGTGCAAAGGGGCGCGTAAGGGCTGCGCCGGCTTTCGGGCACGGTTGAAGATCGGCTCCGGGCAGGATAGCGCGGGCCGCACGCCCGTCCTGGACAGGCGCGGCCCCGCGGGACGGACGACGCAATGCTGGACATGAGCTGGGGCGAAGTGATGCTGATCGGCGGCGTCGCCCTGATCGTCATCGGACCCAAGGATCTGCCGAAGGCCCTGCGCACGCTGGGCCAGATCACCACCAAGGTCCGGCGCATGGCCGGCGAGTTCCAGTCGCAGTTCAACGAGGCGATCCGCGAGGCGGAGCTGGAAGAGGTCCGCCGCGACGTCGAGGGCGTCAAACGCACCGTCGATTCCGCGCGCCCGACCTTCAACCCCGTGGACACCATCCGCAACGAGATCCGCAGCGCGGTCGAGGGCCGTCCCGGCTCCGGCAGCAAGGATGCTGAGGCGAAGGATGTCGATGTGAAGGACACCGGCAGCTTCGACGTGCCCCGGCCGACGCCCGGCCAGCAGGCCGAGCAGATGCACGGGGCTCCGGCACACGCCGCCGTCGAAACCTCTTCCACCCCCCCCGGCACCAAGCCCGAGACAGGCCCGACTCCATGAGCGACGAGCGCGATGAGGCCGAGATCGAGGCCTCGCGGGCACCCCTTCTGGAGCACCTGATCGAACTGCGCTCGCGACTGATCAAGTCGCTGATCGCGTTCATCGTGATGTTCTTCGGCTGCTTCTTCTTCTCGAAACAGATCTACAACATCCTCGTCTATCCCTACGTCTCGATCGTGGGGGCGCAGAATGCCGAGCTGATCGCGACCCATTTCCTCGAACAGGTCTTCACCAACATCAAACTCAGCGTGTTCGGCGCGGGCTTCCTGGCCTTCCCCGTCATCGCCACGCAGGTCTATGCCTTCGTCGCGCCGGGCCTCTACCGCAACGAGCGCCAGGCCTTCCTGCCCTATCTCGTCGCGACGCCGATCTTCTTCCTGCTCGGTGCGCTCGTCGTCTTCTTCCTGGCAATGCCGCTGCTGATCCAGTTCTCGGTCTCGCTCCAGCAGATCGGGCAGCCGGGCGAGGCGACGATCAAGCTCCTGCCGAAGGTCGACGAGTACCTCTCGCTGATCATGACGCTGATCTTCGCCTTCGGGCTCGCGTTCCAGATGCCGGTGATCCTCACGCTTCTGGGCCAGATCGGCGTGATCGACGCGGCCTTCCTGCGGGAAAAGCGGCGCTACGCCATCGTGCTGGTCTTCGTCGCCGCCGCGGTGCTGACGCCGCCGGACGTGATCTCGCAGCTCTCGCTGGCGATCCCGATGCTGCTTCTCTACGAGGCCTCGGTGTTCTCGGTCTCGCGCATGGAGAAGATCCGCGCCGCCCGGCGTCGGGCGCAGGGGATCGAGGACTGAGCGAGGGCTGATCGGCGCGCCAGTCGGCCCCGGCGTCTGAGGAGAATATAAGCAAGATTGCGCATCACCATTTTGCGCGCAATCTTGAAAGGCTCCGGTCCCGCGCCACCCTTCTCCGACCTCAAACGGAGAAGATCTCATGTTCCAGACGATGCGGACCGCCCTAGCGGTCGCCGCCCTGACGACGCTGGCGAGTACGGCCCAGGCGGCAGAGCTTCAGCGGGTGCGCGGCACCATCGAGAAAAGCGACGCCGGCACGGTCACGATCAAGACCACCGACGGCACCTCCGAGACGGTGCAGGTCGGCGGCGCCAAGTTCGCCTGGGTGGTGAAGTCGAGCCTCGACCAGATCAAGGAAGGCACCTTCATCGGCACCGCCACCAAGGGCGAGAACCCGATGACGGCGCTCGAAGTGGTGCTGTTCCCCGAATCCATGCGCGGCACGGCCGAAGGCCATTACGGCTGGGACGCGATCCCCGACCACACGGCGGGCGGCGGCGGGCCGGTGGTGAAGAGTTCCATGACCAACGGCACCGTGAAGGCCGGCGGCGCCGGGGCAAGCGGCGCGCCGAAGGTCAAGAGTTCGATGACCAACGCCACCGTGGCGAGCAGCAATGCCGGCTCCGGCAGCGGCGGCGAGCGCACGCTCACCGTGACCTACGACAAGGACGGCTCGAAGACGATCGTGGTGCCGCCCAAGGCTCCCATCGTCGCCTTCGACCCCGCCGACAAGTCGATCCTGACGCCGGGCGCGAAGATCTTCGTGGTCGCGGCCAAGGACGGCGGCAAGCTCGAAGGCAAGCTCGTCGCGGTCGGCAAGGATGGCCTCACCCCGCCGATGTAAGCCGCGTCACGACCGTCCCTGGCTTGGCGCCAGGGACGGCCACAGGGGCCGCGCCGCCGCCGTGGCGGCAAGTCCGAGGCCGAGAAGGGAGACGGCCGCAGCCAGGGCCGGCAACTCCGAATAACCCGCCCCCAACGTCAGCGCCGTGCCTCCGAGCCAGGCGCCGAGCGCGTTGCCGAGATTGAACGCTCCCTGGTTCAGGGTCGAGGCGAGGTTCGGGGCGTCGCTGGCCGCCTCCACCACCCAGACCTGAAGCGGTGAGACCAGGGCGAAGGCGAGCCCGCTCCACAGCACCAGCACCGCCAGTGCCGGCCAGGTGAAGGGCGCGACCAGCGAGAACACGACGAGCACCGCGATGAGGCCGGCAAAGCTGCCGAGCACCGTGCGCATCAGGCTGCGGTCGGCGAACCAGCCGCCGGCGAGATTGCCGATCGTGAGGCCGAGACCGGCCGCGAACAGCGCCCCCGTCACGCCGCCGGGCGTCAGATGCGTCACGGTGAGCAGGAACGGCGCGATATAGGTGAAGACGGTGAAGAAGCTCACCGAGGACAGGGTCGAGACCAGCATCGGCCGCAGCACCGGCCAGCGCCCGAGCGCCCGGAACTCCCGTGCGAGGCCGCCCCGCGTGCCGGGCATTCCGCCGGGCAGGGCGAGCGCGATGGCCGCCCCCGCCACGACCCCGATGCCGACCACCGCCCAGAAGGTCGAGCGCCAGCCGAACGCCTGACCGAGCGCGGTTCCGAGGGGCACACCGAGAACGTTGGCGAGCGTCAGCCCGGCGAACATCAGGGAAACGGCCTGCGTGCGCTTCTCCCGCGGCACGAGGTTGCGCGCGACGATGGCGCCGATGCCGAAAAAGGCGCCGTGGGCGAAGGCGGTGGCGACCCGCGCGGCCATCAGCCATGCGTAGCTCGGCGCCAGGGCACAGGCGAGGTTGCCGAGAATGAACACCGCCATCAGGGCGAGCAAGGCCGCTTTGCGCGGCAGGCGCGCCGTCGCCATCGCCACGAGCGGCGCGCCGATCACAACACCGAGCGCGTAGCCGGACACGAGGTGGCCCGCCTGCGGAATCGTGACGTCGAAGTCGCGCGCCATCTCCGGCAGGAGGCCCATGATGACGAACTCGGTGGTGCCGATGCCGAAGGAGGCGACGGCGAGCGCGAGGATCGGCAGGGATGCCATGCAGAATGCTCCGGGCAGCGCGTGTGCTGCGCTGCAATACAAGCGCCGCAACATGGTCATCTCGGGCGGACGCGACAGGCGCATGACCGGGAGGCAGACCTGCACTCACGTCAGAACGACCGCGCCAGAGGGCTCCGACCCCGGCCCGGACGATGGGCCCCTTCGATGCTCCCCTTGATGCCCCCCTTGGAGCGACCACAGGCCACGGACGAGCGCAAAAAGAATCTCTCTGCCTTGCCGCGCGAAGCGAGAGAACTGTCCTCCGCTCCAGGAAAACAACGCAAAAACAATCCGTTGATTTGCCCCACTCCAAGTCTTTAAATTTCACGACAACAACGCCCCAACAACGCTCCGCAGCCCTTCGAAGATTTGAGGCTTGAGACACTCCTTCAGGAGGTTTCTGGCACCGCTCTTCCATGGCCGCGGCCCTGCCTCGGATCATTCGCGATGCCCGCACGGATCGTTGCCTTCTCCGGCAACACGCACCGCCCCTCCCGCACCCGCACCCTGGTCGAGGCGGTGGCCGCCGAATTGTCGCGCCAACGTCCGATCGACCTGAAGGTCTACGATCTCGTCGATGCCGGCACCGGCATCGCGGTCGCGAGCCGTTCGGCCCTGCCGCTGCCGGCGGCGCGGATCGTGGAGGCGATCGAGACGGCCGACGCGCTGATCATCGGCTCGCCGGTCTACAAGGGCAGCTATGCGGGGCTGTTCAAGCACCTGATCGACTTCGTCGCCCCCGAGGCGCTTGCGGCCAAGCCGGTGGTGCTCACCGCGACCGGCGGCGGGCCGCGCCATGCGCTGGTGGTCGAGCACTCCTTGCGCCCGCTCTTCGGCTTCTTCTCGGCGCAGACCGTGCCGACCGCCGTCTATGCCGGCGACACCGAAATCGCCGAGGGCCGGGTCGCCGACGAGATCGTGCGGGCCCGTGTGGCGCAGGCCGCCGCCGAACTCGCCCGGCTGCTCGACGTCGCGCAGGTCGTCTCGGCACCGCTGGCGACGGCCGCGACGCGCTGAGATGACGATGCTCGACCGTCGCCGCCTCCTTGCGGCCGGCCTCGCCTTGGCCGGCACCGCGCTTCCGCTCCGCCTTGCCCGCGCAAGCGAGCCGGGCGTGCTGCGCATCGGCTACCAGAAGAACGGCATCCTCGCCGTCGCCCGCGAGCAGGCCGCGATCGAGGCCGCGTTGAAGCCGCAGCGCGTGAGCGTGCGCTGGGTCGAGTTCTCGTTCGGGCCGCCGCTGCTGGAGGCCCTGAATCTCGGCGCGATCGATTTCGGCCAGACCGGCGACGCGCCGCCGATCTTCGCCCAGGCCGCGGGTGGGAACCTCGTCTACGCGGCGGCCCAGCCCAACGGCGGCTCGGGCTCGGCGATCCTGCTGCCGAAGGGCTCCCCGATCGCCACGCTCGCCGACCTCAAGGGCAAGCGCGTCGCCTTCGCCAAGGGGTCGAGCGCGCATAACCTCACCGTCGCCGCGCTGGAGAAGGCGGGCTTGTCCTATCGCGACATCACCCCCGTCCTGCTGGCGCCGGCCGATGGCGCGGCCGCCTTTGCCGGCGGCACGATCGACGCCTGGACGGTGTGGGATCCCTACTTCGCCATCGCCGAGGAAGGGCAGGGCGCGCGCATCCTCGTCCAGGCCCCGGACATCACGGCCACCAACAATTTCTTCCTCGCCAACAAGGTTTTCGCCGAGGAGCGGCCCGAGGTGCTGAAGGCGGCCATCGCCGCGCTGGGCACCGTCGCGGTGTGGTGCGAGGGCAATCGTCCCAGCGTCGCGGCGAGCCTGTCGAAGATCACCGGCGTACCGCTGGCTGCCACGCGCCGCGCGGTGGATCGCATCCGCTTCGTCATCGCGCCGATGGATGCGGCGGTGACCGCCGAGCAGCAGCGCATCGCCGACCGCTTCCACGCCATTGGCGTCATCCCCCGCTCCGTGCGCGTGTCCGACATCGTCTGGACGCTGCCGGCACCCCCCAACAAGACCCAGAACAACGGATGAGCCGAACCATGGCCGATTCCGCCGCGATCCGATCGCTTCCCGGCCGCGCGCACCGCGCCGAGGCCGCCGCGCCGCTTCAACGCAAGCCCCTGCGCCTGCCCACGGGCCGGCTGCTGCCCTGGCTGCTGCCGACTCTCGTCCTGGCCGGCTGGCAGGCGGCGGCCTCGTTCGGGCTCGTCTCGACGCGCTTCATGCCCGCGCCGCTCGACGTCGCCGCCGCCGGCTGGCGCCTCGCCCAGACCGGCGAACTCTGGGAGAACCTGTGGGTCAGCTTCGCCCGCGCGGCCGCCGGCTTCCTCGTCGGCGGCGGCATCGGGCTGAGCTTCGGGCTCGCCAACGGCCTGTCGAACCTCTCGGAAAAACTCACCGACACCACGTTGCAGATGGTGCGCAACATTCCGCACCTGTCGCTGATCCCGCTGGTGATCCTGTGGTTCGGCATCGACGAGGGGGCCAAGCTCTTCCTCGTGGCGCTCGGCGTGTTCTTCCCCGTCTACGCCAACACCCTGCACGGCATCCGCTCGGTCGATCCGCAGCTCATCGAGATGGGCCGGGTCTACGGCATGAACCGGCGCGAGCTGTTCTGGCGCGTGGTGCTGCCCGGCGCGCTGCCCTCGATCTTCGTCGGCGTGCGCTACGCGCTCGGCATCATGTGGCTGACGCTGATCGTCGCCGAGACGATCTCGGCCAATTCGGGCCTCGGCTACATGGCGATGCAGGCACGCGAGTTCATGCTGGTCGATGTCGTGGTGCTGGCGATCCTGATCTACGCCGGGCTGGGCAAGATCGCCGACAGCCTGACCCGGACGCTCGAGCGCACCTGCCTCGCCTGGAACCCGGCCTACCGCAACGCCTGATCCTTCTGTCCGCGCGTCATTCTTCCGCGAGTGAGTTCCATGTCCGCTGCCACTGCCCTGCGCGTCGAGGACGCCCCCGCGCGCCCTCGCGACGCCGGCCTTGCCATCACCCTGCGCGGCCTCTCAAAAAGTTTCGACGGGGGCGCCCCGGTCATCCGCGGGCTCGACCTGCACGTGCCCGCCGGGCAGTTCGTCGCCGTGGTCGGCCGCTCCGGCTGCGGCAAGAGCACCCTGCTGCGCCTGATCCTCGGTCTCGAGGAGCCGACCGCCGGCCGCGTCACCGTCAACGGTGGTGACGGAAACGGCGCGACCCAATCCAGGAAAATCATGTTCCAGGAGCCGCGGCTGCTGCCCTGGGCGCGGGTCGCCGACAACGTCGCGGTCGGGCTCGGACGCGAGATCGGCCGTGCCGAGCGGCGCAAGCGGGCGCTCGCCGTCCTCGACGAGGTCGGGCTGGCGGAGAAGGCCGGCAACTGGCCCGCGACGCTGTCAGGCGGCCAGCGCCAGCGGGTGGCGCTCGCCCGCGCCCTGGTGAGCCGCCCGGCGCTGCTCGCCCTGGACGAGCCGCTCGGGGCGCTCGACGCCCTCACCCGCATCGAGATGCAGGCGATGATCGAGCGGATCTGGGAGTCCCAGGGCTTCACCGCGATCCTCGTCACCCACGATGTCGGCGAGGCGGTGGGACTCGCCGACCGCATCCTCGTGGTGGAGGAGGGGGCCATCGCGCTGGATGTCGCCGTGGACGTGCCGCGCCCGCGCCGCCGCGGCGACCCGGCGCTGGCCGAACTCGAAGGCCGCATCCTCGACCGGCTTCTCGGCCACCGCGCCTGACTTTTTTGCGATTTCCGGAGCGTATTCCATGAGCGTACAGACCGACGGCAAGACCGACGTCCTCTGGTTCCTGCCCACCCACGGCGACGGCCGCTATCTCGGCGCCGCGGAAGGCGCCCGCGACGTCTCGCTGCCCTATCTCCGTCAGATCGCCCAGGCGGCGGACGACCTCGGCTATTACGGCGTGCTGCTGCCGACCGGCCGCTCCTGCGAGGATTCCTGGGTCGTCGCCTCGGCGCTCGCCCCGCTGACACAGCGCCTGCGCTTCCTCGTCGCCGTGCGCCCCGGCCTGCAGGAGCCGTCGATGGCCGCGCGCATGGCCGCGACGCTGGACCGGATCTCCGACGGGCGCCTCCTCATCAACGTCGTCACCGGGGGTGATCCGGTGGAGCTGAAGGGCGATGGCGTCTTCCTCGATCACGACGAGCGCTACGTCGTCACCGACGAGTTCCTGCACATCTGGCGCGGGCTGATGGCCGGCGAGACCGTGAACTTCGAGGGCAAGCACCTGCGCTCCGAGAACGGCCGGGTGATCTTCCGTCCCGTCCAGGCGCCCTATCCGCCGCTCTATTTCGGCGGCTCCTCGCCCGCCGGCATCGAGGTCGCGGCCGAGCATTGCGAGGTCTACCTCACCTGGGGCGAGCCCCCGGCCGGCGTCGCGGAAAAGATCGCCAAGGCTCGCGAGGCCGCCGAAAAAAAAGGCAAAACCTTCTCTTACGGCATCCGCCTGCACGTCATCGTGCGCGAGACGGAAAGCGAGGCCTGGGAGGCGGCCGACCGGCTGATCTCGCGGCTCGACGACGCCACCATCGCCCAGGCACAGGCGACCCTGAAGCGCCAGGATTCCGTCGGCCAGAGCCGGATGATGGCGCTGCACGGCGGCGACCGGAACAAGCTCGTGGTCTCACCCAACCTCTGGGCCGGCGTCGGCCTCGTGCGCGGCGGGGCGGGAACGGCTCTGGTCGGCTCGGCCGATCAGGTCGCCGACCGGATGAAGGAGTACATCGATCTCGGCATCGACCGCTTCATTCTCTCCGGCTACCCGCATCTGGAGGAGGCCTACCGCTTCGCCGAACTCGTCTTCCCGAAGCTCCCCCTGCGCGCCACCACCGGCACGGCGCCGAGCACGGCGCGCAACAACGGCCCGTTCGGCGAGGTCATCGCCAACGACATCGTGCCGACCCGCCGCGTCAGCGCCCACTGAGCAGAAAGGTTCGCCGATGCCCGCCCGCGCCGTCACCGCGCCTTCGCTGCTGCCGCGCCTCTGGCTGGCGCTCGCCGCGCTGATCTTCGTCAGCCTCACGCTCGCCGCCCATGCCGACGAGCGGGTGGTGCGGGTCGGCTACCAGAAATACGGCACGCTGGTGCTGCTGAAGGGCCGCGGCAGCCTGGAGCCCAAACTCAAAGCGCTCGGCTACCGGGTGCAATGGTCGGAATTCCCTTCCGGCCCGCCCTTGATGGAAGCGCTGAACGCGGGCGCCGTCGATTTCGGCTCGGCGGGCGAGACCCCGCCGATTTTCGCCCAGGCCGCGAGCGACGTCCTGGCTTACGTCGCCCACGAGCCCGCCGCGCCGAAGGGCGAGGCGATCCTGGTTCCGAAATCCAGTGCCGTGCAATCGGTGGCCGATCTGCGCGGAAAAAAGGTCGCGCTCAACAAGGGCTCGAACGTCCACTACCTGCTGGTGCGGGCCCTCGAGGCGGCGGGTCTGACACTTGCCGACATCACCCCGGTCTACCTCGCACCCGCCGATGCGCGGGCGGCGTTCGAGCGCGGTTCGGTCGATGCCTGGGTGATCTGGGACCCTTACTTCGCGGCAGCCGAAGCCGGCGGCAACGCCCGGGTGCTCGCCGACGGCACCGGCCTCGTGCCGAACCACCAGTTCTATCTCTCCTCCAAGACCTTCGTCGCCGAGAACGGCCCCGCGCTCGACGCCATCGTCGCGGCGATTGCCGAAGTCGATGCCTGGGCGGGAGACAACACCGACGCGGTGGCCAAGGAATTGAGTCCCTCCGTCGGCATCCCGGCGCCGATCCTGAGCATCGCCCTCAAGCGTCAGACCTACGGCATCCGCCCCCTCGACGAGGCGGTGACGAAGGAGCAGCAGCGCATCGCCGACACCTTCCACGGGCTCAAGCTCGTGCCGAAGACGGTCGATATCGCCGGCGCCGTGCGCAAGCCGGGAAGCTGATGTTTTCCCGCAATCGCCTCATCCCTGCCCCCTCCCGATAAGGGAGAGGGGAATGCCGCCGAGAAAACCCGAAAAGCCCCCCATGAACCGCCGGTCCGCCTCCCGTCTCGTCCTCGCCGGTCTCACCTTCGGCCTCGCCCCCGGTCTCACCCCGGCCGCGGCGGAGGAATCCACCCTGCGCATCGGCTATCAGCGCTCCTCGGCGCTGATCTCGCTGCTGCGCGAGGACGCGACCCTGGAAACGGCCCTGAAGCCACTCGGCGTCAGCGTGTCCTGGCACGAATTCACCAGCGGCCTGCCGATCATGGAGGCGCTGAATGTCGGCCGCATCGACGTCTCGGCGGACGTCGCCGACACCGTGCCGGTCTTTGCGCAGGCGGCGAATGCCCGGATCACCTACATCGCGCAGGAAGCGGCCTCGCCCGAGGCGCAGGCAATCCTGGTGGCGGGCGATTCCCCGCTCAAGACGGTAGCCGACCTCAAGGGCCGCAAGGTCGCGGTCACCAAGGGCGCCGGCAGCCACTATCTGCTGCTGGCCGCGCTGAAGGCGGAGGGGCTGCCCTTCAAGAGCATCAATCCGGCCTATCTCACCCCGGCGGACGGGCGTAGCGCGCTGGCGGGCGGCAGCGTCGATGCCTGGGTGGCCTGGGACCCGTTCCTCTCCGCCGCGCAGATCCAGGCGGGTGCGCGCATCCTGCGGGACGGCACCGGGCTCTCGGCCTACAAGCGCTACTACCTCGCCTCCGACGCCTACGCCGAAAAGCGCGCCGACGTGCTGACCCTGCTCGTCGCCAAGCTGCGCGAGGCCGGGGCCTGGGTGAAGGCCGACCCGGATGCGGCCGCCGCGCGGCTGGGCGCCCTGTGGAAGATCGAGCCCGAGATCGTCAAACAGGCCAATGCCCGCCGCTCCTACCGGGTCGAGCCGGTGAACCGCGCGGGGCTGTCCGAGCAGCAGACCATCGCCGACGCCTTCCGCGCCGAGGGGCTGCTGCCCCGCGCCGTGGATGCATCCGCGCTGCCGGTCTGGGAATCGCCGTCACGCTGACCCGAGGGAGTTTCACGCTAAGGGATCGAACACGATGACCCGTCAGGCGAGCCTGCCCCCCATCGCGGTGATCGGCGCGGGGTTCAGCGGCACCATGGCCGCACTCCAGCTTCTCGAGACCCTGCCGCCGGAGCAGCCGGTGCTGCTGTGCGAGCGCGGGGGCAGCTTCGCGCGCGGGCTCGCTTACGGCACCGGCAACCCGGCCCACCTCCTCAACGTGCGCGCCGCCAACATGAGCGCCTTTCCCGACCGGCCGGGCCATTTCGAAGAGTGGCTCTCCGGCGCCGATCTCGGCGAGGGCGTCGTGACGACGTCGGCCGGCACCTTCGTGGCGCGGGGCCATTACGGCAGCTATCTCACCGACCTGCTGACCGCGGCCGTCACCGGGCCGGGGGTGCCGCGCCTGCGCCTCGTCAACGACGCGGTGGTCGATCTGGAGCCGCGGGCCGGCGGCTTCCTGCTGCGCACCGAGGGTGGGCAGACCCACCGGGTCGCCGGCGCCGTGCTCGCCATGGGCAATCTGGCCTCGGCGGCCCCCAAGAGCCGGCATAGCCTCGACCCCTGGGCCCCGGACAGCTTCGGCCGCCTGCACCCGCACGCGCCGGTCCTCATCGTCGGAACCGGCCTCACCATGCTCGACGCGGTGGCGAGCCTGCGGGCGCAGGGCTTTACCGGGGCGATCCTCGCCCTGTCGCGCCGCGGCCTGCTGCCGAACGCCCACGCCCCTGCCGACCTCTGGCCCATGCCGGACCTGAGGCCGGCCGACTTCGCCTCCCTGAGGCGGCTCCTCGCCCGCATCCGCTCAGACGTCGCGCGGGCCGCGGAACGGGGCGTCGGGTGGCACGGCGTCATCGACGCCCTGCGTCCGCTCACCGATACGATCTGGCGCAGCCTGCCGCCGCGGGAGCAGGCCCGGTTCCAGCGCCACCTGCGCCCGTTCTGGGATGTGCACCGCCACCGCACCGCCCCACCCGCCGCGCAGACCATCGCCGACGAGATCGCCCGCGGCGCCCTCACGGTGCGGGCCGGGCGCCTGATCGTGATCGAGGACGAGGCCGCGCAGGCGGTGGTGACGCTGCGCCTGCGCGGGGCCGAGCGCCCGGAGCGCCTCGCCGTCCAGGCGATGATCGATGCCACCGGCTTCGGCCATCTCCCGCAGAGCCGCGACCCGCTGCTGCGGCGGCTGCTCGATCGGGGCCTCGTGCTTCCCGGCCCGTTCGGACTCGGTCTCGATGCGGGCGTGGATTACCGGGCGGTCCGCGACGCGGCCGGGGAGGGCGGGGGACCGCTCTGGATCCTCGGGCCGCTCCTGCGCGGCGTCCTGTGGGAATGCACCGCGGTGCCCGACATCCGCAACGAGGCGGCGGAACTGGCCGGCCTCGTGGCCGCCGCCCTCGACCACGCCGCCGCGGCGTAGCGCAGCCTCGTTCAAGTCGTCCAACGAAACGTCCCGAAGCGGCGGAGAGCCTTGCCTCTCCACCGCCTCACGCATTCGTGAGGGACGGCGCGTTGCCTGTCCAATCGCCCGGCATCCCCCGCTCTCGCCGCAAACCGTTGATCAACTTGAGGTTTCATGGCGGCGGACGCCACCTTTCGCGCGCCGGCTCACAATTCGGAATCGTTCTAAAGAGCTTGCTCAAAGTTTGGACCTGTTCTAATCAAGGGTGGTGACGGCGGGACGTGCGGGGGCCGAACGCCCCCCACGACGGACCCGCCAACGAGCAACGATCGAACGAAAACCGGAGAGAGATCATGGCCACCTCGAGCAACGCCGCCTGCCAGAGCTGCCGCTTCTTCGACGACCACAAGACCAACGGTGCCCAGGCCGCGGGCGACCAGGGCCTGTGCCGTTTCAACCCGCCGGTGAGCCAGCCCGACCCGCAGAGCCAGGGCCTGTGGCCGGTCGTCGCCTCCAAGGATTGGTGCGGCCACTTCACCGCCGACCTCGCCCCGGCCGAGTAAGTCGCGCCTCGCCCGAAGTAATCCGAAAAGGGCCGGTGCCACAGGCACCGGCCCTTTTCGCATGGGGCGTGCGACGACCGGCAAATTGCGTCGGAACCGCCCCGCGGCGGTCATGATCCGGTCACCTTCCGATTCGATGGCTGCGGCGAAGGGGCAACGGTCCGTGCGCGGGCCGCCCCATCGTCAGGATGAACGGTGCGGCCCGGACTCGCCGCCGCGCCCGAGTGGGGATGTTTGCATGATCTTCGGACCGATCGGTGCGCGTGCGCCTTTCCTCCGCACCGGCCGCGTCGCGGCCCTCGCCGCCGGCCTCGCCGCCCTGGGCGGTCTGTCGGTGGCTCCCGCCTCGGCCGCGGCGCCCCAGCATGACCCGAGCGGCACCTGGCTGACGCAGGACGGCAAGGCGCGCATCCGCGTCGAGAAGTGCGGCCCGCAGGAGAAGAACCTGTGCGGCTATGCGGTGTGGCTGAAGACGCCGCTCAACGACGAGGGCAAGCCGCGGGTCGATTTCCGCAACCCCGATGCGAAGAAGCGCACCCGCGCCGCGCTCGGGCATCAGCTCATCCTCGGCCTCAAGCTGAACGAGGATGCCCATTACGAGGGCAAGATCTACAACGCCGAGGACGGCAAGTTCTACGACGTCACGGTCTGGTCGGACGAGCCGGAGGAACTGACGGTCAAGGGCTGCCTGATCGCCTTCCTGTGCCAGTCGCAGACCTGGAAGAAGGTCACCGACACCCAGCCCGGCCAGCTCACCGGCCCGACCAACGGCCCGAACGGGCCCCGCGCCGACGCCGAATGGACCCCCAAACCCGCCCCCGGCACGGCCGCCAGCGCGCCCGCCGCCACCGGCAGCGCAGGCCCCGCGACGAAGCCGGCGCCGAAGCCCGCCGCCCCCAAGACTCCGGCGGCGCCGGCCCCCGCGCAGTAAACGGCTGCACGAACGGGTCACACGACCGCTGCGGCAGGCATGCCGGACGAGGCGAAAGCCCCATCCGGCATGCCTTGTGATGACGGATCGCTTTCGGCCCCCGGCGAAAGCAGCTCAGGTCGTCGGGGTTGCCACCCGCTGGCGCAAACCCGCGATCACCGCCTTCAGCATCTCGGCGCTCGCCTCGTCGGTGAAGCCGCCGGGCGCGCGCGCGGCGTAGATCCGCTCATGCACGAAGGCGAGCTTGGCGATCACCGACGGCGTCAGCGTGAACGGATAGAGCGGCGGCTGCCCCATGGAGCGGCTGAGCGAGTTCACGGCGTAGGTGAGCGGGATCCACGCCTCGACCACCCGCTCGAAGTCCGGCGTCTCGTAGGGATCGAAATCGATGCAGGTGGCCGGTGCCGCCGGCTCCGCCTTGGCCCGCAGCTTCGGCTTCAGGCGGATTTCGAAAGCGCTGGCGGTCTCCAGCGTGTCGATGATGTGCAGGTAGTGGGCGAAGGTCTCGGCGAAATCCTCCCACGGATGGGCGGTCGCGTAGGACGAGACGAACGACTCCTCCCAGTGCGGCGGCGGCCCCTCGGCGTGATGGCGCTGGAGCGCGGCTCCGTAATCGGCGCTCTCGTCGCCGAACAGAGCGCGGAAGGTCGGCAGGCTCGCGTCGAAGCGCACCAGCAGGTTCCAGAAGTAATGCCCGATCTCGTGGCGAAAGTGGCCGAGCAGGGTGCGGTAATACTCGCCGAACAGCTTGCGGCGACGCTCCCGCTCGACGTCGTCGGCCTCGGCAATGGATAGGGTGATGAGCCCATCGAGATGGCCGGTCATCACCGGCGGTCCGGCGGATTCGGCGAGGAAATCGAAGGCGAGCCCGTCGGAATATTGCTCCCGCGTCACCAGCGGGAGGTCGAGGCGCAGGAGCGAGTAGAACAGCCGGTGCTTGGCCGCCTCGATCCGGCGCCAGCGGTCGAGATTGGTCCCGACGCCCAGGTCCGGCACCATCCGGTTGTGGCGGCAGGCGACGCAGAAGGCCTCATCGGATTCCGCCGGCACCATCCAGTTGCAGGCGTCATGGGCCGCATTGGCGCAGAGGCGGTACTTGCGACCGGGATGGGCGTAGGCGCGGAACAGCGGCCCGCGCTGATCCTCTCCGCTGGGCTCCAGCGCCGAGATTTCGTGCCGGTCGCAGACATAGCCGAGCCGCCGCTGGCAGCTCTCGCAGGCGGTGCTCTCGAACGACAGCGGCTGGTCGCAGGCTTGGCACTGGAAGATTTTCATGGGAGGCCCCCGCTCCGGCCGTCGCGGGGTTCTTACAAGAACCGGGCCGCACCGTCGCTCCCGCGGCCTCCGCCCTAACCAAGGGTGTGAGCCGGACGAAGTTCCATGCCGGCCGGCGGCCACTGCACGGTTCTTGCTATTCCGATTGCTCCTTCCGGCCGCCTGAACTGTAGTAAGGCATGCAACCGGCGGCCGAGCGCACCGCCCCGTCCAAGACAATCGCAGAAGCCTTCGGAGCCTCCGTGTCGATCCAAGCCGCCCTGCACCACGTCACGCATTACCGCTACGACCGGCCGATCGCGCTGGGGCCGCAGACGATCCGGCTCCGCCCGGCGCCGCATGCGCGAACCCGTGTGCCGGCCTACGCGCTGAAGGTGACGCCGGAGAACCACTTCATCAACTGGCAGCAGGATCCGGCCGGCAACTGGCTCGCCCGGCTGGTCTTCCCGGAAAAGACCACGGAACTGCGCATCGAGGTCGATCTCACCGCCGACCTCGCGGTCATCAACCCGTTTGACTTCTTCGTCGAGCCCTACGCCGAGCGCCATCCCTTCGAGTACGAAGCGGATCTGAAGGTCGCGCTCGCGCCCTACCTCGTTCTCGACGACGCGCACGGGCCGGAGATCGACGCCTTCCTCACGCGCATTCCCGAGGAGACCCACACGGTCACCTTCCTCGTGGCGCTCAACGCGCTGCTGCGGGCGGAGGTGAATTACGGCGTGCGCATGGAACCCGGCGTGCAGACGCCGGCCGAGACGCTGAATCTTCAGAGCGGCTCGTGCCGCGATTCCGCGTGGCTGCTGGTGCAGGTGCTGCGCCGGCTGGGCTTCGCTGCCCGCTTCGTCTCGGGCTACCTGATCCAGCTCGTCCCAGACACCACCGCCGTGGACGGCCCGGCCGGCACCAAGACCGACTTCACCGACCTGCATGCCTGGGCCGAGGTCTACCTGCCCGGTGCCGGCTGGATCGGCTTCGACGCGACCTCGGGCCTGCTCACGGGCGAGGGGCACATCCCGCTCGTGGCCACCGCGCATTACAATGCCGCCGCGCCGATCTCCGGGCTCGCCGAGCCGGCCAAGGTCGAGTTCGCCTACGAGATGACGGTCAGCCGCGTCGCCGAGGCGCCGCGCATCACCAAGCCGTTCTCGGACGAGGTCTGGACCTCGATGGACGCCCTCGGCGAGCGCATCGACGCGGATCTGGCCGAGCAGGACGTGCGCCTGACCATGGGCGGCGAGCCGACCTTCGTCTCGGTGGACGACTTCGAATCCCCCGAATGGAACGTCGCCGCCGTCGGGCCGACCAAGCGGGGCTTGGCCGACCAGCTGATCCGCCGCCTGCGGAACCGCTTCGCACCCGGCGGCATGCTCCATTACGGCCAGGGCAAGTGGTATCCCGGCGAGAGCCTGCCGCGCTGGGCCTTCGCCCTCTACTGGCGCAAGGACGGCGTGCCGATCTGGAAAAACGCCGAGCTGATCGCCGTCGAGGACGGCCCGAAGACCGCCGCCATCACGGATGCCGAGCGGCTGATCGGCACGCTCGCCGAGCGGCTCGAACTCGCCCGCTTCGTCTTCCCGGCCTACGAGGACGCCGTCCATTGGCGGACCCGCGAGAGCGAGCTGCCGGTCAACGTCACGACCGCGGAACCGCAAACCGGCAGCCTGGAGACCGATGCCCGGTTCAGGCGTGTGTTCGGGCGCGGCCTCGACGCGCCCGTCGGCTACGTGCTGCCGCTGGCCAACCTCGCGGCGGGGGAGGGCCGTGCCTGGATCTCGGAGACCTGGAAGTTCCGCCGCGGCGGCGCCTACCTGAACCCCGGCGACTCGCCGCTGGGCTTCCGCCTGCCGCTCGGCTCGCTTCCCCACGTTCCGCCGGATTCCTACCCCTATTACCACCCGCAGGACCCGCTCGAGGCGCGCGGCGACCTGCCCGTCGAACCGGGTGGTCCCCGGGACGCCCCCCTGCCGAAGGGCGCGGACCGGGCCAACGGCGCCGGCATCGAGGGCGTGGCCGTGCGCACCGCTTTGTCGGTCGAGCCCCGCGACGGCGTGCTCTGCGTGTTCATGCCGCCCCTGGAGCGGGCCGACGACTACATCGACCTCGTCGGACATCTCGAACGCGCCGCCGAGACCATCGGCCAGCCGATCCACATCGAGGGCTACGAGCCGCCCTACGATCCGCGTCTCTCGGTCATCAAGGTCACGCCCGATCCCGGCGTGATCGAGGTCAACGTCCACCCCGCCGCCTCATGGCGCGAGGCGGTCGGCATCACCCGCGGGCTCTACGAGGAGGCCCGGCAGACGCGCCTGGGCGCCGAGAAGTTCATGATCGACGGGCGCCACACCGGCACCGGCGGAGGCAACCACGTCGTGCTCGGCGGCGCGACCCCGTCCGACTCGCCGTTCCTGCGCCGGCCGGACCTCTTGAAGAGCCTCGTGCTGTTCTGGCAGCGGCATCCGTGCCTGTCCTACCTGTTCGCCGGGCTCTATGTCGGCCCGACGAGCCAGGCGCCGCGCATGGACGAGGCGCGCCATGACGGGCTCTACGAATTGGAGATCGCGCTGGCGCAGGTGCCGGAGCCGGATGGGGCCAACATCCCGCACTGGCTGGTGGACCGGCTGTTCCGCAACATCCTCGCCGACGTCACCGGCAACACCCATCGCGCCGAGATCTGCATCGACAAGCTGTTCTCGCCGGACGGCGCCACGGGCCGGCTCGGCCTGCTCGAATTCCGCTCCTTCGAGATGCCGCCGGACGCGCGCATGAGCCTCGCGCAGCAGGTGCTGTTGCGGGCCATCGTGGCGTGGCTCTGGCGCGAGCCGCAGACCGGCGGCTGTGTCCGCTGGGGCACGGCCCTGCACGATCGCTTCATGCTACCGCATTTCCTCTGGGCGGACTTCCTCTCCGTGCTGGAAGACCTGCGCGGCGGCGGCTACGACTTCGACCCTCAGGCCTTCGCAGCTCAACGCGAGTTCCGCTTCCCCGTCTTCGGCCGGGTGGAGCAGGGCGGCGTCGGCCTCGAACTGCGCCAAGCGCTGGAGCCGTGGCACGTGCTGGGCGAAGAGGGGGCCGCCGGGGGAACCGTGCGCTTCGTGGACGCATCCGTCGAACGACTCCAAGTGAAGGTCGAGGGCTTCGTCCCCGGCCGGCACGTCATCGCCTGCAATGGCCGGCGCCTGCCGATGACGCCGACCGGCGCCAGCGGCGAGGCGGTCGCGGGCCTGCGCTTCAAGGCGTGGCAGCCGGCCTCCTCGATGCACCCGACGATCCCGCCGCACGGGCCGCTGACCTTCGACATCTTCGATGCCTGGAGCGGCCGTTCGATCGGCGGCTGCCGCTACCATGTCAGCCATCCGGGCGGGCGCAACTACGACAGCTTCCCCATCAACGCCTACGAGGCGGAAGGCCGCCGCCTCGCCCGGTTCGAGGCCATGGGCCACACCCCCGGCCGCCTCGCGGTACCGGCCGAGGAGCGCACGGGCGATTTCCCCCTGACCCTCGACCTGCGCACACCCGCACCCCGATGAGCGCATCGGCCGCCCTCGCGGACGGGCCACCGCCCGACGCCTCCGCCTGGGCGGCCGACGACCCGGCTGCACGCATGCGCCGCTGGACGGAGGGCTACGTGCCCCGCCCCGGCCTCGCCGACGAGCTGGTCGATGCAGGGGGCAACCTGCGCGGCGGCTGGCCGCGCTTTCTGGAGCGCCTCGCCCGGCTCGACGACCGCGAGGTCGCCGCCCGCTTCCTCTCCGCCGAGCGGCATATCCGCGACGCGGGCATCTCCTACCGGGTCTACGGCGACGGGCGCGAGCATCCCTGGCCGCTGGGCTCGCTGCCGCTCGTCATCGACGCCGCCGACTGGGCGGAGCTGTCGGCCGGGATCGTCCAGCGCGCCGGTCTGATGGAGCGCATCGTCGCCGACATCTACGGCGCGGGCCGGCTCGTCGCGGACGGGTTTCTGCCCGCGAGCGTGGTCGCGGGGCATCCCGAGTATCTCCGGCCTGTCCACGGCATCGCTCCGCCCGGCGGGCGCTGGCTGCCGATCTACGCCGCCGATGTCGGCCGCGGCCCCGACGGGCGCTGGCAGGTTCTGGCCGACCGCACCCAGGCACCCTCGGGCCTCGGCTACGCGCTGGAGAACCGGATGGTGCTCGCCCGCGCCTTCCCGGACCTGTTCGCCGACCTCCATGTCGAGCGCCTGCCCGGCTTCTTCCAGGCGTTCCGCGCCGGATTGGCCGCCGCCTGCGCCCGCAGCGACCCGCGCATCTGCCTTCTCACCTCGGGGCCCTACAGCAGCACCTATGTCGAGCAGGCCGCGCTCGCGCGCTATCTCGGCTTCCTGCTGGTGGAGGGCGACGACCTCGTGGTGCGCGACGGGCTCCTGCATGTCCGCACCATCGCCGGGCTGAAGCGCACCGATGCGGTCTGGCGCCGGATCGATGCCGACTATCTCGACCCGATGGAGCTGCGCTCGGATTCGCGCCTCGGCGTGCCCGGCATCCTCCAGGTGCTGCGCCGCGGTGGCGCCGTGGTCGGCAACATGCCGGGCTCCGGCGTGCTCGAATCAGCCGCGCTCGCGCCCTACCTGCCGGCCATCGCCCGGCGGCTCACCGGCGAGGAATTGCAGCTGACGGGGCCCCGCACGTGGTGGTGCGGCGATCCGGACGGCCTCGACCACGCGCTGGCTAACCTCGACCGCCTGACGCTCCGCCCCGCCGCCACCCCGGTGCGCGGCCCGGAGCGCGACGCGATGCTGGCCGGCCCCGCGCTCGACGCCGCCCGTGCCCGCGCCGTCGCGGCCCTCCGCGAGCGGCCGTTCGACTGGGTGGCGCAGGAACCCGCGCCGCTCTCGACCATGCCCGCGTGGCAGGACGGGCGGCTCGTCGCGCGCCCCTTCGTCATGCGCGTCTTCGCCGCCGCCACGCCCGACGGATGGCGCGTGCTGCCGAGCGCCTTCTGCCGCGTCGCCGAGCACGAGGGCGCCGACCCGAGCGAGATGCGCGCCGGCATCCGCTCCGCCGACGTCTGGGTTCTGTCCGACACGCCTGTCGATACGCCGACCCTGGTGCACACGAGCGCGCCCCGCATCCGCCGCATCGCCGGCCACCTGCCGTCGCGGGCGGCCGACAACCTGTTCTGGTTCGGGCGCTACCTCGAGCGGGCGGAAGCGGTGATCCGCCTCGTCCAGGCCCATCTCGGCGTGTTCAGCGAGGCGATCGCCGCCGACGCCTCGGGCGAAGAGGGTGCGCCGACGGCGCTCGCCATCCGCGCGCTGCTCAAGGATTGGGGCGCGGTGACCGCGGTCGATCTGCCGCCCGCGGCCGTGGCCGGGGAGGCGCTCTCCGGCAAGACGCTTCCCGGCAAGACGCTCCACGGCTCGGGCCTCGCCCATGTGCTGGAGGCCCGGCGCATCGCCGCCTCCCTGCGCGAGCGGCTGCCGGCCGAATCCTGGCGGGCTCTGGCCGACCTGCGCGACACCCTGGCCTATACGGAAGCCTGGGCGCCGACCGAGGCGCAGCTCTTCGGCAAGGCCGAGCGGGCGCTCGGCCATCTCGCCGCGCTCACCGGTCTGATCCACGAAAATATGGGCCACGCCGCCGGCTGGCGCTTCGCCGATATGGGCCGGCGCATCGAGCGGGCGATCAACACCTGCGGCTTCGCGCTCCGCTTCTGCGGCGAGGAGGCCGGCGCCGAGGATCTCGGCGTGATGCTCTCGCTCGCCGATTCGCAGATCGCCTACGGTGCCCGCTACCTCGTCGGCGTGAGCCGCGATGCGGTGTGCGACATGGCGGTGCTCGACCCCCACAATCCCCGATCCGTCGCCTACCAGCTCCAGGCGATGGTAGCCCATCTCGAAGCCCTGCCGGCGCTCGCCGCCGACGGACTGCCCGAGCCGCACCGCCGCCGGGCGCTGGCGCTGGCCAGCACGCTCCAGACGGCGGAGGCCGCCGCGTTCGACGCCGAGGCCCTGGAGCGGTTCGAGACGGATCTGGAGGGCCTGGCCGACGGGATCGCCGGCCGCTACTTCCCCAACGGTCCCGATGCCCTGCGGCCCGAGAAGCTCACGGGTCTCGCTTGATCTACAGCCTGCGTCACCTGACGACCTACCGCTATGCCCGGGCGGTCCGCTTCGCGCGCTGCAACCTGCGCCTTCGCCCCCGCGACGGCGAGGGGCAGCGGGTGCTGGAGAGCGCGCTTCACGTCACGCCCACGCCGAGCAGCCGTCTCGAGCGGCGCGACTTCTTCGGCCTCGACACGCTGACCCTGACCCTCGACGAGCCCCACCGCGAATTCACCGTCGAGGCGGTCTCACGGGTCGCCGTGGAGCGGCCGGCCCCGCCGCCGCCCGAGTCGGGCGCGGCCTGGGAGGTCGTGCGCGCGGCCGCCTTGGCGCTGCCCTCGCTGGGGCCGGACGGGCCGGCGCATTTCCAGTTCCGCAGCCAGCGGGTGCCGCTCGAACCGGCGGTGACGGACTATGCCCGCGCCAGCTTCCCGCCGGGGCGCAGCGCCTATGGCGGTGCGGTCGAGCTGATGCAGCGCATCCGCGACGACTTCCGTTTCGACGCCAAGGCGACCACCGTCTCGACGCCGCTGGCGGAAGCCTTCGCCCTGAGGGCGGGCGTCTGCCAGGATTTCACCCACGTCATGATCGCCGGCCTGCGCGGGCTCGGCCTGCCGGCGGCCTATGTCAGCGGCTACCTGCGCACCCGGCCGCCGGCCGGGCGTCCGCGCCTGCGCGGGGCGGATGCCAGCCACGCCTGGGTCGCCCTCTGGTGCGGGCCCGAGACGGGCGCGGGGGAGGGTGGCTGGATCGGCCTCGACCCGACCAATGCCTGCGTCGTGCGCGACGACCACATCGTCGTGGCGCGCGGACGCGATTACGCCGACGTCGCCCCCATCGATGGCATGGTCGCCTCCGCCGGGGAGCAGAAGCTCACCGTCGAGGTCGACGTCATCCCCGAGGACGAGACGGCCTGAGGGCCGCGCGATCAGGCGGCGACCCTGGCGTCCCATCCCGCCATCGTCAGACGGGCGATCGCCTCCAGCTCGGCCCGGCTCGCGCCGTCGCGGGCCTGGAGCGACAGGCCACCCTGCACCGTCATGACGAAGCGGGCGAGGGCGGGGATATCGACCGGGGCACCGAATTCGCCCTCCGCCGCCGCACGGCTCAGCCGCGCCACGACGCGCTCGAATCCGAGGGCACGCGCCGCCCGCACGCTGGCGCCGAGATCCGCATGGCCCTCGCCGCCGACGGCCGAGAGCATCACCATGCAGCCGCGCGGCCCCTCGGGCGCGCAGACCTGCGTCAGGGCGGCCGCGGTGTCCATCAGCAGGGCCTCGACGGCCCCGCGCGCGGTCGGGGCGGCAGCGAAGTTGTCCCAGACATGCGCCTCGTATCGCTCCCGGTAGTGGCGCAGGGCCTCCGTGTAGAGACCCTCCTTCGAGCCGAACGCCGCGTAGAGGCTCGGCGAGCCGATCCCCATCGCCGCAGTCAGCTCGGAGATGGCCGTGGCTGCAAAACCCTTGCGCCAGAACACGTGCATGGCCTGGGTCAGGGCCGCTTCACGGTCGAAGGCCCGCGGCCGGCCGCGACCGCGGCGCGGCGGCGCGTCACCAGGAGCAGGGACCGGTTCAGAATTCTGCATCGTTCATTCTATAATTCGCTTGACCCCGCCTCGCAACGCTCCTAGCCATTTATGTGTCATTCGACACAGAAAGATCAATTCATGAGCGAACTGGCAGGTCGACGCGCCCTGGTGACCGGCGCCTCCCGTGGGATCGGTGCCGCCATCGCGCTGGCGCTGGCGGAACGGGGCGCGGATGTCGCGATCACCTACGAGCGCTCGGCCGAGCGGGCTGCCGAGGTGGTCCGCGCGATCGAGGCGCGGGGCCGGCGCGGCGTCGCCATCCAGGCCGACAGCGCGGATGCCGCGGCCGTGAAGCGCTCGGTCGAGGCGGCCACCGGGGAACTCGGCGGGCTCGACATTCTCGTGAACAATGCCGGCATCGCCCGCGGCGGTCCGCTGTCGGAGATGCCGCTCGCCGATATCGACGCGCTGCTGGCCGTGAACATTCGCTCCGTGGTGCTGGCCTCGCAGGCGGCGATCCCGCATCTCGGGGAGGGCGGACGGATCATCTCCATCGGCTCGTGCCTCGGCGAGCGTGTGCCGTTTCCCGGCGTGACGGTCTACTCGATGACGAAGTCCGCCCTGCTGTCGTTCACGCGTGGGCTCGCCCGCGAACTCGGGCCCCAGGGCATCACCGTGAACCTCGTGCAGCCCGGATCAACCGAGACCGACATGAACCCGTCCGACGGCGCGCAATCGGACCTTCAGCGCGCCATGACCGCGCTCGGCCATTACGGGCGGCCCGAGGACGTGGCCGCCGCGGTCGCCTTCCTGGCGAGCCCGGCTGCGCGGCAGATCACAGGCACCACCCTCACGGTCGATGGCGGCGCCAACGCCTGACCAACCCCGGGGCCCGGACGCGCTCCGGGCCGCCGATCTCAGCCGGAGACGCCGGCCCGGTAGAGGCGCCCGCGCTCGGTCCAGGCCACGGTGAGCAGGGCCAGCCCGCCGAGCAGGGCGTAGCCGTAGGCCACCGGCATCACGCTGCCGTCGAAGGCGTGCCCGATGACGAAGCCGCAGAAGGCGCCCAGGATCGTGGTGTAGAAGCCGAGGAACGACGAGGCCGTGCCGGCGATCGCCCCGAGCGGCTGCAGCGCCAGCGCGTTGAAGTTCGGCAGGGCGAAGCTGATCAGGAACTGGTTGAGCGCCAGCACCGACAGGAACAGCACCAGCGGCGGATGCCCCTGATAGTGCAGGCCGATGCCAACCTGCACGAGGCCGACCGCGGTGAAGGCGGTGACGCCCGCGTGGGAGAGCGTGCGCATCCCGAGCCGGCGCACGAGGCGGGAATTGATCAGCGTCGCCGCGCCCATGGCCCCGGCCACCACGCCGAAGGCGACGGGGAACAGGCCGCCGAGATGATAGAGCCCGGTGTCGAACACCTGCTGGGCCGAGCCGACATAGCCCATGATGCAGCCCGTCAGCAGGCCGAGCGCCGTGGCGTAGCCGACCGCCGCGCGGGTGCGCAGCACCGTGGCGAGCGCCTGCCCCGTCGCCCGCAACGAGAGCGGGCGGCGGTACTCGGGATGCAGCGTCTCGGGCATGCGCAGGGCGAACCACAGGGTGAGGATGCCGCCCAGCGCCAGCATCGATACGAACACCCAGATCCACGAGCCGAGCAGCAGCATGGTCGCGCCGATCGCCGGCCCGAGCATCGGCACGATCAGGAACACCATCATGATGAGCGACATCACGCTCGCCATCTCGCGGCCGGAGAAGCGGTCGCGCACGATCGCGGTGGCGAGCACCCGGCCGCCCGCCGCGCCCATGCCCTGGATGATGCGGGAGGCGAGCAGCCATTCGAAGCTCGGCGCCAGCATCGAGAGGATGCAGCCCGCGGTGTAGATGCCGAGGCTGATCAGCAGCGTCGGCCGCCGCCCGAGTGCGTCCGAGACCGGCCCGTAGACAATCTGCGCCACCCCGAAGCCGATCATGTAGACATAGACGAGGAGCTGCAGGCTGTTGGGGTCGGCGACCCCGAACCGCTCCTGGATCATCGGGAAGGCCGGCAGCAGGTTGTCGATCGACATGGCGGTGACCGCCATCATCAGCGCGACGATGCCGACGAACTCGGCAAAGCCCGGCCCCACCCAAGGGGATGGACTCGAAGGGGATGGGTTCGAAGGGGACGGACTCGCCGGCATGCCCGCGGGCACGCTCCGGGCCGCCCCCGGCGAACCGCCCGGCGAGGCCTCGGAGACCGGGCTTCCGAGGGTGGGCCGAGGGGAGGATATCACGGTCGAGGATGCTCTCAGGGGCAGCACCCGGCTTGGGACCGGGCGCAGGGGATCAAAGGGTCGGCGTGTCCTAACGCGGGGGAAGCCGGCGCTATCCCTCTCCCGAACGGGGAGGACGACGGGGAGGAGGGTTGTCTGCGAGGCGGCGCCTATTTCGGCTTCCCGTCGCCTTCGGCCATCGCCGCGCTGAGCCGGGCGTAGTTCTGGGTCACGAGGGCGATGTTGGCCGGCGACGGCTTTTCGGGCTCGCCCGCCGCGAGCGCCGCCTTGATCTCCTTGACCGCTTCGGCCTTCTCCTTGGCCGGCATCGCCTTGTCGGCCTGGAGAGCCGCCAGTTGCTTCTTCAGCAACGGCGTTGCGCCGACATAGCTCTTCGTCTCGGGATCGATGCCGCCGAGCACCGCATCGACGGTGTCGCTGGCATCCTGAAACTCTTCGAGGCTCGCAAAACCGTTCCGCTTCACGATCGCCTCGGCCTGAGCCTGCGCCTCGGCCTGGGCCTGAGCCTGCGCCTCGGCCTTCGGATCGGGCTTGTCGGGCGCGGCGCCGGGGAGCGCCGCGAGTTCGGGCTGGGCGACGAGGAGGCCGTCGATCTGTCCTTGCGTCAGCGCGATCTCCTTGCCCGGCTCCGGCGCAGGGGCTTGGGCAGGGGCTTGGGCGGGCGTCGTGCTCTGCGGGGCGGCGGACGGCTTCGCCTGGGCGAGTGCGATGCCCGGAACCAGGGAGGCCCCTGCGAGGAGAGCGGAGAAAGAAGCGGCGAACAGGCTACGCGATAGGATCGTCATGATCGTCTGCCTCTGGTGTCTTGTCGGCGGCGCCGAGGAAAACCCCGCAAGCGCTGCGGCTTTCGCCCGCGCCGGGGGCTTGTCGCAGCGGGTCGCGGCGAAAGCGTGATGGCATCCGGGGGGCGGCTCGCTCCGTGCGCGGCCGCATCCGCCACGTCGCAGCCGCAAAGCCGGCCTCTGCTTCGCTGCCAAGTTTCCTGCCAAGTTCGCAGTCAAGCCACTGACCATAAGGAGAACAGGAGCCCGTGAACCGTGCCACCGTGAGCCGTGCCCCTTCGCGCCCGCTGCCTGTTCGCGCAGCCTGGCTCGCCGTCGCGATCGCGCTGGCGACCCTGAGCCCAGCGCGTGCGCAAGACGATGACACGGCGCGGGCGCGGGGCCTCGTCGCCCCTTACGTCGAGGCGGGCCTGTTCTCGGGCGTCATCCTCGTGGCCCGGGACGGGCGGCCGGTCTTCCGCCAAGCCTACGGCCTCGCCGACCGCGAGTGGGAGATTCCCAACACACCGCAGACCCATTTCCGCATCGGCTCGCTGACCAAGGCCTTCACCGCCGCCGCCGTGCTGAAGCTCGCCGAGGCCGGCCGGCTCGGGCTCGACGAGTCCGTCCGGCGCTGGGTTCCGTCCGTGCCGGAGGCCTGGGCGGGGGTGAGCCTGCGCCATCTGCTCCAGCACCGCTCCGGCATCATCAATTTCACGGCGCTTCCGAACTATTACGACCAGATCGCGCGGGTCGATCACACGCCCGCGCAGATCGTGGCGCTGACGGCGGGCGACCCGCTGCTGTTCCCGCCGGGGACACGCTTCGAGTACAGCAACACCAATTACGTGCTGCTCGGGATGGTGATCGAGGCCGCCTCGGGCCTCTCCTACGAGGGGTACCTGCGCGAAAACATCCTCGCGCCGCTGGGGCTGAAGCAGACCGGCTACGACGACCTCACCGTGATCCTGCCGCGGCGGGCCGCCGGCTACCGGAGGGGGCGGGCGCAGTGGCGCAACGCCGTGCCGATGGCGGCGAGTTCGGCCTTTGCCGCGGGTGCGCTCTATTCCACGGTCGACGACCTGCTCGCCTGGGACGAGGCGCTCGCCGGCCCGCGCCTGCTCTCCGAGGCCTCGCGCGCGGCGATGTTCGAGGATCGCGGCACCGGCTACGGCCTCGGCTGGTTCGTCTCCCGCGCGTTCGGGAAACCCGGCGACAGGACGAGCGGCCACCGCGTCCTCGGCCATGCCGGCGCGATCCCCGGCTTCCTCTCGATCAACGACGTCTATCCCGACGACCGGCTCACGGTGATCGTACTCTCGAACACCGAGACCGCGCCGGCGCAGAAGATCGCGCGCGACCTCGCGGCCCTCCATCTCGGCCATTACGCGGCGCCCGAAGAGATCGTGCTGGAGGACGTGATCCTCGACCGCTACCCCGGCACCTACCGCCTCGGCCCCCGCGCCTTCCTCACCGTCGCCCGCGAGGGCCGGGGACTGACGGCGCGGGCGGAAGGGCCGGGGATGCGGGAGCCCGCCTTCCCCTTCCTGCCCGAGAGCGACCGCACCTTCGTCAGCCCGGTCGCCGACATGCGCCTGACCTTCGAGACGGAGCCCGACGGCACGCCCACCGGGGTGATCCTGCGTCGCGACGGCCGCGACCGGACCGGGCCGCGCGTGACCGCGGAGGAGGCGCGGGCCGCGCTCGCCGAGCCGCCGCAGGAGCACCGCGAAGTCGCCATCGACCGCTCCGGTCTGGCGGCGCTCGCCGGCCGCTACGCCCTGGGGCCGGGCTCCGAGATCGCGGTGACCGTCGAGGACGGGCGGATCTTCGCGCAAACCACTCGGCAGCCGCGCAACGAACTCGTCCCCGAGGGCGAGCGCGCGTTCTTCCTGCGCGCGGTCGATGCGCAGATCCGCTTCACCGCCGACGAGACCGGCCGCGTCGCCGGCCTGATCCTGCAGCAGAACGGCCTCGAGACCGACGCGCCCCGACTGCCCGACGAGGGCGCCACGCCCCCGCTTCTTGGACAAAGGGCGGGGTCGCCAGGGGAGCCGAAAAGGTCTAACTGATGGTGCCGCAGCCGCCCCCCGCGGCAGGCAACAACAATTGCGAAGACAGTCAAGTCGGCGGCCGTCAGAAGCCGCGTTGGACAAAAGTCCATCTTGATCGGACGAGGCGACTGCTCTTGTCTCCCGCCAAGACGCGGCAAGACCGGCGGCAAGAGCGGTCAACGAATAAGCGCAATGGAGGAAACGCGATGAACAAGCCCGAATTCCTGGCGGATGCCAAGACGAAATCGCCGTTCTCGGCGCGCTACGACAACTTCATCGGCGGTCAGTGGGTCGCGCCGGTCAGCGGCCGCTATTTCGAGAACACCTCCCCCATCACCGGCAAGGTGATCTGCGAGGTCGCCCGCTCCGAGGCGCAGGACATCGACAAGGCGCTGGACGCCGCGCACGCCGCCAAGGATGCCTGGGGCCGCACCGCGCCGGCCGAGCGCGCCCGCATCCTCAACAAGATCGCCGACCGGATGGAGGACAACCTCGATCTGATCGCGCTGGCCGAGACCTGGGACAACGGCAAGCCGATCCGCGAGACGACCGCCGCCGACATCCCGCTCGCCATCGACCACTGGCGCTACTTCGCCAGCTGCGTGCGCGCCCAGGAAGGCGCGATCTCCGAGATCGACCACGACACGGTGGCCTACCACTTCCACGAGCCGCTCGGCGTCGTCGGCCAGATCATCCCGTGGAACTTCCCGATCCTGATGGCGGTGTGGAAGCTCGCCCCCGCGCTCGCCGCCGGCAACTGCGTGGTGCTCAAGCCCGCCGAACAGACCCCCGCCTCGATCCTCGTGGTGATGGAGCTGATCGGCGACCTGCTGCCGCCGGGCGTGATCAACGTCGTCAACGGCTTCGGCCTGGAGGCCGGCAAGCCGCTCGCCTCGAGCCCGCGCATCGCCAAGATCGCCTTCACCGGTGAGACGACCACCGGCCGCCTCATCATGCAGTACGCCTCGCAGAACCTGATCCCGGTGACCCTGGAGCTGGGCGGCAAGTCGCCGAATATCTTCTTCGGGGATGTCGCCAACGAGGACGACGACTTCTTCGACAAGGCGCTCGAAGGCTTCACCATGTTCGCCCTCAACCAGGGCGAAGTCTGCACCTGCCCGAGCCGCGCGCTCGTGCACGAGTCGATCTACGACCGCTTCATCGAGCGCGCGATCAAGCGCGTCGAGGCGATCACGCAGGGCTCGCCGCTCGATCCGGCGACGATGATCGGTGCGCAGGCCTCCTCGGAGCAGCTCGAGAAGATCCTCAGCTACGTCGATATCGGCCGCCAGGAAGGCGCCGAGTGCCTCACCGGCGGCTCGCGCGGCACCCGCGAGGGCGATCTGGCCGACGGCTTCTACATGCAGCCGACGGTGTTCAAGGGCCACAACAAGATGCGGATCTTCCAGGAGGAGATCTTCGGGCCCGTCCTCTCGGTGACGACCTTCAAGGACGACGCGGAGGCGCTCTCCATCGCCAACGACACGCTCTACGGCCTCGGCGCCGGCGTGTGGACCCGCGACGGAACCCGCGCCTACCGCTTCGGCCGCGCCATCCAGGCCGGCCGCGTCTGGACGAACTGCTACCACGCCTACCCGGCGCATGCGGCCTTCGGCGGCTACAAGCAGTCCGGCATCGGCCGCGAGACCCACAAGATGATGCTCGACCACTACCAGCAGACCAAGAACATGCTCGTCAGCTACTCCTCGAAGAAGCTCGGGTTCTTCTGAGCTTTTAATCCGGAGAAATTTCGAGACCGACTTCAGCCCCGGCCGCAAGGCCGGGGCTTTTTGATGTGCGAGGACGGCGTGCGGGCTCAAAGATGAGGCCGCGGGGTTGCGGTACACGCGCATGGGACCGGTGGGCTGGGTCGGGCAGATCGATCACGTCCGCGTCTATCTGAGCGACGCGGACGGCGAGATCGGCCGCGCCCAGGCGGCGCTGGCGGCAGGGGTGACCGCTTCGCTCGCGCGCCTTCGCGACGCGGCCTCGTCCCATCTCGACCTCTTCGTGGACAGAGCGAAGGCCTGCGGCAGCGCGCAGGAGCCCTGGTGGCTGGACGACGTCGAATTCCGCGATCACGCCGGGCAAGAGGCCGGGGAAGAGACGGTCTGCTATGCGCTCCCCTTCAGCCTGCACGGCGACGAGGGCGGCCTGTGGACGGTCGGCATGCGGGCATCCGCGGACGGGCATCGCCCGTTCCGGTTCGAGCGACGGCAGGGCTGAGGCTGCGGGCGAGGCTTCGCCTGGCCTCGAATGAGAGCCCCCGGGAGTTCGAGACCGAGTTCGGCCCTGTTGCGAGGTCAGCCAAGGGAAATCTCAGCCTCATATTCAACCGCCGGTTCGACGGAGAATATTCTGCAATTCGAAATATAGGGCCACCGAACTTCTCGGACACGCTCATTATATTTCGCTGAATGACACGGATTGAGCCCCGGACGCCACGTTCGACTTTACGTCCTATTATCGAACAAGGGGTAGGCACGAGAGGAAATTGGCATGGGGTGAAAGATGAAAATCAGCATCAAAGCGACACTCATCAGCATGCTTGCCATCCTGACGATCGTATCCGCCATTCAGGGAATCGTTTCGATCAAAGCCCTTCAAACGAATGGCGAGAGCACGAACGTCATCATCACCAACGCAATTCCGTCCCTCAATCAGGCGGGCCGCATCAACAGGCTCATTCTGCAAGTCAGAACCACGCAGCTGCGGTTCCTGACAGCGCCTAATGATAAAATCAGGAAAGAAGACCTCGCATTGGCGGATGAGCTGATGGAGGCGCGCGACGCAGAGATCGCCAAGTATAAGGCTCTCGTCGCCAGCAGCGCCGAACAGGCCGCCTACGACGATCTCATCCAGAAGGTCAGCGTGCTGAAGCAGGATTGGTCCAACCTGCTGCGGCTCGCCGAAACAAGCGCCGATCAGGCGCTGGTGTTGTTCCGCACGGAGAATCACACCCGCTATCGTGCCGCCGCCGCCGCCGCGACCCGGCTCGTCGATCTGAACTTCGAGGCGAGCAAGGCCGCCGGAGCGGCCGCGCAGATCCAACAGTCTCAGGCGATCGATACGGCCGTCACGATGCTGGTCGTGGGCCTCGTCGTCACGATCCTGGCCACGGCGTTCTCCATCTTCGGCGTGGCCCGGCCGATCGAGCAGATGACGGGCGCGATGCGTGACATCGCGAGCGGCGATACCGCCCGGGAGGTGCCGTCCAAGGGCCGCCGGAACGAGATCGGCGAGATGGCATCCGCCGTCGAGGTGTTCCGCACGAACCTGATCCATACGCGCCAGCTGGAGGAGGATACCGCTCTCGCCCGCGCCTCGGCCGAGGAGCAGCGCAAGGCCGGCATGCGACAGATGGCCGATCATTTCGAGACGATGGTGAGCGGGATCATCGGCATGGTGACCGCGTCCGCCAGCCAGTTGCAGGCGACGGCCCAGAGCATGTCGGGAACGGCCACCGAGACGGCGTCGCAATCCCTGACCGTGGCGTCCGCGGCCGAGGAGGCGGCGGCGAACGTGCAGACCGTGGCCGCCGCGGCCGAGGAACTGGGCGCATCGGTTCAGGAGATCGGCCGCCAGGTGGCGAGTTCGGCGGACTTGGCCGAGAGCGCGGTCGGCGAGGCCGACCATACGGCGGTGCTGGTGCAGAACCTGTCGAGCGCCGCGGCCCAGATCAACAACGTCGTTTCGATGATCTCGACGATCGCCGGTCAGACGAACCTGCTGGCGCTGAACGCGACGATCGAGGCCGCCCGTGCCGGCGAAGCCGGCCGCGGCTTCGCCGTCGTCGCGTCCGAGGTGAAGGAGCTCGCCACCCAGACGTCGCGCGCCACCGATGAGATCGCCGCCCAGATCGGCACGATCCAAGGGGCGACCGGGCAGGCGGTGGCGGCCATCGGCAGCATTGCCAGCCGCATCAGGGAGATCAACGGCGTGGCGTCGAGCATCGCCGCCGCGGTGGAGGAGCAGGGGGCGGCGACGCAGGAGATCGTGCGCAACGTCGCCCAGGCCGCGATCGGCACCGGCGAGGTGACGACGAACATCAGCAGCGTGGCCGGCGCGGCCGAGGAGACGGGCGCTGCCGCGAGCCAGGTCCTGAGCGCCGCCGCGGAGCTGTCACGCCAGTCCGAGACCCTGTCGACGGAGGTTCAGCGCTTCCTCGCCACGGTGCGAGCCGCCTGATCGAAGCACCAAGCCGCATCACCACATCCCGAGCGGCACCCGAGGCCCCCGTCGCGCAAGCGCGATGGGGGCTTCCGCAAGCGGCGCGCGGTCTTGCGAACGCGCCAGGATCAAGGCCCGCGCGCCCGGATCTCGCGGGCCTCGCCCCTCTCCACCAGCAGCTCGGCCGGTGTCGGGTGGCTCAGGAATCCCGTCGGGCTCGCGGTGAGCCCGTAGGCCCCCGATTGCAGCACCGCGACGAGGTCGCCCTCGGCCAGCGGCGGCAAGGGGGCTGCCCGGGCCAGCATGTCGAGGGGCGTGCAGAGCGGGCCGACGACCGCGGTCGCCGCGGGCGCACCGCCCGCATCGGTCACGGCCGCGAGGGGAAAGTCGCGCTTGACGATCTGGCCGAGATTGCCGCTCGCAGCGAGATGGTGGTGCATGCCGCCGTCGGTGATGACGAAGCGGCTGCCGCGCGACGCCTTCACCGCCAGCACCCGCGCCACGTAGACGCCCGCCGGCCCGGTGAGGTAGCGGCCGGGCTCCAGCACCACGCGGGCGCTCGCCAGCAGCGGCTCGGCCCGCAGGGTGGCGATCAGGCCGGGCAGCCCGGCCCGGATCGCGCCGAGATCGAGGGCGGTGTCGCCGGAGAAGTACGGGATGCCGAGGCCGCCGCCGAGATCGATTGTCTCCAGCGGCCGCCCGATTCTGTTCGCGATCCGCGCCGCAAGTCCGAGCCCGTAGGTCCACTGGCCGAGGAGGGTATCGGCCTTCAGCCCTTGCGTGCCCGCGAACAGGTGGAGCCCGACGAGGCACAGGTGCGGGGCGGCCTCCACCGTGTCGATGGCGGCCTCGATGTCTTCCTCGTCGAAGCCGAACGGCGAGGGCTTGCCGCCCATCCGCATCGCCCCGCCTTGCGCCGTCGCGCCGGGATTGATCCGCAGCGCCACCCGCGCGCGCGCGCCGTGACGCTCGGCCGCCGCCGCGACGCGAACAATCTCCTCGCGGTTTTCGAGATGGATCTCGCCGATGCCGCGGCCGATCACCCGGTCGAGGTCGGCCGCGCCCTTGCCTGGGCCGGCGAAGAGGATCTTTTCCGGAGGAACACCCGCTCTGGTCGCGGCGTCGAACTCGGCGCCGGAAGCGATCTCGGCCCCCGCGCCCTCCTCGGAGAAGACGCGGATCACCGCCGGGTTGGGGTTCGCCTTGACCGAAAAATCCACCTCCGCGAAGCCCGCGAGTGCCGCGCACAGCGCCCGGTAGGTCCGGCGCATCGTGTCGGCGTCGTAGACGAAGAGCGGCGTGCCGAAATCCTTTGCGAGGTCGGTCAGCGGCAGGCCGCCGACCTGCAGCACGCCGCTCCCATCGCGCGAGAAGTTCTCGGCGATCAGCGCAGCGGCGAGGTCGGGAGAGACAGCCTGGGTCATGACGACCTCATGAGGGAGACTTGCCCCATCCTCAACCTTATCCTGCGGTGGCGACGCGCAGCGGCGCCCTCGAAGGGTGCTCCAGGGATCGCGCGCGAACGGGATGATCCGTCGAGGCCGCTGCGCGGCACCTCAGGATGAGGGCAGCGGATGGGAGACCATCGGCGCGCGCATCGGTCCTAGAGCAGCGTCCTCGACAATGGATCCAGGACGCTGTCCTAACCTATTGTTTTCGCATCATATTTTTTCCGAAAGCCGGAGGCCACCTTTCGGGATGATGCTCTAGCCTCTTGTTTTCGCATCATCTTTTTCCGAAAGCCGGAGGCCACCTTTCGGGATGATGCTCTAGATTTCCACCGCCGCGCGCTCGGCGGTGAGGCGCTTGTAATCGACCTTGCCATTGGGCGTGACGGGAAGCGCGGCGACCGCCTCGATGGTGCGGGGCACGAGATGGGGCGCCAGCGCCGTGCGGAGGCGTTGCAGCACGTCCGCCGTGCCCGGCGCGCCCTCCGCAGGGACGGTCACGGCATGGATGCGCTGGCCGAGGCTCGGATCGGGCAGGCCGATCACGGCGGCGGCGCGGAAGGCGCCCGTTTCCATCAAAGCCGCCTCGACCTCGGTCGGGCTCACGCGAAACCCTTGCGTCTTGATCATCGTGTCCTCGCGGCCGATGAACCGGAAGAAGCCGTCTTCATCCTCCACCACGAGGTCGCCGGAGCGGCAGACGAGGCCCGGCGCGGAACCGGGCGGTGGGAACGGGTCGGGCACCAGCACGCGGGCGGTGTCCGCGGGCCGCTTCCAGTAGCCCATCGAGACGGTGGGGCCTCGGTGATGCAGGATGCCGGGCTCGCCGGGCCGGGCCCGGCGCCCTTCGAGGGTGACGGCGAAGATGTCGGTCTCGGGGATGGCGCGGCCGATCGAGTCCGGCCGCCGGTCGATCTCCCCCGGCGGCAGGTAGGTCGAGCGGAAGGCTTCCGTCAGGCCGTACATCAGCACGACGGCCGTGTGCGGCAGCCGCGTGCGCAGGCGCTCGATCGTCGGCAGCGCGAGGCTGCCGCCGGAATTGGTGATCGCCCGCAGGGCCGAGAGGTCCGCCTTGGTCAGATGCGGCGCGGCCCGTGTCAGCAGCGTCCACAGCGTCGGCACGCCCGCCAGCACGGTGATGCGGTGCGCCTCCAGCGCCCGCACCACGTCGTCGCCGAGCCGGGGCGTCAGCAGCACGATGCGCGCGCCCTGCTCCACGCTCGTGAGGAGCTGGTTGAGGCCGTAATCGAACGAGAACGGCAGCACCGAGAGGAGGCGGTCTGCGGGGTTGATGCCGAGATAGGTCCGCACGATGCGGGTGCCGGCGATCAGGTTGGCGTGAGAGAGCATCACGCCCTTGGGCAGGCCGGTCGAGCCCGAGGTATAGAGGATCGCCGCCAGCCCCTCCGGCGCCGGCTCGCCGGGGACGAGGGCCGCGCCGTCGTCCCCCGTCTCTCCATCGAGGATGCGCAGGTCCGCGAGGTCGTCGAGTGCCCCCTCGAGCCCGGCGGCGTGGGCGGCATCGGTCAGCAACACGCGCGCGCCGCTATCGGCGACGATGTGGCGGACCTGACGCGGGCGCAAGGACGGGTGGATCGGCACGAACACGCCGCCGGCCGCGCTCACGGAAAAAATCGCGACGCATTCGCGAATCGATTTCGGCAGCAGGATCGCGACGCGGTCGCCCGGCCGCAGGCCGAGACGCGCCAAGCGCCCCGCCAAAGCGGCGACGCGGGCCCGGAAACCGCCATAGGTGAGAGTCTCGCCCCCCTCGACGATCGCGGGGGAATCGTCCGCGCCGGCTCCGTCGAGCAGGTGGTGCAGCAGCGTCGGGGGCATGGGACGGGTCAGGCGCGGATCAGACGTCGGAACGCCGGTCGTCGATGAAATGAGCCAGCGTATCGACGCTGGCGAAATTCGCGAGGTCGAAGCAGTCCTCGTCGACCTCGACGCCGAAGCGGTCGCCGAGATGCATCATCAGGTCGAGGATGCCGATCGAATCGAGCGCGTCGCTGGTCACGAGGGACGTCTCCCCGGTGACGGCGCCGGGGGGAAGGCCCGGGTTGCGGGCCGCGATGAAGGCGAAGATCGCCTCGCGCACATCGGCCATCGACTGAACCACGGCTGGAATGCCCCTCGATCCGTCCTGTGCTGGTCTCGGGTTGCGGACTTAAGCCCAACGCAAGGGCAAGTCCATGGTGGGCGCATGGTTCATGAACGATCCCCAGACATCCGTCGCTTCGCCCTGTCTCCTTAACCGGCGATTCACGCTGCCCCCCGAGGCTTCCCGGCATTCCTTCTTTCCCGGAGTCCTCGGCCCGTGTTCGGTTCAGCCCAGAACGGCGTCCTTCTCGCCGCCCGTCTCCTCATGGCCTCGGCCCTGCTGCCGACCGGCGTGGCGCGGGCGCTCAACGTCTCCGGCTTCGCGGTGACGTTGGCCGGGGCCGGCTGTCCCGCCCCCAACGCCATCGCGACGGCGGCGGTGATCGTGCAGGTGTTCGGACCGCTGGCGGTCATCCTCGGTGTGATGCCGCGGCTCACCGGGCTGGCCATGGCTGGTTTCGTGGCCGGCATGGCCGCCTTGCTGCACCCGTTCTGGCTCCATGTCGGGGCCGCCGCGGTGACCGAGCGCAGCTTCCTCCTCGCCGATCTCGGGCTGGCCGGCGCCTTCCTGATGTACGCGATGACCGGCCCCGGCGCCTGGAGCTGGCGCGGCATCTTCGGGTCCGGTGAAGCCTCGGCGCCCGCACGAGCCCCCGCCAAGGCGGCGGCCAAGGCGCCCGCGCGGCCTAAGTCCGGCGGCGTCAAGCGGGCGGGCGGCCGGGCTCCGGCGCGGGCTGCGGCGTAACCGGGACGATACTTTGGGGCGAACCATCGGCAGGTCTCAGCACGGCCTCGGCGACCCGTCGCTGGCCGGACACCTCCGCGCCCGCATCCGGCGCCAGCCGCCGGAACACGAAGAACGAGCCCACCGAGACCGCGGCCACCGCGAGGAAGGCGAGGGAGAAATCTGCCGCCTCGATCCCGGCATGGCCGTGCCAGGCGGCGGCGCCCTCCAGCGCCAGAGCGCCGATGGAGACGCCGAGGCTGAGTGACAATTGCTGTGCGACGCTGGCCAGACTCGTGGCCGCGCTCATCTCCCGCGATTCGAGATCCGCATAGGCGATGGCGTTGACGCAGGTGAATTGCAGCGAGCGCACGCAGCCCCCGAGCAACAGCACGCCGACGATGATCCAGTGCGGGGTCTGCGCCGTGAACAGCCCGTTGGCGGAAAGAAAGGCGGACGCGACCAGCGCGTTCGTCACCATCACCCGGCGGAATCCGTAGGCGCGCAGGATGCGCGGGCCGACGATCTTGATGAGCAGGGCGCCCGCGGCCGCGGCGAAGGTGATGAGCCCGGACCGCAGCGGATCGAGCCCGAACCCGATCTGGAGCATCAGCGGCAGCAGGAAGGGGATGGCTCCGGTGCCGATGCGGAACAGGCTCCCCCCCGTCACCGCCGCGCGGAAGGTGTCGTGCCTGAGCAGGTCGAGGCGGATGAGCGGATGCTCGGTGCGCTTGGCGTGGCGCAGGTAGAGCCCGACGAGCACGATCCCGCCGGCCATGCAGGCCCAGGACACGCCGTCCGGCAGGAGGTGGCGCCCGGTCGCTGCAAAGCCGAGCATCAGAAGGGCGAGCCCGCCGCCCGAGAGCAGGAATCCCGTCACGTCGAGCGGTGGGCGCGTTTCCTCGCGGATGTCGCCGAAATACAGGGTCGCGAGGACGATGCCGGCGAGCCCGATCGGGATGTTGATGAAGAAGATCCAGCGCCAGTCGGCATAGGTGGTGATGAAGCCGCCCAGCGGCGGCCCGAGGATCGGGCCGATCAGCGCCGGGATGGTGAGGTAGGCGAGCGCCCCGACGAGTTCGGATTTCGGCACCGAGCGCAGGATCACGAGGCGGCCCACCGGCACCATCATCGCCCCGCCGACCCCCTGAACGAAGCGGGCGGCGACGAAGCCGGTGAGCGAGTTCGCGGCGGCGCAGGCAAGCGAGCCCGCCATGAACACGCACAGGGCGGCGCGGAAGACGTTGCGGGCGCCGTAGCGGTCGGCGGCCCAGCCCGAGACCGGGATGAAGATCGCCAGGCTCACGAGATAGGCGGTGAGCGCGAGCTTGAGGGCGATCGGATCGACACCGAGGCTCGCCGCGATCGCGGGCAGGGCCGTGGCGATCACCGTCGAGTCGGTGTTCTCCATGAACAAAGCGGTGGCGACGACGAGGGGGACGATCTGGGCGGGGCGCATCGGCAGGGAGAAGTGCGCGACGCGCCGAAGGTTGCGCAAGGGGTGCGCGCGAGGCGCGGCGACGTTGCACGAAGGCGACGCCGGAACCCGACGTTGCGTAGGGGCGGGATGAAACAACGTGGCTGAACGGTCACAGGCCCGCGGGATACGCGTGCCGTCCCCCGTCCAATCCTTCCGGGACCGCCGGCTTAAGGCTAGGCTTCCGCCCGAAAAGCGATGCTGTCCCGCCGGTCACGGCAGGATACGCGTCCCCGAGCGTCCCCTGGCGCCGGCCTCCATCCCGCGAAAGAGCCTGATGCCCCTGCGGTCGAACCTTCGTCCCGGCGTTTCCCGTCTCGCACTCGCCGCCGCCCTTCTCGCCGGGTTGGCCGGCTGCGGCGACGTGGTGCTCACCGACGGCGGCGCCCTCTCGCGCCGCGACCAGTTCGTGGCCAGCGACGCCGTCGCCTCCGAGTCCAAGCTGTTCATCGATCCGACCCTGCCGCAGACGGTGCGCACCGTGCGCATCGTCCCGACCGTGTTTTCCGAGGCGGTCTCCGGCCCCGGCCTTTCGCCGGTGGAACGGCGCCTGATCGCCAACGCCGCCGACCGGGCGCTCTGCTACGACCTCTCGCTGCGCTACGACGTGGTGTCGTCGGGCCGCGCCGACCTCACCGTCCGCTCGGCGATCACGCGGGTCGATCTCACCAACATTCCGGCCTCCGGCGCGACCGTCGCCGCCACGACGGCGATCTCGGTGGCCGGCCAAGTCGGCATCGGCTTCGCCAACACCCTGGGCCGGGTGCCGGTGCCGCGGCTGCCGATCGGGCTCGGCAGCCTGACCATCGAATCCGAGGCGGTCGACGCCCGCAACCGCCAGCGCGCGGCGATGATCTGGGCGGGTGCGGCCAACTCCTTTACCAACCAAGCCCGCTTCTCGGCCGCCAGCGACGCCTACGATCTGGCCGGCGAGTTCGGCCAGGATTTCGGCTCCTACCTCGCCACCGGCAAGGATCCGTTCAAGGGCGAGCTGCAGCTCCCGACCTACGACCGCATCCGCATCACCACGCTGGGCGAGGCCCCCCTCGACCCGGATTGCGAGGCCTTCGGCCGGGCGCCCGGCTTCGACGGCATCCTCGCCGACATGATCGGCCTGCCGCCGGAATGGACCGACAAGGGGCCGGGCGTCTCCGCCGCGCGCTGAGCCCCTGTCCGATCGCCTCGTTCAACATGGATTCCCTCGCCCCGCTTGCGGGGAGAGGGGGACACTCGGCGCTTCGAAGCGGTTTCAAGCCGCCTCGAACAGCGGCACCCGGCGCATCTCCGGCACCAGTACCACGCCCTTGTCGGTGATACGGATCTGCGGGATCACCGCGAGCGGGATCAGGTTGAAGCCCATATAGGGGATGCTGCAGCCGGCCCGCTTCCAGGCGCGCTTGAGCGCCTTCACCTCCTCCGCCACCGCGCCCACGCGCTTGTCGGAGAGGAGGCCCGCCACCGGCAGCGCCACCATCGCGACGACCTGCCCCTCCTCGACGACGCAGACGCCGCCTTGATGGGCGGCGATGGCGTCGAGGGCCACCCGCATGTCGGCTTCGTTCAGCCCCGCGACGATGAGGTTATGCGAATCGTGGCCGACGCTGCTCGCCACCGCGCCGCGCTTCAAGCCGAAGGCCGAGAGCAGCCCGTGGGCGACGCCACCGGAACGGCCGTGCCGTTCGACCACCGCGACGTGGCAGAGATCGTGCGCGGCGAGCGTCGCCGCCCAATCCGCACCGGGGGTGAGCGCGACGCGCTCATGCGTCAGCTCGATGCCGGGCAGCGTGGTGCGGATCGCGTTGACCGTGCAGGGCCCGGCGGGCAGCGCCGGGATCAGGGCGGGAACGGGATCGGGCAGGCGGACCGTGCCGTAGGCAGGGGCCGGGTAGCGGTAGGGCCGGGCCAGCGCCTCTTCGAGACGCGGCGTCGGCCGGCGATCCTCCACCACCTGTTGCCCGCCATACCATGTCGCCTGCGGCTTGAGATCGTCGTTCAGGAGCACGAGATCGGCCCGGCGTCCGCCGCCGAGGCCGCCGACCTCACCGTCGAGGCCGTAGCGGGTAGCCCCATGCAAGGAGCCCATGGCCCAGGCCGCGGGTTTCGGGATGCCGCGCGCCACCGCCTCGCGCACCACCCAGTCGAGGCCGAACGCCAGCAGGTCGTCGGCGTCGCGGTCGTCGGTGCAGGCGCAGACCCGCTTCCAGGCGGCGCCGTACTCGGTCACGGTGCCGATGGCCTTGGGCAGCGAGTGCCAGGGCGTGGTCGGCGGCCCCCCGCGCAGAAAGATCCAGAGACCGGCTTCCAGAAGATCGTCGGCGATATCGGCATCCACGGCCTCGTGGGTGTCGGTGACGCCGCTCGCGGCGTAGGCCGCCACGAAGTCGCGGCCGTAGACATGGCCGGAAACCGGGCGGCCCCGCTCCAGCGCGGCGCGGATGATGGCGTGCGCCCGCTCGTCCCCGCTGGCCACCGCGACGAAATCCATCTTCTCGCCGAGCCCGATCGCCTCGGGCCACGCGTCGAACAGGGCACCGATCTTCTCCGCCGTCAGGTCGCCGCCCGCGGTCTCGAGATCCGGCGTGGTGGCGGGCACCGTGCTCGGCACGGTCAGGAAGATGTTGAGGGGCGCCGCGCGGGCATCCTCCAGCATCCATTCCACGCCGTTCACGTCGAGCACGTTGCCGATCTCGTGGCTGTCGCAGACGATCGTGGTGGTGCCGTTGATCAGCGCGGCCTCGGCGTAGGCACAGGCCGTCACCATACTGCTCTCGATGTGCAGATGCGGATCGACCAGCCCCGGCGCGATCAGGCCGCCGCGCGCATCGTAGCGCGGGGCGGCGCCGCGATGGTGGCCCGCCGGCTTCACCGCGGCGATGCGCCCGCCCGCGATCCAGATCTCGCGGTCGGGCAGGATGCGCTCGGAATAGGTCGAGAGCACCCGCGCACCCGTGATCACCAGATCGGGCTCGGCGCGGCCTGCGGCGACATCGGCGAGGTGCCGCGTCATCCGGGCCAGCGGCGCGACGGAAAAGCGGGTGAGGGGTTGGGCGGTCATCGGGGCCTTCCTTGCGCGACTCTCGGGCAGGACGCGCAGGCATCGTGCCACGAAATGGAAGGCCGGACACAGCCGCCGGTGACAGGTCATTCCAAATCCGGTCGATCCCTTCGGGATGGCGGATCTAGCCGACGCTCAGGCGCCGCGCGGGCTGAGCGATACGCGCCCCGCTTCGATCAAGCGGCGCGTATCACGCCTGTTCGTCCGCCGCGTCCTTCGCGCCGGACTCGCCGCGGAAGCCCGTGGCCAGCACGTAGAGTTCGCTCGAATCCGCCCGGCTCGCCTGCGGCTTGACGTGGCGCACGGTGGCGAAGTCGCGCTTCAGCTCGGTCAGCAGATCGCCCTCGGTGCCGCCCTGGAACACCTTGGCGAGATAGGCGCCGCCCGGCGCCAGGATCTCGCGGGCGAAGACCGCGGCGGTCTCGGCGAGCCCGATGATACGCAGGTGGTCGGTCTTCTTGTGGCCGGTGGTGTTGGCGGCCATGTCGGACAGGACGAGGTCGGCCCGCCCGCCCAGCAACTCGGTCAGGCGCTCGGGCGCGGAGGGATCGAGGAAGTCGAGGGTGATGAAGGTCGCGCCCGGCATCGGCTCGATGTCGAGCAGATCGATGCCGACGATGCGGCCGCTGTCGCCGAGGATCCGCGCCGCGACCTGCGACCAGCCGCCGGGGGCAGCGCCGAGATCGACGATCCGCTGTCCGGGCTTCAGGAGCTTGAAGCGCTCGTCGATTTCGAGAAGCTTGAACGCCGCGCGGGAGCGGTAGCCCTCGCGCTTGGCGCGGGCGACGTAGGGGTCGTTGAGCTGGCGTTCCAGCCAGCGCTTCTGGGAGAGGGTGCGCCCGCGCCCGGTCTTCACCCGCTGCTTCAGGTCGCCGCGCAGGCCGCTCGTCCCGCCTCGCCGGTCGCTCATGGTGTTGGCCCCTGGGGTCTGCCCGGAATCGGAGTCGGAGATGTCGCAGTCGATTTCCAGCGACGGGTGAAGGCGTCTCGATGGCAACGCGCCGCGCACGAAAAAGCGAACCATCGCTCTAACGCGCCACGCGCTGCGCGTGAAGGCGCGACCGTCCGCGGATCGCAAGCGCCGATTGCTCGCTGCGCGCGAAAATATCTCGCTCAGGTTGAAATCAAACTTGCGCCGATGAATCGACTCTGCAAACTATACTCAAATCAGTTGCACAGATCACATACTCAACAATAAGAGGAAATGCCCATGCAAAAAGATGAGAAATCATCCTCGTGCAGAAGCGCTGCACACAAGACACTGGAGCAATGGATTGCCGCGGTGGAAAAATTGAGTGTCGATGACACCACGCGTCTCTACACAGAAAATGCGCTTCTTGTTCCAACACTCGAAGACGGCGTTCCTAATACACCCGCAACCCGCCGCGCCTATTTCGAAAAGTTCCTAAGTCAGGATTCGCTGAGCTGCAAGATAGATCTTCAAGTCGACCACGCCAGCGGAAAAGACGACGCCGTTTTAATCGGCGGCCTCTACACATTCGAAATAATCAAAAATCGCAAAAAGGAGATAATTCCAGCGAGATTTCTTTTCGTATTTGAAGAATTCGACGGGCAATGGCTCATCACGGGCCACCATTCCTCCCGACAAAAATCGGTAGACAAGACACAATTCCTGTTTTAGACGCGCAAACTGAGCTTGAACGGCAGAACCATCGACTGCTCTTTATCTCAGAACTGAACGTAGAACCGATGGAGTCCGACGGCTCTACGTTTCAGCGATACCGCCCGCGGCGCCAGACGCCGTCCTCGCGCATCATGTTCATGAGCAGGCCCTCGCGCAGGCCCCGGTCGGCGATGCGCAGGCGCTCGGACGGGAACACCCGGCGGATCGCCTCCAGGATGGCGCAGCCGGCAAGCACGAGGTCGGCCCGGTCGCGGCCGATGCAGGGGTTGTCGGCGCGCTGTTCGAGGCGGGTGTCGAGCAGATCCTCGATCGCGTCGCCGACCTCGTCGTCGCTCATCCAGAGGCCATCCACCCGGCGCCGCTCGTAGCGGGCGAGCCGCAGATGCATGGCGGCAAGCGTGGTCACGGTGCCGGAGGTGCCGAGCAGGTGGAAATAGGGCGCGGTGGCCGCGGCCGCAGCGCGGATCGCGAAGGGCGAGATGAGGTCGCCGACCTCCTCGACCATGCCCTCGAAGGTCCGCCGCGTCACCTCGGTGCCGCCGTGGCGCTCGGCCAGCGTCACCACGCCGACAGGCAGCGAATCCCAGGCGCGGATGCGCAAGGTCGGGTCGGTCGAGGGGTTGGCCGCCGCGCCGTCGAGCCACGCGATCTCGGTGGAGCCGCCGCCGATATCGAAGATCACGACCGATTCCGCCCGCGGGTCGGCGAGCGCGGCGCAGCCGGTCACGGCGAGATAGGCTTCCGTCTGCCGGTCCACGATCTCGAGGTCGAGCCCGACTTCGGCGCGCACCCGCGCCACGAACTCGGCGCCGTTGACGGCCAGCCGGCAGGCCTCGGTCGCGATCACCTTGGAGCGGGCCACCGCGCGGGACTTCATCTTGCCCCGGCAGATGCGCAGGGCCTCCACCGTGCGCTCGATCGCCGCCTCGGTGAGGCGATTGGAATTGCCCAACCCCTCGCCGAGCCGGACGATGCGGGAGAAGGCGTCGATCACCCGGAAGCCGTTGGGCGTCGGCTCGGCGACCAGCAGACGGCAATTGTTGGTGCCGAGATCGAGCGCGGCATAGGCGTCGCGCCGGCCGTGACGACCGGTTTCGTAGCGTGGGGGGAAGCTCTCGATCGGGCGTCCGCCCGTGACCGTGCGGGAACCCTCCCGCGATGTCTGCGGGTCGGCGGTGGGGCGGGCCGACACGGCGGCGGCGCTCTCATCCCTCATCGACGCGACCGAACTTCCTGGCGATGCAGCCCGGCAAGACGCCCGGCCGACGTGGCCCCAAGGCTACAGGCGTTGTTCAGGAACTGCAAAGGCTGGATGGCCGGCCTTACACGATTTGCCGCATGGATTGTCTCGCGAAAGACCCCTCAACCCGGTTCCTGCCGCGGCTTGGCACGCCCGCCGACTGTGTAGCTGCGGCCTTTCCATACGGCACGTCCGGGGCGCAGCAGCACGTTCCACTGGATCGCCAGCGCCGTGACGACGGTGGCGGGGTGGAGGAGAATCGTCGCGAGCGGCTCGGCGACCCGGAGGGTGATCGCCGCCCGCGTCGCGAGCGAGACGATGACGGCGGCCGCGGCCAAGACGGCGGGTATCCCGGCGCCCAGCGCCAGGGCGGCGGCCAGAACGAGCCAGGGCAGGATATGGCCGCCGAACAGCAGCACCGTCCAGACCGGGAGCGAAGCGGGCGTCGCCATGCCCTCATGCGCGTTCTTCGAGAAGCCGGCCCAGCTCTGCGGAAAATTTCGGTACATCCGGCAGGCCGCGAGCGCGTGGCCCGCGACGAGATCGGTGTGGAACCCTTGCTCGCGGAACAGCCGCGGCAGGCGCACGCCGTCATGGAGCGAGGTGCGGATCGTGCCGTGCCCCCCGGTCCGCCGGTAAGCCTCGCGCGCGATCAGGATCAGCTGCCCGCAGGCGGCGCCGAGCGAGGGGCGGGGCGAGGCGCGCATCAGGGCGATCGGCAGGTAGCCGAGCAGCAGGAAGTCGATCATCGGCACGGTCAGGCGCTCGCCCAGAGTCTCCATCACCTGCCGCGGCACGCCGCTGACGAGATCGGTGCCGCTCTGGACGGCATGCGCGGCGAGCGCCGCCGCGCCGTCCGGTGCCAACGTGACGTCGGCGTCGAGAAACAGCAGGCGCTCGCCCCGTGCCGCCTCGGCCAGGGCGGCGCAGGCGTGGTTCTTGCCGGTCCAGCCCTCGGGCAGGGCGGGAACGGCGATCAGCCGCAGGCGCGGATCGGTGCGGGCGATGCGCTCGACGATTTCGGCGGTCCCGTCGGTCGAGTGATCGTCGCCGACGATCACCTCGACCGGGACGCCGCGGCTCGCGAGTGCCGCCCGCACCGTGCCCTCGATCACAGCCGCCTCGTTGCGGGCGGGGATCAGGATCGAGACGAGGCCGTCGCTCGGAGTGGGCTCGGGGCTGTGCAGGATCGCGAGATTGACCGCAGCCAGCCCCGCCGGAAGCAGGGCCAGCGCGAGGGCAACGAGCGCGAGGAGAGTCAGTGTCATCGGGTCCGCGTCTCCTCGGAATCGCCGTCCCGGTGCCCCGGCTCGAAGCGGCGGCCGGTCAGCGCGGCCGCGAGCCGCCGCCATCCGTCATACACGCCGCCGACCCCGCGCCGGCCCGCCAGCAGCGTCTCGAACCGGGTGGGATCGCGGGCGATCACGTCGCCCGAGAGCCGGTCGAGGGTGGCGGTCAGCGCCGTCTCCATCCGGGCGAGCCGCTCCGGGCGGGGCAGGGCAAGCAGTTCGGCGGCGGTGAGCGGTTGCCCGAAGGCGAGGAAGGCTTCCGCCCCGCGCTCGTCCCAGAAGGCGTATTCCACGGCCAGCGGCAGGAAGGTCGCCTCGGGGGCGATCTCGGCCAACCGCGCGACGCCCGGCTTCAGCCCCAGCGGGCGAACCCGCACGTCGGCGAAGCGCCCTTGCGCCGTGATCCAGATCGCGCGGCTCGGCGCACCCAGGATCATGCGGGAGGCGGACAGGAATTGCGCACCGCCCCGCGCGCTGTCGAGATCGACGGGGAAGGCGCCCAACTTCCGGAAGATGCCGTACTTCTCCAGCATCGCGGCATCGATCGGCGCGAAGCTCTCGCGCCCCGGAAACAGCCGGTCGGCCGCGACGAGCAGGATCGCCGCATCCCACCACGCCGGATGGTTGGCGTAGATCACCAGCGGCGCCGCGCCTGTGATGCCGGCCGGAACGCCCCAGCGGGCCAGCCGCAGGGCGTTCAGGTGGCGCCGCACGAAGCGGTCGAAATAAGCGGCCATGAACCGCCAGAGCGGAGCCGAGCGCTCGGGCGGAAGCGGTTTGCCCCGCGCCATGTCGAAAGAACTCAGGCGGTCTTGCGCAGCTCCGGTTCCCCGCGGCCGCGCAGATCCTGATCGAGGGCGTCGGCGGCGATCCAACCCGACATCATCACCATCGGCATGCCCGGCCCCGGATGGGCGGCGCCCCCCGCGAGGTAGAGGCCGCGCACCTCCCGCGAGCGGTTGCCGGGCTTGAACGCGCCCATCATCCGCCCGTGCGAGGCGAGCCCGTAGATCGCGCCGTTGAGCACCTTGTAGCGGTCGTGGATGTCCTGCGGGGTGAGGTGGCGCTCGACGACGATGCGCTCCTCGAGATCCGGCATGCCGCCGGTGCGCTTGAGCTTCTCCAGGATCGTCCGGCGATAGGCCGGGAACATCTTCGACCAGTCGTGGTGCGGCCGAAGATACGGCGTGTGGACGAGGACGTAGAGCGCCTCGCCGCCCTCGGGCGCCACGCTCGGATCGGTGGAGGAGGGGGCCGCGAGGTAGGCGGTCGGGTCGGGGGCCGGCTCGCCCTTGCGGTAGATGAAGTCGAACTCCTCCTCCGGGTCGCGGGAGAAGACGAAATCGTGGTGGTTCAGGTGCTCGTAGCGCTTGTTGAGCCCGAGATAGAGCACCACGCCGGAGCAGGCCGGCTCGAAGGATTTCTTCTCGTAGGACTTGCCGACCTCGCCGCCGACGAGTTCGCGGTAGGTGCGCACCGAATCCATGTTGGAGATGACGGCGTCGTAGGGCGTGATGCCGTCGCGAGTGCGCAGGCCGCGCAGCTGGCCCGCGGCGATGTCGAGGCCCAGCACCTCGTCGGCGGGCTTCAACGTGGCGCCGAGTTCGGTCGCGAGCCGCATCAGCCCCTCGGCCACCGCGCGGGTGCCGCCCATCGGGTACCACACGCCTTCGGCCGTCTGCATGTGGGCGATGGCGCAGAGCACGGCCGGCGCGCCGTAGGGCGAGGAGCCGACATATTGCACGAAGTGGTCGAGCATCTGCGCGAGGCGCGCATCCTTCACCTTGCCGCGGATCGTGCTCGCGACGGTGGCGTGCATGCGAAGGCTGAGCACGTCGCGGAGCGTACCGGGGTTCATGTTGGCGCGGATGTCGATCGTGTCGAACAGATCCTGCACCGCCTTCCAGAAGAAGAACCGCTCCGAGACGCCGTGCAGATGCTCGGAGACGGCGATGAACTTCTTGTAGCCGTCGCCCGCCCCTTGCCCGGGGGCGAACCGGTCCATGGAGGCGGCCATGGCATCGACGTCCTCGATCAGATCGACGCGCGAGCCGTCATCGAAGAAGCAGCGCCATTGCGGGTCGAGGCGGCGCAGATCCATGTAATCGTGCACCGAGCGCCCGGCCTCGGCGAAGATGCGCTCCAGCACGCGCGGCACGGTGAGGATGGTCGGCCCCATATCGAAGCGGAAGCCGCCCTCGTGCAGCACCGCGGCCTTGCCGCCCATCCAGTCGTTCTTGTCGTAGACCGTGACGCGATGGCCGCGCGCGGCCGCCACGCAAGCCGAGGCCAACCCACCGAGCCCGCTTCCGACGACCGCGACCGAAGAACCCTGGCTCATTGGAAACGCGTCTCCCGCGCGGCCTGAAAAAGAAGACCGTCAAAGCAAAGCTAGATGCGCGGCAGGGCGGGTCAACGTGCCACCCGGTCGCGCTCGGTCCATACCATGCCGCGGGCTGTGGACAGAGACGCGAGAAAATTGCCGATTTCCCGGCGCCGCTGCCCGGATTCGAGCACGTCGGTACCGATTCCGAGACGCCACGCGCGATGGCGGCGGGCGGCGCCCTCGCTGCCGTCGAGATCCGAAATCTCGCCGGCATAGGCCTCGACCGCGGCGTGATCGGCGGCCAGCCCGGCGGAGACGACCGCATCGGCGCTCAGCCGCAGCATCGCGGCGAGTTCGTCGAGGTCGGTTTCCGGGTGGTACTGCGTGCCCCAGAACAGCCCGCGCCCGTAGCGGATCTCGATCGCCTGAACGTCGAGCACGGCATTCGCCGCGAGCACCCGCGCGCCGGAGGGGGCGCCGACGACGGCATCGCAATGGATCGCGGGTGCGTCCCAGGCAGGCGCGCGACTGGCGAGCAGCGGGTGCGCGGCCCCGTCCCCCGTGGCCGTGAGGCGCCGGGCGAAACCGTATTCCGGCCCGCGCGGGTTCGCGCCGACATCCCCGCCCGCGATCGCCGCGGCGACCTGCATGCCCCAGCACGAGCCGAACACCGGCAACCCGGCCTCCAAAGCCGCGCGCATCAAGTCGAGCTGGCGCCGCACCGCCGGCCCGCCATCGGCGAGCCGCAGGGTGGAGCCGGTGAGCACCATCCCGTCGAACCCGGCGAGATCGAACCCGATCGCGGCCTCGGCATCGGCGGGGTTCACCAGCGTGCAGGCCGCCTCGGGCGCGAGATCGGCCACCACGGCGGCGAAGGCCTGCGAGGTGGTTTGGCCGACGGCGGCCTCGCGCTTTGCACGGCCGTCGCGGTCGTTGCCGTCGGCGATCAGCAGGCGCAGCATTGCGTTGGTCATGGGGGTGGGGCGGCCCTGGGAAAGAAGAGGTCAGGCGAGAGCCGCCTCTGCCCGATCCAGGCCACTAGGTCGCGAGCGCAGGTCGCCGCAGGGCGATCCGCCTCATACTCTGAGACACTCTTTCATGCAGACGATTGGTTCAGTGCCGCCTATCGCCGCATCGTGGGTGCCAATGGCATGGCTGACTTATCAGCCAGCCGGATCCCGCGGAAACTCGATGGCGGTGAGGAAGTCGTCGAGGGCCGGTTCGACGGCAGCAGCCCGAAGCACGCCGTGCACGTCGATGAGGTTTGCGAGGCGCATCGCCGCCATCCCCTTGCGATAGGTGGCACATCGGCGCTGAAGTTCCTCCGCAGCACGAGCCGTATTGACCGGTCTCAACGCCGCACAGCCATCGAGGTGCCGCAGCAGAAGCGCCTCATGGCAAGGCTTTTGCCAAATGAGCCGAAAACCTTCACGTTCGGCGAGTACCTCGATCCTTCTGTCACGCTCTGGACTCAGTCCGAGCTTGTCCGTGTCGAGCAAGATGGCTCGCTCTGTGTAGGCACCGAACCGCCGCACGCGGTCGCTCATCAACCGGCTTGCTCGCTCGACTATGGCCAGCGGGTCGCCACCTCCGGGCTGCACGAGCACGATATCGAGGTAGGTGCGACGGTGCTGTGCATCGATCAGCCGGGACAACAGAGCGCCATAGCTCTGCTCGCTCTCACCTTCGCAGGCGAGAAAGACCCGCCGACGCTGCGGGATGAGAGCGCGGCCTCGCCTCATCCGATGACAGGAACGGCGCCGTAAGCGCCGCCGAGATACTTCCTCTGAAAATTGTCGCGTCTCTGTACATTGATATCGCGCAGGCCGAACATGCGCGTTTGCCCATCCAGTCCCTTCTCACAAAACAGCACCTCCTCCTTGCTGAATTCAGAAAGAAGGGAAGCATTGTGACAGCTCATCCAAAGCTGTGCATGATACGGATTACGGCCAGGATCATAGAACCAACGAATAATTTCAGGCAGAATGAGAGGGTGTATCGCCGTGTCGAGTTCGTCAATGATAGCGATTCCACCATCCTGCAGAGTAACCCACAAGTAAGGAAATAGTTTGATAAACTGTCGCGTTCCGTGGCTTTCATAGAAAAGCGGCATCGGACCCGCCAGTCCCTGATGATGAAAAACGGCTACAGGGCCCTCGGCACCAAACTGGATTTCCAAATTTTGAATACCTAGATCGAGGCGTCCGATTTCCTTGTTCAAGGCTTCGACTAGCGTCGGACGCTCTGCATAAAAGCGGACGACCTCACGCTCAGAATTGTCGAAGCGTTCCATGAGTATGTTCGTATTGACGCGCCGGGCAGCTTCCCAGATCGCAATTGAGTAGGGATGATCAAGCTGTGCCAATGTTGCAATGACACTAGCATCCTGCCGCAAAATCTTTTTCAAGGCAGGCTTATAATCAGACAATCCAAAAGCATGTGTTGCCGTAACAGTTCCATTTTGCGACCGCTCAAAAAGCTTAAGCTTTCGCGCGCTGCCTGACGGTCGATAGTACAGAGACTCCGACAAAACGACCGTCTTGTTTTCACCACCTAGAGCGAATTCATAAAAATATCCACATTGCGCAGCGCTCGGATCATTGATGCGCCTAATATCTTCCACACCACTTAACTGGACGGCGAGGCGTGTTGGCGCATTGAGCGTATCGTAATGATTGAACCGGTCATATGGCATCGGGCTTCCACGCGACGCCGAAAAACTTTTAGTTACGAACCAGGCCATGAACGACAGGGCCTTGAGCGCATTCGACTTTCCGGAGGCGTTGGCCCCGAACAAGGCCACGACCTTGGGAGCGCGCTCCTTGGCCCCCTTCCAAAGGGGTCCGAATCGGCCACCGTCGTCGTCCACACCGGCACCAACCCGCAGATCGATGATCTGCCTCTCCCGGATCGATGCAAAATTCTCGACTTCGAGGCGGTACAGCATGCGGTCACGCGAGCCTTTCGCCTGCAAGATTAGCGCGCCAAGAAGCAAACGCTACAAGAAACCGTTGAAAATGCTCCCTCAGGCCCGCTCAGCCGCGACTGAAGTTGGCACGCCCTACCACCCCGACTGCCACCCCCAGACCCACGGCCGCCAGGGTTGCCAGCACGCCCCAGGCCGGCAAGGCCGCCGCCGCGCCCTCGCCGAGGGCCGCCTGATAAGCCTCGATCGCCCAGGCGTTGGGCGTGAGCCAGCCGGCCTGCTGCAGCCAGGGAGGCATGAGGAAGCGGGGCACCATGCTGCCGCCGACCGCCGAGAGCAGCAGCACGCCGAAGGTCGCGGCCAGATGCGCCTGCTGGCGGGTCGCCGAGAGCGCGCAGGCGGCGAGCGCCAGGCCCGCCGCCATGGCCGAGACGAGGATCGAGGTGACGAGCCAGCCGATCCAGTGGCCGGAGACATCGACGCCGTGCAGAAGCGCGGCGGCGGAAAAGATCAGCCCGGCCTGGACCACGCCCTGGCCGAGCAGGAACAGGAATTTTCCCAGCACGATCACCGGCAGGCCGCCGGGGCCGGCGGCGAGGCGGTCGGCCAGCCCGCCCTCGCGCTCGTCCACCAGGGAGAGCGCCCCCTGCATCGCCGCGAACAGCAGGAACACGGCGGCGATGGCGCCCGCGTAGTAGCTCACCCGCTCGTTGCCGCGCCCGCTCGCGGTGGTGCGGGTCTCGACGAGACGGGTGAAGGAGAACGGCTCCTTCTTCGCCCGCTGCTCGGCGAAGGCCTCGTCGAGGAAGGCGCGCTCGTCCGGCCCGATCTTGCCGGAGCGCTCGACGTCCGCGACGATGCGCGAGAGCACCACGTCGGGCAGCGCGTCGTTGAGAGCACGCTGGAGCTGGCCCAGCGCGATCGGCGTGGCGAGCGCCCGCGACGGACTCTCGATCAGCAGCACCGGCTGGCTCGCCGCCGCGTTCCCCTTGTCGGGGCCAGCCTTATCCGTGCCGGGGGGCGCCGCGAGGTCGCTGCGCAGCACCAGGGCCACATCGACCTCGCCGCGACGCACGGCGCGGACGGCCGCCGCCTCGTCCGCCACGTCCAGGCGCGCGATGCGAAGGGACGGCTCGGCCTCCAGGGCCGTGACGAGGCGCTGCGTGGTGGCGGTGCCCGCGAGGTCGGCGAGCCCGAGATGGATGCGGATGCGGTCGCCGATCGCGCCGGAGAAGATCGCCGCGAAGATCGCGAAGATGACGGTGGGCAGCACGAAGGCCATGGTCAGCGCCGCGCGGTCGCGCAGGAGCGAGAGCCACATCACCCGGAATGCCGCCGCGATCACGCCGCGCTCTCCCGGCCCGGACGGCCAGCGAGGCTGTCCCGGTAGAGGGTTTCCAGGCCGGGGCGGCGCACGCGGATCTCGGCCACCGGCACGCCGGCTGCCCGCAGGGCGGCAAGCAGAGCCGCGCCGTCGAGCCCGCCGGCGGCCCCGTGGTCGGCACGCCAGAACCGCGCCTCGCCCGTGAGCGGCGAGAAGCCGGAGCGCCTCAGGGCCGCCTCGGCGGCGGTGTCCGGGGGGCTCTCCAGCACCGCCTCGTGCTCGGGCGGGGCGGCCTCAAACGGGCGCATCAGCGCGGCCAGAGCCCCTTCGAGCCGGATCTGTCCGTCGGCGAGGATGGCGACGCGGTCGGCAAGGCGCTCGGCTTCGGAAAAATCGTGGGTGCTGATGACGAGCCCGGCGCCCCCCGCGCGCAGGCCCGCCAGCACGGCGTGGATCGACGCGCGCGCGTCGAGATCGACCCCCTGCGTCGGCTCGTCGAGCAGGATCAGGTCGGGTTCGCTGAGCAGGCTCACGGCGATGTTGACCCGGCGCTGGTAGCCGCCCGAGAGCGTGGCGACGAGCCGCCCCGCCACCTCGGCCAGCGCACAGCGCCCGATCGCCGCCGCGACCGCCCCGCGGCGCTCCCCACGCTTCAGGCCGGCGAGCCGGGCGAACACGTCGAGATTCTCCGCGACGGTGAGGCGGGGATAGAGGGCGATTTCCTGCGGCACGAAGCCGATCCGCTTGCGGGTCGCACGGTCGGCATGGGGGTCGCCGCCGAGGATGCGGACGCTTCCGGCATCGGGCTTGAGCCGCCCGGCCAGCAGGCGGATCAAGCTGGTCTTTCCGGCCCCGTTCGGCCCGAGCAGGGCCAGCGTCGTGCCCCGGACGAGGGTGAGGTCGAGCCCGCGCAGGGCCGGACGGCCGCGATAGGCGAGGGCGGCGCCCTCGACGGAGACGAGGGGCGGGGCCTCGATGTGCATCATTCGCCCGTCAGCGCCGCGGCAGCGGACGGGCGATGCGGATCCGCATAGCGGTGCCGGGTTCGTGCAGGGCGAAGCTCGCGCTGGCAAAGTCCGGCCGGGCCCGGCGCGCGACAGCGCCGGAGAAACCGTAAGGCTCCAGCGGCAGGCCGAGCGCCGTCCGGTCGAGCCGGCCGTTGCCGTTCTCGTCCTGAAAGGCGGCGACCGCCCAGACGCCCGCGGGCACGTCGGTGAAGACGAAGCGCTCGGCGCCGCCGCGGACCGGAGCGCTCCGGCCGATCGGACAGGCGGCCTCGCTCAGCCCGCCCTGACACAGGGTGACGTAGACTTCGCCCGGCCCCGGCTCGGCCCCCTCGACGATCACCTCCAGGCCTGCCGCCCGCGCCGGGCCCGTAAACGCAGCCAGCACGGCAAGGCCCGCGAGAAAAGCGGCCCGCATCAGCTCGGATCGCCCTGCGTGGCAAGCGGCGAGGTCGTCGGCAGGTCCGCCAGGATCGCGGGCGCCTTCTCCTTGGCGAGATCCTCGATGAGGAGCCGGGCGGAGATGCGCGCACCCTCGTAGATCACGGGAAGGCCGGAGCCCGGATGGGTGCCGCCGCCGACGAGGTAGAGCCCCGGCCCGAAGCGGTTATGGGGCCGGAACCACAGCATCTGCATGAGATCGTGGGCGAGGTTGAAGGTCGCGCCCTCGTGCACCGCGAACGCGTCGCGCCAATCGCGGGGATCGACGACGCGCTCGTAGCGGATGCGGCTCTCGATGTCGGGAAGGCCGAGGAGCTTCAGGCGCTCCAGAATCAGCTTGCGGTAGCTCGGGCCGACCGTTTCCCAATCGATGCCCGCCTTCAGGTTGGGCACCGGCACCAGCACGTAGAGGGCGGTGTGGCCGGGAGGCGCCATGCCGCCATCGGTGAAGCCGGCATGCTGCACGTAGATCGAAGGCTCCATCGGCAGCGTGCCGCCGGTGATCTCCTTGATGTTGCGCTCGTATTCCTTGGCCAGCAGGATGGTGTGGTGGCCCAGGCTCTCGGGCATTTTGCCCTCGATGCCGAGGTAGAGCATGTAGGTCGAGCAGGAGAGGCGCGCCTTGCCGATCTTGGCGTCACGCCAGCGCGGGCGCCGCTCCTCCGGCACCAGATCGCGGATCACCTTGGCGAAGTCGCCGTTCACGACCACCGCATCGGCCTTCAGCGTCTCGCCGCCGACGACCACGCCGCAGGCGCGCTTGCCCTCGAACAGGATCCGCTCGACCGATTGCCCGAGGCGGATGTCGACGCCCATGCGGCGGGCGAGCCCCGCCATCGCCTCCGAGACCGCGCCGCAGCCGCCGACCGGATGGTAGACCCCGTGCTCGTATTCGAGGAACGAGAGGATCGTGAACAGGCTCGGGCAGCGGAAGGGGCTCATCCCGAGATATTTGGTCTGGAACGAGAAGGCGAGGCGCACCCGCGGGTCGGCGAAGTAGCGCTTGAGATCCCGGTCCACGCTGCGGCCGGGATGGAGATGGGGGAGGGCGGCCAGCATGGCCGGGCTCGCCATCGACAGGATGTTGTCGAAGGGCTGCTCCAGCACCGGCTTGAAGTAGTTAAGCTTGGTCCGGTTCTCTTCGAAGAATTTTTCGACGTTCTCGGCATCGGCGGGGGCGAGGCGGGCGATCTCGGCCTTCAGCCGCGGCACGTCGCCGGTGGCACGGATCTGCCCCGAAATGCCGCCCTCACCCTCGAAGACGAGGTTGTATTGCGGGTCGAGCCGCTCCAGCCGGACATGATCCTCCAGGCGCTCGCCGCAGGATTCGAAGATGTCGGCGAGGATCTGCGGATAGAGGAAGAAGGTCGGGCCGATGTCGAAGCGGTACCCGCCCGGCGCCTCGACGGTCTTGGTGCGCCCGCCGACGGTCGCGTCGCGCTCGATGATCGTGACATGCAATCCGGCCTTGGCCAGGAGCAGCGCCGTGGCAAGCCCGCCGGGGCCGGCCCCGACGACGATCGTGCGGCGGCCCGACAGGGTACGCAAACCTTCCCGCGACTGCAGCAACGTCCCAAAACTCCCAACCTCACATCGTCGGCGCAATCTTGGCCGGAAGCGGGCCAGGGGCAAGAGGCACGGATTGTCGCGTACCAGGGGTCTCAACAGGTTCCGGCCATCGACAGGCCGAAACCGTCCGCGTTCAGGGCCGTCGCCGACGCAGCGGGAGCACGGCGGCCGCGCCGATCTGCGGGCCCGTCTCGGCGTCGAGATCGGGCACGGCGATGATCGGCGCACCGCGCAGATCCCGGCGCATGACGATGGCGCCACGCTCCTCAAGGTAGCCCAGCATGCGCCGGGCACGCCCCGCCGAGGAGGTACCGTAGGCCTCCGCGAGCGCCGCGTCGGACGGGCAGGGCGAGCCTTCGAGCGCCGTGCGGGCGATGAGCAGGAACAGCCCGGCCAGATCCTCGGGCAGGCCGGCGGCGATCTCCTGCGCCCGCTCCCAACCGGGTCCCTCGGCGGTGGCGCCCTGGACGCCGGCCCGTGCCACGGCGAGCCGCCGCTTGAATTCGGGCAGGCCCATCGCCTCGCCGCCGATCCGGCGGATGCGGCAGCGGACGGTGAAATCCTGGTAGAGGGTGGCGGGCGTGCAGGCGGCAGCGTCCGAATCCGCCAGCACCGAGGCGAGGATCTCGGCCATCGCCGCCTCGCGCTCGGCCGGATCCATCGGCTCCTCCTCCGGCAGATCGTCGCGCACCGGCGGCCGGTAATTGGCGAGTTGGACCAGCACGTCGGGGCCGGGCGCGCGGACGGGCTTCGGCCGGGGCGCGGGGAGGGGCCTTGCCTCCTCCTCGGCCGACGCCGTCATGATCAGCGCGCGCGCCTCCTCGCCCATGGTGGGCAGGGGGAGCAGGTCGGGCGCGGCGTTGCGGCTCTCGGTCACCGTCGGGCCGATGGCGATCGGCAGCGGGCGCTTCGAGAGCGCGGGGCCGAGGCCGACGAAATGGCCTCGGGCAAGGTCGCGGAACATCTCGGCCCCGCGGCGATCGAGGCCGAGCAGGTCGGCGGCGCGCGCCATGTCGATGTCGAGGAAGGTGCGGCCCATCAGGAAGTTCGAGGCTTCCGCCGCGACGTTCTTGGCGAGCTTGGCCAGACGCTGCGTGGCGATGATGCCGGCCAGCCCGCGCTTTCGCCCGCGGCACATCAGGTTGGTCATGGCGCCGAGCGAGAGGCGGCGGGCCTCGTCGGAGACTTCGCCCGCGGCGGCGGGGGCGAAGAGCTGCGCCTCGTCCACCACCACCAGCATCGGGTACCAGAGCGAGCGGTCGGCATCGAACAGGCCGCCGAGGAAGGCGGCGGCGGCGCGCATCTGGTCCTCGGCGTCGAGCCCTTCCAGCGAGAGCACGACGGAGACCCGATGCTCGCGGACGCGGGCGGCGATGCGCAGGAGTTCCGCCTCGTTGCCGTCCGCCTCGATCACGACGTGGCCGTAGCGCTCGGCCAGCGTGACGAAGTCGCCCTCGGGGTCGATGATCGCCTGCTGCACCAGGCCCGCACTTTGCTCCAGCAGGCGCCGGAGCAGGTGCGACTTGCCCGAACCGGAATTGCCCTGGACGAGGAGGCGCGTCGCCAGAAGCTCCGTGAGGTCCATCAACCCGGGCTTGTCGCCGGCCCGACCCAGATCGATCTCGTAGCCCATCCCGTACCCCGCTGGCGCCCGCTGCTTCTAACATGCGCCGGCCGGCCGAGGTCCGCGAGGGCCTGAGCCGTCCACAGGCGGGAGGCCGCAGCCCTTGCCGTCAATCGCGAACGGACGCGAAGCGATCCAGCGGCGCGACCCATCCGGAGAGGGCGAGCGCTGGATGGCCTCGGCTCCGCCTCGCCATGACGGGGGCGGCCTGCCACGCCGCTCCGACGATGCGGATGGCACCTGATCAGAGATCGGGATCGACGCTGCCGCTGAGCGCGCGGAAGGCGCGGGACAATTCGGCTTCAGCTGCAAGCCGCTGCCCCGCCAGATGATGCAGCGCGATCGCGCCTGCGGTCGCGACGTTGAGCGAGTCGAAGCCTGGCGCCATGGCGATCCGCACGCGGCGGGCGCGGGTCATCAGCGATTCAGGCAGTCCGGGCCCCTCGGTCCCGAGCAGCAGCAGCGTGCGAGACGGCGGATCCAGGGCATCGAGCGTCTTGCTCCCGCTAGGGGTGAGCGCGAGCGGCGTCAGGGCGTGGCGTTCGGCAAGATCGAGCAGCGCCGCCCCGCTCGCCGCGCGGGCGAAGGGCACGGTCAGCGCCGCGCCGGCCGAGACGCGGATCGCCTTGCGGTAGAGCGGATCGCAGGTCTCGGCATCGAGCCAGACCGCGTCGGCGGCGAAGGCGGCGGCGTTACGAAACAGGCCGCCGACATTGTCGTGGTTGGTCAACCCGACGAGCCCGACGACGAGGGCCGGGGCAGGGGCGGGTGGGATCAGGGACTCGGGTGGAGGCTCCATGCCGCGCAGGCCCACCGCCAGCACGCCGCGATGGATCGGAAAGCCGGCCACCGCGCTCATCACGTCCTTGCCGGCGAGATAGACCGGCGGCCCGTCCCCACGCAGCACGTCCGCAAAGCCCGGCCAGCGCTCGGGCGCCAGCAGCACCGATTCCGCGGCGAAGCGGGCATCCCCTGAGAACAGCAGCCGCAGGGTCACCTCGCCCTCGACGATGAAGCGGCCCTGCCGGCCCACGAGGTCGCGCTCGCGCACGGCCCGGTAGGCGCAGAGCCGCGGGTCGTCCGGATCGTCGATGGCAATCGGTTCGGGCAAGCGTTTTTTAGGCGCGGCCGCCGCCCATGCGCATGGCGAGCGGATCGGCCTCTTCCTTCTTGGGCACCTTCACCAGGGCTTCGCCGTCGAGCACCACCTCGTCGCCGACGGAGCAGGTGCAGGCCAGCCGGGCGCGGCGGCGCTCGGGGATCAGCTCGGCCACCTCGACCTTCACCTCGACGATGTCGCCGATGCGCACGGGCGCGCGGAAGTTCAGGGTCTGTGAGATGTAGACCGCGCCCGGCCCCGGCAGGCGGGTGCCGAGCACCGCCGAGATCAGGCCCGCAGTGTAGAGGCCGTGGGCGATGCGGGTGCCGAAGGGCGTGCGCGCGGCGAAGTGCTCGGAGAGGTGGATCGGGTTGCGGTCGCCGGTGATCTCGGCAAAGCCCACCACGTCGGAGGAGGAGATCTCCTTCTTCAGAATCTCCGTCAGTCCGACTTCGAGATCCTCGAAATAGAGCACGCGCAGTTCGGGCAACATGGTCAACGCCTCCCCGGTCCGGATCGCCGCTCGATAGGCGGCTTGGCTGTCCTTTGGCAGATCTTTCGCCTTGCACAGCCGCGCGTGCAAATCCAGCCGGACAATGGGCCGAGAGGCCCGCCGCTGGGAAGGGCCTCGACAGGGCAGGGCGCCTCGGTCCATCACCGGCCCGCTTCGCCCCACCCTCGGGAACCCGCCGGTGCCTCGTCTGCCGCCCTCGCCGAGTCTGCGCCCGGTCGTCGCCCGCGTGGCGGCGCTGAACCTCGGCTATTTCGGCATCGAGATCGTCGTGGCGCTCGCGATCGGCTCGGTGGCGCTGATCGCCGACAGCCTCGACTTCCTGGAGGATGCCGCGATCAACCTACTGATCTTTGCAGGGATCGGCTGGAGCGTGCGCAACCGGGCGCGGCTCGGCACCCTGCTGGCCGCCATCCTGCTGGTGCCGGGCCTCGCCACGGCCTGGGCGGCCTACGAAAAATTCTCGGACTTCACCGCGCCGGCCCCCGTGCCGCTGACGCTGACCGGCCTCGGCGCGCTCCTCGTCAACCTCGCCTGCGCGCTGATGCTCGCCCGCCACCGCGACGGCCATGGCAGCCTCACCCGCGCAGCCTACCTCTCCGCCCGCAACGATGTCGCCGCCAACGTCGCGATCATGATCGCAGGAGCCGCCACCGCGCTGACCCTCTCGCCCTGGCCCGATCTCGTGGCGGCAGGCGGCATCGCCGTCATCAACGCCGATTCCGCCTTCGACGTGCTCAAGGCCGCCCGCCGCGAATGGCGTGCCGCGGCCGAGGAAGCGGCGCAGGCCCGCGCCTGACGCCTTCCGACTTCTCCCTCGAACCGACGGACGCCGTGCTGCGCCTCTTTCCCCTCTCCGACCTGCATCTCGAACGCCGCCGCCCGGAGATGATCCCGCCGCCCGAGGCCGCCTTCGACGTGCTCGTCTGCGCCGGCGACCTGCACGAGGGCCAGCCCGAAGCCGGGCTCGCCACGGTGCTGGCGCTGGCGGGCGAGCGGCCGGTGGTGCTGGTGCCGGGCAACCACGAGCACTACGCCCCGACGGGCGATCCGCGCACGGCGCCCGAACTCCTCGCCGCGCTCGAGCGCGAGGTCGCCCGGCTGAACGGGCTGGGCAGCCGCATCCACCTGCTCCAGGGCGGGCAGGCGGCGGTGATCGGCGGCGTGCGCTTCGTCGGCACCACACTGTGGAGCGACTGGTCACTCGCCGGGCGCTGGCTCACCGACGACACGCCCGACCGGCCCGACGACCCTGTCGCCTATGCGGCCGCGCGGATGACCGATCCCGTCACCGGATCGCGAGAGTACCGCGGTTCGATCCGCCGGGCCGACCGCGAGCCCTGGTCGCCGGCCGACGCGATGGAAGCCCATCTGCGCGAGCGGGCCGCTTTTTTCGAAACGCTGGCCCAGCCCCACCAGGGCCCCACGGTCGCCGTCACGCACCACCCGCCGAGCCCGCTCGCCGCCGACGCGTTCCGCGACAGCCCCGGCGTGCCGTGGTGGGTGCCGGCCTTCTACGCCACCACGATCCTCGACGACTTGCCCGACGCGGACCGTCCCGATCTCTGGATCTCCGGCCACTTCCATGCCGGGCACGATCTGCGGATCGGGCGCACCCGCTGGCTCGCCAACCCGGTGGAGGGAAAGACGTTTCGCAACGATCTCATCGTCGAGGTGGGATAGCGTTCTCACGGACGAAACCCGACGCCGGCTTCGTGCGTAAGGCTCCGGCTCGCCACAGGCGGGAAAAGCCAACAAAAAAGCGGGAGATTCGCCATGAATGCCTTCATCGCCGTCGTGCTCGTCTGCGCCAACGGCATCCCGCAGCAGGATTGCAACGACGAACGGGCGAGCGAGGTGCGTAAGGTCCGCGTCGCGAACGAACTCGGCTGCACCAACGGCTGGCAGGAGATCATCGCCCGCACCGACCTGAGGGACGAGGTCGGCAAGACGAGCTACCTCAAGACCGAGTGCCGCCGGGTGAAGGAACGCGAATAGCTTGGACCGTTGCCCCTCCGGCGTCGCCTCCGCGCCGGAATCTGCTATTCAGGCGCGGTCGAGCCCTGAAATTCACGCGAACGGAGGGGATCGGCACAGTGTTTCGCCGATCGTCGAGAGATTGATGCGCCCGAAATCCGGACTTGCCGCCCTGCGTTGGCCCGCCCTGGGCATGCTGGCCGCCCTGTCCGTGGCCGGGCCGGTCTTCGCCGCCGCGCCCCCGGCCCAGCCGGCGGAGGGACCGGGCGGCGTCGGCGACAAGGCCGCCACCATCACCAAGCGCGCGGTCGGCAAGGCGAGCGCGGCGACTTATGCCTTCTACAAGGCGGGCCCGGCGCCCGAGGGCGGGCGGCCGGTGGCGGTGTTCCTGCACGCCTGGGGCGCGCCGAACCCGCAGGCCTACGGTGCCTGGATCGACCACCTCGCCCGCCATGGCTGGCTCGTGCTGTTTCCCCGCTTCCAAGAGGTGAACCGCACCCGGCCCTCCGACGCGCCGGCCATCGCCGCGCGCCTGCTCAAATCGGCGCTGGCGGACCTCGCAGGCGACGCCGACGCGAAGCCGGATACCGGCCGTCTCGCCCTGATCGGGCATCTGGCAGGCGCCCCGCTTGCCGCCCACCTCGCAGCGGAAGCCGCACAGGAGGGCCTGCCCGCGCCGAAGCTCGTCTACGTCGTGATGCCCGGCGGCATCGCCCGGGACGCCAAGTCCCGCGGCATCCCGCTCGGCGATCTCGACGGCATGTCGCCCAAGACCCTGTTGGTCACGGTGATCGGCGACCGCGACGCGCGGGCCGCCGATGCCGCCGCCCGGCGCATCCTGCGCGACGCCCGTTCCGTGCCGCCGGAGCGCAAGCTGTTGGTGCGGGCGCTCTCGGACGACCACGGCTTCCCCGCGCTCACCGCGACGCTCGCCTCGCCCGCCGGGCTCGACGCGGCCTATGACGGCGGCGCGATCAAGCTGCCGCCCGACCCGCCCGGCGAGAAGCCGCCGCCCTTCCGCTGGTCGGCCGACATGGCGCTTTCGGGCGAGCAGACGACCCTGGTCTCGCAGATCAACAACGCCCGCGCCGACAGCCTCGATTTCCTCGCCTTCTGGCGCACCTTCGACATGGCGGCGACGGCCGCCTTCGCCGGCAAGGACGCCCAGAGCCTGAAGAACGATCCCGCTTTCAGCGACATGCGCCGCTGGGGCGACGGCTGGCCGGTCAAGCGCCTCGGCGTCGAGATGCCGAAGGTACCGGCGACGCCCGCCGCCGTGCAGCGCTGACCGCCCGTCTTCCGCCTCGACCCGAAACCTCAAAGGATGCCGACAAGCCGATGAAGCTGTTCCACTCGCACAGCTCGCCCTTCGTGCGGAAGGTGATGGTGGTCGCCCACGAACTCGGCCTCGCCGGGCGTCTGGAGCTGCTGCCGAGCGCCGTCCACCCGGTCAAGCGCGACCGCTCGGTGCTGGCACAGCATCCGCTCGCGCAGGTACCGACCTTGATCCTCGACTCCGGCGAAGGCCTCGCCGACAGCCGGGTGATCTGCGAATACCTCGACGCGCTCGGCGGCGGCCGGCTGTTCCCGGCCGGAGGCGACGCGCGGTGGCAGGCGCTCAACGAGCAATCCACCGCCGACGGCGTACTCGATGCCGCCCTGCTGATCCGCTACGAGCTGACCGCACGTCCCGAATCCGAGCGCTCGGCCGGCTGGATCGAGGGGCAGACCGCCAAGATCGAGAGCGCGCTGGCGTGGTTCGAGGAGCACGCGGAGGCTTCGGGCGATCGCGTCGATATCGGCACGATCGCGCTCGCCTGCGCGCTCGGCTACCTCGACCTGCGTTTCTCCGATATCGCCTGGCGCGACGACGCGCCCCGGCTCGCCGCGTGGTTCGCGCGCTTCGAGGAGCGGCCCTCCATGCGCGCGACCCGTCCGCCCGTCGGATAGCCTCTTATGGGTCCTCCGGCTGGCTCGGCCCTTGCTAAGCTTGGGCCGTCCCTGCCGGGAGATCCACCATGCCCGATTTCGTCGCCGCCTCGCTCGCCTCCGCCGTCTTCTGCCTCGCGATCATCGCGCTCAATGCGCTGACCCGGCTCGCGCTCCAGGTTCCGTTCGCGCCGGACGGGCTCGCCGAGAACGGCTTTCTGCAATACGGCGGCGCGCTGGCGCTGGCCGGGACGACCTACCAGCGGGCGACGCGCCTGCCCGGACGATATGTCGGCGAGTGAACCTGCCTCTGCGGGTCGAAGCGTTCCGGTCGAGAGGCCAGTGCCTCACAAAACTCCCGGTCTCTGACCGTTGTCGTTCTGGCGATGACAGCGCGGCGGGCGTTTTGTGAGAGACACTCATCCCGCAACACGACGTTTCCGGATCACGTCGCCGACGCGCATGAAGACGGGGTGGATGATCCGCACCGTCCTCGCGGGGCGGAGCCCCTGCCATCCAAGAGCACGACCGCGGCCGGAAACGAAAAGAGCCCGCCGCGAGGCGTGCGCGGCAGGCTCCGGATCGATGAAGTGCCCCGCCCGCTGCCGGGCAGGGCCGTTTCCTGGAGCATCATCCCGAAAGGCGACCTCCGGCTTTCGGAAAAAAGATGATGCGAAAACAAGCGCCTCAAGCATCGTCCTGGATCAGGCATCCAGGACGATGCTTTTTAGAAGTACGATTTCAGCACGCCGCGGCGGCGCACGTCGAGCGTGGCGCAGTGGAACGAGCCGCCAAACGGTCCGTAGGACAGGAACGGCGCCGGGATCGGGTCGAAGCCCCAATCCTTCAGGGCCTTGATCAGGGTCGGCTGGCTCTGGTCGACGACGATCTTCTTCTCGTCGATGGCGAGCACGTTGATCGAGGTCCAGGGCGAGCACATCGAGATCTTGCTCATGAAGCCCTCGACCGGGTCGGGGCGCGGGGCGATCAGCACGTCCCACTTCTTGAGCACCGCCGGGAGCTTCTCGACGTCGATGTAGTCGGGGTTGACCAGCACCTTGCCGGGCGCGAGCGGCATGAACGACGAATCGATATGCATCGGCTGCGGGCAGCGGCTCTCGATCTCGTGAATGCGGAAGCCGGGGCCGAGATGGCGGCGCAGCCACTCGATGCCCATCAGGTTCGTCACGTTCGAGCGGGTCACGAACAGGTCGCGGCCGCAGCGCACGAAGTCGGCGGCGTCGAAGACCGGCTCGAACTCGTTGACCGTGAACTGCATCGGTTCGCCGGCCTTCAGGTTCGGCACCCGATAATCGTAGTTGTAGAGGTCATCCGTCAATTGAGGGCGCGGTGCCGATGTCCACCGCGCGCCATTGCGAAAATATTCCTTGAACAGCGAGCGGTAGGCGTCGCCCTCGAAGTAGCGCGAGCGCCAGCACATCGGGCTCTCGATGATCTCGTCACCGATCACGAGGTACGGGTCGCGCGGGCAGGCGACGCAGAAGCCGCGCGAGGTCCAGCGCGGCGCCTTGAACTTCTTCGAGAAGTCGACCGTATCCGGGCGGCGCACCTTCACGCCCTCGCCGGCCAGGATCGAGATGAAGTTGTCGAGCTCGGCCTGCGCGAGCTTCTTCATGAACTTCGGATACTTCCAGCCGGAGGCGAAGCGGTAGAACGGCTGGGCCGCCCGCGGCAGGTTGAAGATCACGGTGAGGTGGTGGGTCGGGATCGTGGCGCCGTCGAGCGAGCCGACGATCACCTCCTCCAGCGGATCCCACTCGTTCCAGGCCATCACCGGGCTACGGGTCGCGGGAGAATGTCCTCCCAGGTCGTTACGGCCCTCGTAGCCCTGCGAAAAACCCGTCGACGAGGCGTCGTCGACCAGGGCGGAATCCGCCGTGATCTGCGGCTCGCGATCCATTTGAGGCTCCCTAGAAGCGGCATCGCGCGACAATCGTCGCCAGCGGCCACCGCGGGCGCCGCTTTGCTCCCCGGTGTGTCAATCGGGTGATAGACAGGGCAGATCAAAGCTGCAACCTGCCGGAACGCTTCCCACCACCGGCTAAGCTTCGATGGTCGCTTCGGGTGGGATTTCGACAACACAAGCCTTCGCCGATGATCGAAAGAGGCTGATGAAGCGTCTCACAACACTGGCATCGATCGTTGGATTGGGTACGGCGCTCGCGCTGTTCCTGTCTTCCGGCGTGTCCGATGTCACCGCCGCGGTCGTCAGCGCGGGTTGGGGGACGCTCGCCGTCGTGCTCGCCCGCTTTGCGGCGGTCGCCTGGGCGGGCCTCGGCTGGCACGCGGTGTTCCCCCGCGGCGCCGGCCCGACCCTGCGTGACTGCATCGCGCTGCGCTTCGTGCGCGAGGGCATCAACACGCTCCTGCCGGTGGCGCAGGTCGGCGGCGACCTCATCGGCGCGCGCCTGCTCACCCGCAGCGGCACGCCGGGCGGCATGGCCGGCGCCAGCATGTTCGTCGATCTGATGACCCAGGCGGTCACGCAGCTCGTCTTCACCATCGCCGGGCTCCTCCTGCTGATGCAGATCACCGGCGACGGGCCGATGGTCCGCACCGTCGCGGGGGGCGTGCTGGTCGCCATTCCGGCGCTGGCCGCGTTCTACGTCATCCAGCGCCGCAGCGGGCACCGCCTGATCGAGGCCGCGCTGAGCCGCTTCGCCGCCGGCCGCGAGTGGCGTGCGCTCGGCGCGATCGACGTGCTGTTCGAGAACCTGCGCCGCCTCTACGGCAACCGCGCCCGTGTCGGTGCGGCGCTTCTGATCCACCTCGTCGGCTGGGTCGCCGGCACCCTCGAGGTGTGGGTCGCCCTCAACGCGATGGGCTATTCCATCAGCTTCCTCGACGCGCTGGTGATCGAGAGCCTCGCCCAGGCCGTGCGCGGCGCCGCCTTCGTCGTGCCCGGCGCCATCGGGGCCCAGGAGGGCGGGCTGATCGCTCTGGGCGCCCTGTTCGGCATCCCGCCGGAGGCGGCGCTCGCCCTCTCCCTGGTCAAGCGCGTCGCCGATCTGGCCGTCGGCTTGCCGAGCCTCGCCCTTTGGAGCCTGATGGAGCGCAAGGCCGCGGCGCCTGCCGAGACCGACGGCACCGAGACGGTGCGCGAAGGGCTCGGGGCGATCCGGGCGCGGCTCGGCCGCCGCTCGGGCGGTGCCCCGCTCGCCCCGGCCTACGGCTTCTCCGCCCCCCGCACCCCCGCCCCGCTTTCCTCCGACAACGAAGCTGGAGCGCTCCAGAAGTGCGCCTGAACCGCCGCAGCCTCCTTGCCGCCGCCGTGGCGATGCTCGCCCTCACGGCGACACCGCACCCCGTCCGGGCCGCCGACGATCCGGCCGTGGCGCCGATCCGGCGTCTCTACGCCAAGTTCGAAGAGGCGCTGAAGAACGGCGCGGGCGATCTCAAGAGCCGGCTCGCGATCGTCGGCGAGACCCTGGCCGAGACCTTCGACACGCCCGCCATGGTGCGCACCGCCGTCGGCCCGAAATGGAAAACGTTCAAGCCCGAGCAGCAGGAAGCGCTGACCGAGACCTTCGGCCGGTACTTCGTCACGCTCTACGCCAATCGCCTCTCGCAGGCGGCGGGCGGCAAGTTCCAGATCGAGCCGAAGAGCGAGGAGCGCGGGCCCAACCGCATCGTCTCGACCCGCGTCTCGAACAAGGACGGCGACGATTCGGAGGTCGATTACGTCGTCAACGCCGGCCACAAGGTGCAGGACGTGCTGCTCAACGGCAATGTCAGCGAGGTCGCCTCGATGCGGGCGAGCTTCGCCGACCCGCTCAAGGGTGGCGCCGACAGCCTGCTGAAATTTATGCGCGAACGCACCGATGGGATGCTCGCCGTCAAAGTCTCGCCCAGAGAGTAGGGCCAGAGACGAGGGATTGAGAAGCGCTCCGCCGGCCATCGATTCGGCAGGAACGAGACCACCGATAAGGCCTGGAGCCGACCGCGACCCGTTTGGGGCGGCGTCCAGGCTTCACCAACTTCAGACCGCCGCCCGCGGCCCCGCCCCAAGACAGCAGCGAGCAACGCCGCGCCATGGATCTGAACGAGCTGCCGGCCTGGATCGCATCTGTGCTTCTGCTGATGGCGCTCGCCGGTTGCGTCTATGCCCTGCTCGCGGCTTGGCTCGTCGACCGTTTCGCCGCGCGGCCGTCGCCCGCGTTCGCGGCCGATGCGCCGCGCCCCGGTGTGACGATCCTCAAACCCCTCTGCGGCCTGGAGCCGGACCTCTTCGAGAACCTCGATAGCTTCTGCCGCCAGGATTATGCCGGCCCGGTGCAGATCGTGTTCGGTGTCCAGAACGCGGCCGACCCGGCGATTGCCGTGGTGCAGCGCCTGCGTGAAGCCCATCCCGCCCTGCGCCTCGACCTCGTGGTGGATCCGAGCCAGCACGGCTCGAACCGCAAGGTCTCCAACCTCATCAACATGTCGGAGCGGATCGCCCACGCCGTCGTGGTGCTGGCCGACAGCGACATGTCGGTGAAGACCGATTATCTCGAGCGCGTCGCCGCCGCCCTGTCGCAGCCGGGTGTGACCGGCGTGACCTGCCTCTATCACGGCGTTCCGGGCGACCGGGGCCTATGCGCCCAACTCGCAGCGCTCGCCATCGACGTGCAGTTCGTGCCCAACGTCATCCTCGGCACCACCTTCGATCTCGCCCGGCCCTGCTTCGGCTCGACCATCGCGATGACGGCCGAATCGCTGGCCCGCATCGGCGGCTTCCGCGCGTTCAAGGACGATCTGGCCGACGATTACGCGATCGGCGAAGCCCTGCGCGCCGAGGGCGGCACGGTGGCGATTCCGGCCCTCACCATCGGGCATGCCTGCGTCGATACCGAGCTGTCCGGCCTGTGGCGGCACGAACTGCGCTGGAACCGCACCATCCGCAACGTCGATCCGAAGGGCTATGCCGGATCTGTCGTGACCCACGCCTTCCCACTGGCGCTGCTCGCCGCGCTGATGCCCGGCGCCGGCTCCGGCGCGCTCGCGGTCGCCGCCCTGGCCCTCACCTGCCGCATCCTGCTGTGCCTGCGCATCGAGCGGGCCTTCGGGCTCTCCCCCCACGCCTACTGGCTGTTGCCGATTCGTGACATGCTGTCCTTCATCAACTTCACCTGGAGCTTCGTCTCGGGTGCGGTGACATGGAAAGGTCACGATTACCGTGTGGTTGCGGACGGTACGCTGATTCCGGAGCACGGCCTCGGTCGCGAGTCGCGCGCGACTTCGGTCTAAGCTTCAAACCATTCGCCCTTATACATTCCAACGCTCGAGCCTTGAGGCCTTGAACCCCATGCGCACGCTCTTCCTGCAGGCCCCCACCTTCGACGGCTTCGATGGCGGCGCCGGCTCGCGCTACCAGGCCAAGCGCGAGATCAAGTCGTTCTGGTACCCGACCTGGCTGGCCCAGCCGGCGGCTCTGGTGCCGAACTCGAAGCTGATCGATGCGCCCCCGCACAACATCAAGCTCGAAGAGATCGTGGCCCAGGCCAACGATTTCGACCTCGTGGTGCTCCACACCTCGGTCCCGTCCTTCAAGTCCGACGTGAAGACCGTCGAGGCGCTCAAGGCCGCCAATCCGCGGCTGATCGCCGGCCTGATCGGCGCCAAGGTCGCCGTGGATGCCGCCGGCTCCATGGCCCAGGCTCCGTGCATCGATTTCTGCGCCCGCAACGAGTTCGACTTCACCGTCAAGGAAGTCGCCGACGGCGTGCCGATGTCGGAGATCAAGGGTCTGTCCTATCGGGACGCCAACGGCGTCGTGGTCCATAACGAGGACCGCGAGATCATGACGGACATGGACCAGCTTCCCTTCGTCACGAGCGTGTACAAGCGCGACCTCGAGATGGAGAAGTACTTCATCGGGTACCTCAAGCACCCCTACATCTCGTTCTACTCGGGCCGCGGCTGCAAGAGCCGCTGCACCTTCTGCCTCTGGCCGCAGACCGTCGGCGGCCACACCTACCGCACCCGTTCGGTCGCGCACGTCATCGAAGAGATCAAGTACTGCCTGAAGGAATTCCCTCAGACGAAGGAGTTCTTCTTCGACGACGACACCTTCACCGATAACCTGCCGCGCGCGGAAGAGATCGCCCGCGAGCTGGGCAAGCTCGGCGTGACGTGGTCCTGCAACGCCAAGGCCAACGTGCCCTACGAGACCTTGAAGGTTCTCAAGGACAACGGCCTGCGCCTGCTGCTCGTCGGCTACGAGTCCGGCAACCAGCAGATCCTGAACAACATCAAGAAGGGCATGCGCGTCGAAGTCGCGGAGAAGTTCACCAAGAACTGCCACGAACTCGGCATCGCCATCCATGGCACCTTCATCGTCGGCCTGCCGGGCGAGACGAAGGAGACGATCCAGGAAACGATCGCGTTTGCCAAGCGCATCAACCCGCACACGATTCAGGTCTCGCTGGCGGCACCCTATCCGGGCACCTTCCTCTACAAGCAGGCGGTGGAGAACGGCTGGCTCGACGTCGAGAACGCCGAACTCGTGGACGAGAACGGCGTGCAGATCGCGCCGCTGCACTACCCGCACCTGTCGCACTCGGAGATCTTCTCCGCGGTCGAGGAGTTCTACCGGAAGTTCTACTTCCGCGCCCCGAAGATCGCCTCGATCGTCAACGAGATGGTCCGCTCGCCCGAGATGATGAAGCGCCGCCTGCGCGAGGGCGTCGAGTTCTGGCACTTCCTCCGGGACCGCAAGGCCGCCGCGTAACGCCGAGCCGCCGGCGCCATCGAGCAAACAGGAAAGGCCGGGCACCCGCCCGGCCTTTCCTGCTTCCAGGGGTCCGACCCTGAACCCGCGAGAGGGCTTGCCCTCTCGACACCCGCGAGAGGGACAGAGCTTGAAGCGACTGGTCGTCACCGCGGACGATTTCGGCCTCAGCCGTGAGGTCAACGAGGCCGTCGAACAGGCCCATCGCGACGGCATCCTCACCGCGGCGAGCCTGATGGTCTCCGCGCCCGGCGCCGACGACGCCGTCGCCCGCGCGCGGCGGACGCCGTCCCTGCGGATCGGACTGCACCTCGTGCTGGTCGAGGCGTGGCCGACCCTGCCGCCCGCCGAGCTTCCCGACCTGACGGACGCGCAGGGGCTGATGCGGCGCGACATGGAGCGGCTCGGACTCGACCTTGCCCTCAAGGGGAGCGCCCGGCGGCAGCTCGCCGCCGAGATCCGGGCGCAGTTCGAGGCGTTCCGCGCCACGGGCCTGCCGCTCGATCACGTCAACGCGCACAAGCATTTCCACATTCACCCGCTGATCGCCGGAATGGTGCTGCGGATCGGCCGCGATTACGGGATGCGGGCGCTGCGGGTGCCGCGCGAGCCGCGCGATCTGCTGCGGCGCGCGGAGCCCGGCTTCCAAGCCAAGCCCGCTCTCGACACGGCGCCGTGGTCGGCCCTTCTCGCCGTGCGCGCCCGGCAGGCGGGCCTGCTGATCCCGACCCGGACCCTCGGCCTTGCTTGGTCCGGCGCGATGACCCCGGAGCGCGTCACCGCCCTGCTGCGCCACCTGCCCGACGGGCTCACCGAACTCTACACCCACCCGGCGAGTGCAGGCGGCTTCCCCGGGGAGGCCCCAGGCTACCTTTATGCCGCCGAGCGGGATGCGCTGATCGCGCCGCAGGCGCGGGAGGCCGTCGAGCGGGGCGGAGCCAAGCGGGGCGGCTTCTCGGATTTCCTGCCATAGGGCATCGTCCCGAATGTGATTGCCGGCTTTCGGAAAAAATGAGGCTGCTTGAGGCCTCCGCGCGAAGGGATGGACGGTAACCGGCAGGATTTCGTGATCGTGCAGGAGCCCGCGTTCCACCCCCATCGAGCGATGGGATCGGCGTGAGGGGACGCTGTCGAACGCAGCCGGGCTGATTCACCGGGGCCGGTTCAGGTGCGACGGTGCCTCAACGCTGATCGAAATCAACGCCGGTCGATGGGTTGAAGGGCATCTTCCGAACGGAGCCGAAGCCTGCGGACTGCCCGGAACCATCCAAGCGGAGCGGGGCAACGGAGGCCGCCTCGAAGGGGCCCGCGCAGCCCCCTCCAAAGCCGTGAGGAATGCGGACCCATGAGACGTCGCGCCGCCGTCGTTTCCCTTGCCGTCGCAGCGGGCTTGGCAGCCACAGCCGCCTCGTCCGCCGGGCTGGATTGCGGACCACCGTCGGCGCCGCACCCGGAGGCCGATGCCGTCCTCACCCAGGCGATCGTTTCACCGCAACCCGAGACGAATGCAGGCACAGCGCTGGCATCCGCCATACAGCGTCTCAGGGCCCAGGGCGTGCCGCGCACGGTCATCGTCGATCGCGCGGTCGCCGCATACTGCCCGCTCGTCGCCCGGGATGAAAGCCTGACGCTCGACCGCCAGCGCGAGGCGGTCCGGCGCTTCGCCTCCGCGCTGACGAGCCTCGTCTACGATCCCCCCGGCCCGAACGAGGGCGAGACCGCCTTCATCCTGAGCCTGCGGGTCAAGCCGGCTTTGTCGCTGCAGATCGATGCCGCTGCCGCCAAGGCGGGCAAGACCCGCGAGGCCTGGATCCTGGAGGCGATCCAGGCCCGGTTGGCGGGCGACTCAAGCATCGTCCTGGATCCCTGATCCAGGACGATGCTTGAGGCTGTTGTTTTCGCATCATCTTCTTTCCGAAAGCCGGCAACCACCTTTCGGGACGATGCTCTAACGCCGAACCGCCAACCGGACAGATCCGGCAGCTACTTCACCGTCGCGTGCTCGCGGGCGACCGTGCCCGGCGGGCGGCCGGCTTCCTTGCCCTCGGGGCGGTCGGCATCCGGCCGCTTCGGCGGGGGTCCGAGGAAGGCCGGGACCACGAAGAAGGCCGCGATCAGCGTGAAGAACAGCGACAGCGCGAGCAATTCGCCCATGCTGGCGGTGCCGGGATGGCTCGACAGCATCAGCGAGCCGAAGGCGGTGCCCGTGGTCAGCGCCGAGAAGAAGATCGCCCGCGTCAGGCTGGAGGCCAGCATGTCGACGACGCCGGCGCGCCACGCGATCACGTAGTAGATGTGGAAGGCGACACCGACCGCCAGCATCAGGGGCAGGGCGATGATGTTGGCGAAGTTCAGCGGCATGCCGATGACCTTGAGCGCCATCAGCGTCCACAGCGTCGCCAGCACCAGCGGGCCGAGCGTCATCGCCACGTCCCAGGGTTTGCGCAGTGCGACCGAGAGCAGGATGAAGATCAGCGCGAGCGCCGTCAGACCCGCCTGCACGAAGGCGCCGAGGATGGTGTAGCTCGATTCGGTCGTGGCGATCGGCGCGCCCGTGGCGTGGGGATCGATCGTCTGCACCTCCTTGGCGAAGCGGCGCAGCACCTCGTCGTCGTTCGAGTCGCCCTTGGGGTGAACCTCGATGCGGGCACGGCCGTCGCTCGTCACCCACTCGGCCTTCAGCGGCTTGGGCAGGTTGTCGAGGGTGATCTTCTTCGGATCGAGCAGCCCGGACAGACGGCTCATCAGGGTCTTCAGATCGGTGGTGAGCGCGACGCTGGCGGCCTCGCGCTTCTCCGCCGGGGCGGCGGCGAGGGTGTCGAGGGTGCCCGACAGACGGTCCGCCGCCTTGGCGCCGGCCGAATCGCCGTTCGCGATGCTTTTCAGCGCCGCGGCCGTCTCCTTGAGCGCCTTGACGTTCTCCGCATCCGTCGGCGGGGGCGGCTTGCGCGACGGGTTGAGGGCCGGGCCGAGGAGTTGCGCCGTCTCTTGGATCGTGGCGAGCTTCTGGTCCTGATCGCGGGGCACGAAGGTGTCGATCGAGATCACCTTGGCGACCGCATCGAGCCCTTCCAGACGCTTGGAGAGGGCAGGGACCGCATCGACGTTCGGGGCCAGCACATCGATCGAGTTCGGGCTGGTGGCCGGATCCTTGATCAGGTCGAGATAGGTCGCGATCGACTCCACCTTCGGGCTGCGAAGGTGCATCGGGTTGGAATCGAAGGGCAGCTTCAAGAGCAGCGGGATGCCGGCGAGGGTGATCACGCCGACGAAGATCAACACCCACTTGCGGTGCTCGATGATCCAGTGGTCGACGCCCGCCATCCACGTCGTCTCGACCGCCCGCTTCTCGCCGCGCGGGTTGAACACCGCGATCAGGGCCGGGAGCAGGGTGAGCGAGAACAGGTAGGCCACGATCATGCCGACGCCGGCGATGAGGCCGAGTTCGGACACGCCGCGGAACTGCGTGGGCAGGAAGGCGAAGAAGCCGGCCAGCAGCGACACCGCCGCGAGCGTCAGCGACCAGCCGACGCCGCGCGCTGCACCGCGCAGAGCCGCATCGACGCTGCCGAGTTCGTAGCGGTCGGCCCGGTAGCGGACGGCGAACTGGATGCCGAAATCGATGCCGAGCCCCACGAACAGGGCGGCGAAGGCCACCGAGATCGGGTTCAGCTCGCCCACCATGATGAGCCCGAGGGCGGCTGTCACGACGAGACCCGCGAAGGTCGTGATCAGGACCGAGATGACGAGGGGGCCGGAGCGCAGCGCCAGCCACAGGAACAGGACGATCGCGGCGGTCGTCAGCGAGTAGTTCAGGAGGGCGTCGTCGGCGAGCGTCGCAAACTCGTCGTCGGCCACCGCGACCGGCCCGGTCAGGCGAATGCGCAGGCCGTGCGCCGCATCGATGTTCTGCTCGGCGGCCAGGCGCCGGATCAGTTTGGTCGCCTCGCGGCCCGGCTCCAGCGCGTTGTAGTCGAGCACCGGCTGGATCATCACGAACTTGCGGGTGTCCGTGGTCTCGTTGCGCCCGCCCGCGAGCAGGGTCTGCCACGACATGCGGGCGCGCTGCCCGTCGAGGGTCTTGCGCAGGGTCTCGTCGATCTGCTCCATCGGCTGGGCGAGGTCTTCGAGCTTGGCGTCGCCGCTCTTCACGCCCTTCGCGCCGAGGGAGAGCACCCGCATCACGCCCCGCAGCGACGGGTCGGCGGCCAGCGGCCCGAGAAGGCCCTGCTGCTCGATCAGGCGCTGGGTGGTCTGCTCCAACTCCTCCTGCGACATCAGCAGGAGGCCGTTGCGGTCGAAGAACGGGCCGCCGTCGGGACGGTACACTGTCTCGATCTCGGAGCGGTGCGCCTTGAGCGCCTCGGCGAAGCGTGCGGCGGCCTCCTCGGCGATCTCCGGCGTCTCGCCGTCGATCACCGCGGCCACGAGATTCGTGCGCTGCGGGAACGCCTTCTCGAAGGCGATCTCGTCCTTGCGCCAGGAGACGCTCGGCTCGATCAACCGCTCGACATCGGTGTTGATGCGGAACAGGTGGGCGGCCGCGCCCGCGCCCGCGACCGTGAGGAGCGCCGCAGCCACCAGTACCAGCCAGCGGCGCCTGACGGAAAACGCGACGAGACGTTCGATCACGTAAAACCCTGTCTGCCTAACGATCCGACCTGTCCCCGCGTGACGACGGGCCGGGACGCCGAAGTCCCGTCCTCCCCGCGAACAGGACGCGGCGTCCTCAGCAGGCGGCGACGCGCCGAATCGATCCTCGTCTTGGCCCGCGGGACGTGACCCTCGCGAGCGATAAACCGGGCAGGGGCGCCGACGGCCGGCGACCCCTGTCCGTCGAACACGGATCGCGCGAAGAGCTTGCTCAAGCCTCCGCGCCAATCATTCGTGTCATTGGCGCGCTACCTACTTGTCCCAGCGGGGGAATGCAACGCGGCCCGGCAAACCGGTCCGATCCGGCGGCGGCGGTGCGATTGCGCACTGCAACCGGATTGCGCGGCGATATCGCTTCGCACAAGCATTCCGAACGATGTCGGCTTCAAGACGGGGTCGCGGACGCCGCACGAGAAATCGTGCAAGAATTCGTGAACGTGTTTCGCCCCGTTTCGCCCCTTGCGGCTTGTCTGTGCAGAGGAACGGTCAAAAATCTGCCGCAGAATGCGGAAATCAGACGATCATTCCCGGTTCGGATCGCGCGACCACGGGCTTCGTCCCCGAAGCCGGAGGCCGGCCGCGAGACCGGCACGACACAGTCTCTCGAAATCGCGCTCAAAGCGCGCCCTCTCGGAACAGTTCCAGCCTAATGCGCTGGAACTCCTGTCCTTCTCACGCTAAGCAGCCCGGCTAAGTCCGGAACCCGCGCATCCAAGGAGCCGCGTCTTGGGAATCCCCATACGGTACGTCGCGAAGATCGGCGGTTACATCCTCAAGCAGCACATCACGGGACGGAAGCGCTACCCGCTCGTCATGATGATGGAGCCGCTGTTCCGCTGCAATCTCGCTTGCGCCGGCTGCGGGAAGATCGATTACCCGGACGAGATCCTGAACAAGCGCCTGCCGGTGGACGAGGCGCTCGAATCCGTGCGCGAGTGCGGTGCACCGGTGGTCGTGATCGCCGGCGGCGAGCCGCTTCTCCACAAGGATCTGCCGCAGATCGTGCAGGGCATCATCGCGCAGAAGAAGTTCGCGATCGTCTGCACCAATGCGCTGCTCCTTGAGAAGAAGATCAAGGACTACAAGCCGAGCCCCTACTTCACGTGGTCGATCCATCTCGACGGCGACAAGGAGATGCACGACGGCTCGGTGTGCCAGCGCGGCGTCTACGACAAGGCGGTGGCGGCCATCGCGAAGGCCAAGGAGATGGGCTTCCGCGTCACCATCAACTGCACCTTCTTCAACAATTCCTCGCCGGACAAGATCGCCGACTTCTTCGATTCGGTGACCCGCATGGGCATCGACGGCATCACCGTCTCGCCCGGCTACGCCTACGAGCGCGCGCCGGACCAGAAGCACTTCCTCAACCGCAAGGCGACCAAGGACCTGTTCCGCGGCGTGTTCCGGCACGGCAAGGAGAAGGGCCGCGAGAAGTGGACCTTCCAGCAGTCGGGCCTGTTCCTCGACTTCCTCGCCGGCAACCAGACCTACCACTGCACCCCGTGGGGCAACCCGACCCGCACCGTGTTCGGCTGGCAGAAGCCCTGCTACCTGCTCGGCGAGGGCTACGCGGCGACCTTCAAGGAACTGATGGAAGAGACCGACTGGGATTCCTACGGCACCGGCAACTACGAGAAGTGCGCCGACTGCATGGTCCACTCGGGCTACGAGGCCTCTTCGGTGGTCGATTCGGTCAAGAAGCCGTGGAAGCCGCTGATCCACGCGATCCGCGGCATCAAGACCGAGGGCGACATGGCGCCGGAGATCTCGCTGGAGAACCAGCGCCCGGCCGAGTTCGTGTTCTCCCGCAACGTCGCCCAGAAGCTGTCCGAGATCAAAGCCTCGGGCGTCGACACCAAGCAGGAAGCCCGCAAGCGCACCGCCGCCTGAGCGACGCGCTTCCCCGCTCCCCATGAGAGACCCGCGCGGCACAAGCCGCGCGGGTCTTTTCGTTTCGACGGCGTCGCGCTGGATCGTCTTCCGCCTGATGGAAAGCAGGCGCGCCACGGCCGTAGCGATGGCTGAGCGCCCCGTGTGGCACGCCCGCTGCACCGTCATGAGGCAAGGGGGAAGCTACCGGCGATCGAGCGCCTCGTCAGGCGGCCTTACAGCAACCCGAGACCCGGTCCGAGCTGCGCCCGGCAGCGGGCGAGCGCCGCAAAGGCCGCCGAGGAATCGCGGCCGAGCCAAATCAGCTCGCCGATCCGGGCGCGGCCGCGCAGCAGCGCACCGAGCACTGCCCGGATGTCCGGCTCGCCCTCCGGCGTCAGGGCCGAGGCCGCGAAGGCGGGCAGGGCGCGTCCTGCGGGGTCGCAGACCACCCGGATCGCCGCGAAGGGGAGGGCATGGCGGGCGGCGTAGGCGGCGGCCACATGCGATTCCATATCGACCGCCAGGGCGCCGGTGCGTGCATGCAGCGCCGCCTTGTCGGCAACGGTCATGACCGCGACCGCGGAGCCGACGAGGCCGCCCGCGACGACGCGATCCGGCGAGCCGGTCAGGCGCTCCGACAGGCAGCGGGCAAGGTCGGGATCGGCAGGGAAAAGCCGGTCCGCGTCGAGATGCGTGCCAACGACGATGTCGCCCGGCCGCAGGGCGGGATCGAGCCCCCCGGCGATTCCGAAGCTGACGACCGCGCGCAGGTCACCGGGAGACCGCCGGTCGAGCGCGGCCCGCAACCGCTCGGGGTTGCCGCCGGCCTGGATCGTCTCGACGCCCGGCCCGGCGGCGATGCGGGCCTCGCGGGCCAATCCCGCGACCGCGAGGACCGCTCCACCCGTCACCGCGCCGAGAGCCACCGGGTGCTGGATCACCGCGTGACGGTG
>NZ_SRHQ01000021.1:0-110369 GCF_004683995.1 Methylorubrum sp. Q1 | reverse complement strand
CTTCAAGCCGTATGGCTGGCAGTGGGCTGGATGGTGATGGCGGCACTGGCCGCGCGGCGGCTCGGGTTGATGGTCGGGCGTCTGATCTGGAGACCTACTCCGACACCGCAAACAGCCCTGTAACGCCTGAGACCTCGTGCATCACTGACCCCAGAGAGGTGCTTTCTGGGAGACCGGTTCAACGTTTGAACGTCTGGCAACGTTCAGTACCCCTTCCGCCCACCATTCGCTTGCGCGATTCCCGATCCATGCTCTGCTCGATCCTTGCAGGACGATCAGCGCGAGGGTTTGGGGTGGCGGGGGTCTACAAGCGTGGCCGGAAGGGTGCGGAGACCTACTGGATCAGGTTCCAGTGGCATGGCCGGGAGATCAGGAAGAGCGCACGGACATCCTCGAAGACGGTCGCCCAGCAGTACCTTGCCCAGGTCCTTGAAGAGCATCGGCGGCTCGATCGCGGGGGCCGTCCGAGACGCTCCTATCAGGAAGCGTTGGAACGGTTCTGCGTCGAGGTCATGCCCACTCTGAAGGCGGCCACCCAGCGGCGCTACGGGACGAGTTTCCGGCAACTCGACGCCGTCTTCGGGCCGCTGCTGCTCGACGAGATCAACAAGACCCGCATCAGTGAGTTCGTGACCACACGCCGTAGAGGTGGCGCCACCGGGGCCACGATCCGGCGCGACCTCGCGACCTTGAGCGGAGTGTGCTCCTGCGCCGTGGCCTGGGACTACATCGACAGCAACCCGGTCAAGGCGTTCGACAAGCATCACCTCAAGGAGGCGCCTCCCCGTACCTCGTACCCGAGCGACGCCGACGTCAGGCGGCTCGTCGAGCGAGCGTCCCCGATGGTGGGGCGCATCGTCCTGTTCTTGGCGCAAACCGGGATGCGCCAGGAGGAGGCCGTGTCGTTGGAGTGGTCACAGGTCTCGATCCCACGTCGCGAGGTCCGTCTCGTGAAGACCAAGACATCGGCACCGCGCGTGGTGCCGTTGAGCGACGAGGCGCTCGGCACACTTCTCGGCACACCCCGGCATCCGACCAGCACCTACGTGTTCTGGAACGGACCCGGCCGCAGGTACACGAGCTTCTCCAGCCAGTACCGCAACCTGGCGGTCCGGGCAGGCGTGGAGTGGCGGTGCCACGATCTGCGGCACCGCTTCGCATCAGAGTTCCTCCAGCGGACGGCCGACCTTCCGGCGCTACAGGCGATTCTCGGCCACCGCACGGTGACGATGACGATGCGCTACGCCCACATGATCACCGCCCACCTGCACGAGGCCATGGCGAAGTACGGCACAAAACCCGGCACGCCAAAGGCGGTGTCGGAGGGCAATGACGAGGCCGACGATCGGTTAAGTGCTTGATTTGATTGGCGGAAGGGGTGGGATTCGAACCCACGGTGGAGTTGCCCCCACGGCGGTTTTCAAGACCGCTGCCTTAAACCACTCGGCCACCCTTCCCCATCCGCGAAGGCGCGCGATCATGCGCGCCGTGGCGTCACAGGCTTGTCTATGGCCCCCTGGGGATCAGCGTCAATGTATCGATGCGCGGATCGGGGCGGCGCGGGTGCGCATGGCGGCGGCGGAGAACCGGGCTCAGGCTGGCCGAAGGCGGGTGAGCTGGTCGAGGAGGGCACGGTCGTGGAGGAGGGCGAAGCGCTCCTTCGGCGTGAGCCAGGCCTGTGCCTCGGTCAGGGTTTCCGCCTCCACGATCTTGGCGCGGGCGAGCGTGTGGTCGGCGTCGATGGTCCCGCGCGGCCGGGGCGTGCCCTCGGGCAGCATCATTGCGTGGGCGTGGGCGAGGGGCGGGTCGGCGTGGAGCGCGGCGAGCGCGTCCGTATCGTCGAAGCCGCGGGCCTCGTTGCGGCGGGCGAGTTCGCCGGCGCGGCGGGCGATGGACGGCTGGGTCTGCTCCTCCGGCGTCACCAGCAGGCCGCGGTGCTTCAGCGCGAGCCCGAACGCCAGTTGCCCGCTCGCCCAGGAGAGCGGGATCGCCAGCACGAGGCCGAGGATCGTCGGCGACATCCACAGGAACAGGGAGGTGGCGATGGCAAAGGCCGCGACGCCGGTGACGAGGCCGAGGCCGGTGTGCCAGCGGTGGCGGCGCACGATGTCCGAGAGGGGAATCGAGCCGTCGTCGCGGCGCTGCGGGTTCCAGCCGGTGTCGCGCCCGGCCAGGATCTGGAACACCGAGCCCGACTGGACCAGCATCGCGATCGGCGCGATCAGCGCCGAGAGCAGGATCTCGATCAGGAAGGACAAGGTCAGGCGCCCGGCCCCGCCGCTGGCCCGCCGGGTCTCGCCGTCCAGAAGCGCCAGGATCAGTCCCAGAAACTTCGGGGCGAGCAGGATGCCCATGGTCAGGGCGAAGAGCTGGAGCGCGCGCACCGGGTCGAAGCGCGGCCAGACCGGATAGAGGCCGAACTCGGCGGAGAAGTATTCCGGGCGCACCCAGGCGGTCTGCAGCACGATGATGATGCCGATCACGAGCTGGGCGAGCCAGAGCGGCGAGGCGACGTAGCCGGCGATGCCCGTGGCGAAATGCTGGCGCGAGGCGGGCGCGAGGCCCGCCGCACCGATGACGCGGGCGTGCTGGAGGTTGCCCTGCGCCCAGCGCCGGTCGCGCACGGAGAGATCGATCAGCGAGGGCGGGCTCTCCTCGTAGGAGCCCTCCAGCCGCGGCAGCATGGTGACGCCCCAGCCGGCGCGGCGGATCAGTGCCGCCTCGACGAAATCGTGGCTGAGGATGTGGCCGCCGAAGGGCGGGCGGCCCTTGAGGTCCGGCAGGCCGGCGGCCTCGGCGAAGGCCTGCATCCGGATGATGGCGTTGTGGCCCCAGTAATTGCCGTCGCGGCCCGACCAGACCGAGAGGCCGGTGGCGATGACGGGGCCGTAGATGCGCGCGGCGAATTGCTGGAGCCGGGCGAACAGGGTGTTGCGGTTGATGATGAGCGGCAGGCTCTGGATGATGCCGGCCTGCGGGTCGGCCTCCATCGCGGCGGCGAGCCGCACGATGCAGTCGCCGGTGAGCAGGCTGTCGGCGTCGAGCACCAGCATGTGGTCGTAGGCGGCACCCCAGCCGGTGACGAAGTCGCCGATATTGCCGGCCTTGCGGTGATGGTTCTTGGCCCGGTGGCGGTAGTAGAGCCGGGCTTCGGGGCCGAGCTCCGCGCGCAGATCCAGGAACGCGCGCTCCTCGGCGACCCAGGCGTCGGCTTGGGTCGAATCGGAGAGCACGAACCAGTCGAAATGGCGTCCGAGGCCGGTGGCCTCGACCTCCTCGTGCATCGCCTGGAGCCCGGCGAAGACCCGGGCGCTGCCCTCGTTGTAGACCGGCATGACGATGGCGGTGCGGGTGGAAAGGCTCGCCGGACGCGGCGCCGCCTTGTCCCGCAGCAGCAGCGTCGCGAAGCCGAGGAGCGCGCCGGTGAAGGCCAGCGCGATCCAGGAGAAGTTCAGGACGAACAGCACCAGCAGCACGTACTGAAGCCAGGTCGCGCCGCCGGAGACCGAGATCACCTCGTACATCTGCCACGCGCCGTAGGCGGTGAGGGCCGCAGCCCCGCCGAACACGAACAGGCGTGCCGCCAGCGGCCCGCCGCCGCCGTCGCGGCGCGTCGCGGGCGGGGTGCGCAGATCCTGCACCGGCATCGCCAGCCTTGCGCGCGGCGGCATGGAGGCCGGGGCGGGCCGCGCCTCGGCCTGGTGCGCCACGGGGCGGTCCATTACGGTCGAGGCGCTATCGGCGGTATCGGGCATCGTGGCTCCGGCGAGGGGTCAGCAAGGGGCTGGCAAGGGGCCGGCAAAGGTCCGGGAAGAGGTCACGGCGTCCAGCGGTACAGCCACGTTTCCGTGATCTGTCGCCCTTCCGTCTTGAGGGCAAGACGCAACTCGCAGGCCCGCTCGCTGCCCGGATCGAGTTCGAAAGCGACGCGGACGGTACGGGTCTCCGGATGGGCGATCCAGCGGGTCGCACCCTCGACGATCCGGCCGGGGCCGGCGATCAGCACCGTCTCGACGGGCACGACGGCGCCCTCGGCGGCGAACAGCCCGTCGCCGGTAAAGTCGACGAGGAACAGGCGCCGGGGATTGGCGGTGCCGCGGCCGCTGCGCGTGCTCGTGACCCGCGCGAGCGGGCCGCCCTGCGGCGATGTCGGGGCTTGCTCGCGGCCCCAGTTCTGCCGGTAGGCGAGGCGGACCTCCTGGCCCGCGGGCAGGGCCGCCTTCGGCCGCCAATAGGCGATGACGTTCTCGTTGACTTCCGAATCGCTCGGGATCTCGAGGAGCGTCACGGCGCCCTCCCCCCACAGGCCCTCGGCGCCTGCCTCGGCGGCACCGGCAGGCTCGCCCGGCTCGACCCAGAGCGAGGGGCAACGCTCCCAGTGGTGGCCGTCATCCTCGAAGGTCGTGAAGGACCGGTCCCGTTGCGTCAGGCCGAAGCCCTGCGGGCGGTTGTCGAGGAAGCCCGAGATCTGGAGCGTCTCCGGGTTGCGCACCGGGCGCCAGATCGCCTCCCCGCCGCCGTTGCGGATCTGCAGCCCGCCCGCGGCGTAGACCGCGGCCCGGGCGTCGTCCGCGCCACGCCGGTCGTGCGGGCCGAACAGGAACGGTGCCTGCATGCCGCTTAAGCCCAGGTGATCGACGGCCTTGCGGGTGACCAGGGTGGCGGTGACCGACGCCGTCGAGGTCTCGCCGGGGCGCAGTTCCAGGCGCAGGGCGGCGGCGAGCGAGTCGGAATCGATCAGGGCATGGATCACCAGCGGGCCGTCGGGCGTCTTCGGGCGCTCCACGAACAGGGCGCGCCAGCGGGGGAATTCCTCGCCGCGCGGGTCGGCCGGTCGCAGCATCAGCGCGCGCCCATCGACGCCGAATTCCTGGCCCTGCCCTACCAGCCGGTAGAAGCAGGCGCCCTGGAACACCGCGAAATCCTGGTGCCGCTCGCCGAAGCGCGCGCGGATGCGCAGGCCGGAAAAGCCCGGCTCGCGACCGGACTCCGGCAGGGCCGCCGCCCCCGCCTCCGTGCCCGCGTCGTAATGCGTACGGTCGTAGACGACGGGACGGACCACGCCGTCCTCGACGAGGAACAGGGCGACCCGGTCGGTGAAGTAGAAGCCGCGCGCCAGCGGCTCGACCGCGAAACCGTGCGGCTCGCCGCCCCAGATCAGCGCCTCGGGCCGGATGCGGATCGCCTCGTAGGCTTCCCGCGACAGGTTCTTGAGCGCGTCGGGGACGTCGTTCGTGGTCTGAGCCACGAAGGGCCGGTTGCCGAGCGCCCGGGCGAGGTCGGGCACGGTGGCATCCGAGAAGGGCGCGCCCGCCGCGGGCAGGGCCGGCGGTGCGGCCTGCGCCCCCGCCCGGCCGGGCAGCAGGGCCAGGGCGGCGCCGGCCGCGGCCCCGCCGAGGAGCCGGCGGCGGTCGATCGGCGCCGGACCCGCATTGCCGGTCGAAACGCGAGTCGAAAGGTCGGTCGGATGCGTCATTCCCTCGTCGGCTCTCACGGTCATCATCTCAAAGTCATCGCGTCTCTCACGAAACGCCTGCTGCGCCGCTGGGCCCGGAGGGGAGACGATCGGAGACCGGTCGTTTCGTGAGGCACTGTTCGTCTCGGAGCGTTCTCGGGGTGAAGAACGGTCGCAGATAGGATCTCAACGCCTGAACCGGGCGTTAAGGTTGCCGGCTTTGCCTGAGACTTCGCTGCACGTCTGCAGCCATTTGCGTTTCCGGGCGATGCGCCGCGGCGAAGCAGGCACCGAGCCCGGACGAGACGAAGGCCCGTGGACCTTCCGGTGCCGGCCAGCGTAAGAGGCTTGCGATCTCGCACGCCGCGTCAGCGGTGCCCGCCGTCTCGCGTCCCGCGAGCCTCCTGTCCAGCCTATGAGACGATGATTCTGCCGATGATTGTCACGCAGATCACCCACCACGACCTCGACGGCTACGGCGCCTCGACGGTGGCCGCCGCCTTCGCGGACGTGACGCGGGTGGTGCATGTCGCCCGCTATTCCGATGTCGGCCCGGTGGTGGAGGACGAGCTGAAGCGCCTGCGCGGCGCGGCGGCTTCCGAGACGCTGCTGATGACCGATCTCGGGCTGGAGGAGCCGACCATCGCCTTCCTGCGCCGCTTCGCCGCGATGAACCGCGGCCGGGCGGAGGGCACGCATCACCGCCTCGTCGTGCTCGATCACCACGCCTCCTCGATCGATCAGCTCAAGCGCCAGAACCTGGAGACCGCGCCCGATCCGGAGCGCGCGGGGCTGCTGCGGGCGGATCTCGGCGACCCGGAGGTGTTCGTGCTCATCGACGAGGCGCATTGCGCCACGCGGATGACCCATGACCAGCGCGCCCTCTACGCGCCCGAGCCGAAGGTGCCCGGAGAGACGGCGGCGGCCGACCTCGCGGCGCTGATCGAGTCGGTCGAGGCGCTCGACCTGTGGAAGAAGGGCGAACCCGCCTTCGCCGGTGGGCTCGCCCTCGACGAGATGTTCTGGGACAGCGTCTCGACCCTGGTGCCGGCGAGCCACCCCTGGCACGACCGCTTCGTCTCCGATCTGCTGATGGCGGCGGCCGGCCTGCTGCGGGCGGGCTCCACCCCGGCGGAACTGGAGCGCCGCTCGGGCGAGTTGCGCGCCCGCCTCGTCGATGGCCTCCTTGCCGGTGAGGCCGGCGACGATCCGACCTTGACCGCGCGCCAGCGCCTCGCCCGGGCGCTCGCCCGCTCGGACGCGCTGTTCCACCGCCTGTCGGACGGCACGCTGCTCTCCTTCGGCCTCGATTCCGGCACCTTCCAGCGGGTCTCCGATCAGGTGATGGAGGCGGGCCGGGCCAAGCGGGTCGTCAACGTGCAGCGGGCGGGCACGCTCTCGTTCCGCTCCGTCGACGGCACGGCGCTCGACGGCGCCCGCGCCTTCCGCGGCGGCGGCCACCGCGACGCGGCCGGCGGCAAGCTGCCCCAGGGCAGCGCGCATTCCCGCGAGGACGCGGTCGCCCAGGTCGAGCCGGTGCTCAACCCCCCGCCCCCGGACCTGTCCGGCAGCCCGTTCGCCGCGCTCAAGAACTGGAAGGGCTGACTGCCAGCACTCAGGTACAGGGTGCCGTCTCCTACCGTTTCGGCCGATCACGTCGGCTGTGTCTGCGTGTTCCCCTCTCCCCGCCCGGCGGGGAGAGGGGGGCACCAGCCGGCCGAACCGATCAACCGAAAACGCTCTCAGATCCCCAGGTTGAACGGCAGGTCGAACAGCGTCGAGTGATCGACGTAGCTGACCCGCAGGGTGTGCTCGCGGGCGCCGTCGGGCAGGGTCTCGCCCTCGCGCAACGTGCGGATCATGTCGCGGGCGGCGCGGAAGGCCATGCCGCAATCCGGGCAGTCGCGCGTTTCCGTCCGGCCGACCGTCCGGCCGTTCCGGCATAGCTCGAAATGAAAGAGAGGCATCCGGTGCCGGTCTCCGAGCAGCGTTCGGAGACCCTCGTGCAAGCCTTGAGCCGCGATGGTGAAGACAACGCGATGTGGTGGAAATTTCGCTTGCCTGCCGGGCGATTGGGCAGGCGTTCCGTTCTGGCATGAAAAAACCCGCCGGCTTTCGCCGACGGGCTTTTGCAGGGGCCACACTCTCGCGCGCGATGGGAGCTGCCGCCTCGCCCTCGGACCGGCGGGGGAACTCGACCTGTCGCAGCGTTCAGGGAGCCACTATCCCTGCCGATCTTGGTTGGGTGGCGTGTCCTGATCCGCGTCGGCGGTGCGCGTGGGGGAGCCGGTGATGCCGTGATGTCTCATGGCCGACCTCCTTGTCTCAGGGCGGCGCCGCAGCGCCGATGACGAGAGGCTAGGACGGTTCGCGCACCGCGCGCAAGCCCCTTTCTTTCCCTTATCCGCCCTCTCGCCCGCCGCGGGCCGCGGCGGCCTGGCGCGGTCCCGTTCCTTGCGCCGGGGCGTCCTGCACCCGATCTGTCCGCAACGAGGGGAAACAGATTGTTCCGCCCCCGCGGGCGCGAAGCAAAGGTGCGTGACTGCCTGATGTCCTCTTCCCTGCCTCCCCTCTCCGTCCTCGATCTCGCCTTCATCCCGGAGGGCGCCACGCCGGGGCAGGCGCTCGCCAACAGCGTCAGCCTCGCCCGGCATGCGGAGGGGCTCGGCTACCGCCGCTTCTGGCTCGCCGAGCACCACAACATGGTCGGCATCGCCAGCGCCGCCACGGCGGTGGTGATCGGCCACGTGGCGGCGGGCACGGATCGCATCCGGGTCGGCGCGGGCGGGATCATGCTGCCCAACCACGCGCCGCTGGTGATCGCCGAGCAGTTCGGCACGCTGGAATCGCTGTATCCGGGCCGGATCGATCTCGGGCTCGGCCGGGCGCCGGGCACGGACGGTCTGACGCTGCGCGCGCTGCGCCGCGACTACGAGTCGGCGGAGCGCTTTCCCCAGGACGTGCTCGAATTGCAGGCTCTGTTCGGCCCGGTGCGGGAGGAGCAGTCGGTTCAGGCGGTGCCCGGCGCGGGGCTCAAGGTGCCGCTGTGGATCCTCGGCTCGAGCCTGTTCGGGGCGGAGCTCGCCGGCATGCTCGGCCTGCCCTACGCCTTCGCCTCGCATTTCGCGCCCGATGCGCTGCTGCCGGCACTCGCGGCCTACCGCGCCCGCTTCCAGCCGTCCGAGCAGTTGCAGCGGCCCTACGCCATGGTCGGCGTCAACGTCGTCGCGGCACAGACCGATGCGGAGGCGCGGCACCTGTTCACCACGGTGCAGCAGCAATTCACCCGGCTGGTGCGCGGCACCCGCGGCCTCCTGCCCCCGCCGATCGACGACATCGAGGCGTATTGGCGCCCGGCGGAGAAGGCGCAGGCCTCGCGGATGCTGGCGCGCGCTCTGGTGGGCTCCCGCGAGACCGTGCGCGCCGGGCTGGAGGCGCTGGTGGCCGAGACCGGCGCCGACGAGGTGATGGTGGCCTCGGCCCTCTACGACCACGAGGCGCGGCTCGCTTCCTACGCGATCCTCGCCGAGGCGCATGGCGCCCTGGCGGCGCAAGCCCTGCCCGCGCGCTCAGCGGCCTGAGCGGACGACGTCCCTCGTGGGCTTGTCGGGAGCGGGCGGCGGGGGAATCTGGGTGATGTGACGCAGGGCCGGCGGCGGCTCCGCGGCCGCGACGGGGCGTGTACCCTCCTTCTCCGTCATCCGCGCGATGAGGCTGCCGAGGGCGAATCCACCGAGGCCGAGAAGGATCGCGAGGCCGGTGCGCTTGATCATGGCCGGTATCCAGGGCCGGTGTCGTCCGAACCCGGCGGGTCTGGACGCCGTCCATCGTGGCGCGAATTCGTTGACGGATCGTGCCACCGCCCGCGCGGCGGCGCGCGGTCCCATCCCCGGTCCGCTCGATCCCGTCGGAAGGGCGGAGGGGAATTTCGCCCGAGCGCCGCGCGGGCCGGCCGACACGCTCAATGCGCGCCGCCGGTCTCGACGAACTTGAACAGGAACACGGCGGCGATCACCCACACCACCGGCTTCACCTCGCGGGCGCGGCCGGTCAGGGCCTTGAGCACCGCATAGGTGATGAAGCCGAAGGCGACGCCGTTGGCGATGGAATAGGTGAAGGGCATCAGCAGGGCGGTGACGCAGGCCGGGATCACCTCGGTGAGGTCGTCCCAATCGAGCGCGGTCAGGTCGCGCAGCATCAGGCAGGCGACGTAGAACAGGGCCGGCGCCGTGGCGTAGGCCGGCACCGAGCCGGCGAGCGGCGCGAAGAACAGGCAGGCCAGGAACAGCACGGCCACGGTCGCGGCGGTGAGCCCGGTGCGTCCGCCCTCCTCGACCCCGGCGGCGCTCTCGAGATAGGCGGTGGTGCTCGACGTGCCGAGCAGCGAGCCGGCGAAGATCGCGGCGGAATCGGCCATCAGCGCCCGGTCGAGCGCGGCCGAGCGCCCCGTCTCCGGCAGGAGCCCCGCGCGGTTGGCCACCGCCATCAGCGTGCCGGTGGCGTCGAACAGTTCGACCAGGAACAGCACGAGGATGACGTTGACGAGCCCCCCGGTCAGCGCGCCGGGGATGTCGAGGGCGAACAGCGTCGGGCTCAGCGAGGGCGGTGCCGAGACGATGCCCTGGAAGGCGTTGCCGGCAAAGACGAAGCTCAGGCCCGTCACCGTCAGGATGGTGAGGAGCAGCGCCGCCTTGATCCGCCGCGCCGAGAGCACCGCCACCATCAGGAAGCCGAGCGCGGCCAGCACGGTGCCCGGCTGGCGCAGATCACCCAGCGTCACGAAGGTGGCGGGGTTGGCGGCCACCACGCCCGCGTTCTTGAGCGCGATGATCGCCAGGAACAGGCCGATGCCGACGGTGAGCGCGATCCGCATGGAGCGCGGGATGCCCGCGACGATGATTCCGCGCAGGCCCGTCAGCGTCACGACGAGGAAGCAGAGGCCCGAGATGAACACCGCCCCGAGCGCTGCCTGCCACGTATAGCCCATGCCCTGCACGACGACGTAGGCGAAGTAGGCGTTGAGTCCCATGCCCGGCGCCAGCGCCACCGGCCAGTTGGCGACGAACGCCATCACGGCTGAGCCGAGCGCGGCGATGAGACAGGTCGCCACGAAGACGGAGCCCTTCGGCATGCCGGCATCGGCGAGGATGCTCGGGTTGACGAAGACGATGTAGGCCATGGTGAGGAAGGTGGTCAGCCCCGCCAGCAGTTCGGTGGGGATTGTGGTGCCGTGCGCGCGGAGCTTGAACAGGCGCTCCAACAGGTTCGGCGGCGCGGCGGCCGTGTCCTGCTTGGTGTCCATCGCCTCACAGCCCCTTCCCGGATGAGCGGTTCCGCACCGTCATCGCAAGGGTCCGCGAAGCAATCCAGTCACCGGCCGCGCGTCAGCGCGCCGTGCCCCGCCCGAACGCTCAGTGAATGGCCGTCATCCCGCCGCGGGCGGCCGGGCCTGACAAGGGCAGGCCGAAGCGTCCGACGCTGGGGCTGAGCCCGTTCGTGGTCCAGCGCGGATCGTGCGGACGCGGGCGCTCGGAGGGCGGAAGCTGCTGAATGAGCTGCCGGTAGCGCACCGATGCCTCGTCGTTCGGGAAAGCCTGCGCCGTCGCGGGGCCGGCAAGGCAGAGACCGCTAAGGACGAGCGCGCCGAGCATCGGAAAACGGGTCATGGAGGGGACTTAGATTCAGGCCCGAGCCCGTCGGAGGACGGTCGCAGGAACGGTGATTCCGACATGGGCACCCGGATCACGCTCCGCAATCCGGGTGCCGTGCGCGTGGGATTATCGCGAAGGGGGTCAGGTCCGGCGCTGGACCGCGCCCTCCCGCTCGTTCCAGCCGTCGAGCACCTTGTCGAGCGTCAGCGGGTAGTCGCGGATGCGCAGGCCCGTGGCGTTGTAGACGGCATTGGCGAGCGCAGCCCCGGCGCCGCAGATGCTGACCTCGCCGAGCCCCTTGCTCTTGAGCGGGTTCGCCTTGTCGTCGAGTTCGGGCAGGAACACCGCGTCGATGGCCGGCACGTCGGCGTGGGCCGGCACGTGGTACTCGGCCAGATCGTGGTTCACGAAATAGCCGTAGCGGGTGTCGGTCTCGGCCGCCTCCATGAGGGCGGCGCCGATGCCGAAGATCATGCCGCCGAGCGCCTGCGAGCGGGCGGTCTTCAGGTTGAGGATGCGCCCGCCGGTGAACACGCCGAGCATCCGCCGCAGGCGGATCTCGCCGGTGTCGGCGTCGACCCCGACCTCGGCGAAATGCGCACCGAAGGAGTGCTGGGAATACTTCTCCTTCATCGCGCCCGGCTTGATCTCGCCCTTGGCCTCGACGCCCTGCGCCCCGGCCAGGGACGTCAGGTCCTCCGAGCGGTTGCCGGCGGTGACGCGGCCGTCGGCGAAAACGGCTTCGGAACTCATGCCGGCCGATTGCACCAGGGCCTGACGGAGGTTGTCGCAGGCCACGAACAGGGCCGAGCCGGCCGAGCCCGCGCCGAACGAACCGCCCGAGCCCGCCGCCTTCGGATAGGCGGTGTCGCCGATCTCGACGCGGATGCGCTCGATCGGCAGCCCCATCATCTCGCCCGCGATCTGGGCCAGGATGGTGTAGGTGCCGGTGCCGATATCGGTCATCGCCATCCGTACGGTGAGGGTGCCGTCGGGGTTGAGCCGCACGCTCGCCTGGGAGGGCATCAGCGGGTTGAGGCGCGAGGCCGCGGCCATGCCCATGCCGACGAGCCACTGCCCGTCGCGGGTGGCGCCGACAGCGCCGCGCTTGTCCCAGCCGAAACGCTGGGCACCCTCGCGCATGCAGGCGACGAGCTGGCGGGTGGAGAAGGGCACCTTCTTCTCCGGGTCCTGCTCGGGTTCGTTGCGGATGCGCAGCTCGATCGGGTCGATCTTCAGCTGCTCGGCCAACTCGTCCATGGCGCATTCGAAAGCGAGCTGGCCGACCGCCTCGCCCGGCGCCCGCATGGCGGAGGCGATGGGCACGTTGAGGTTGGCGAGCCGGTGCCGGGTCAGGCGGTTCTGCGCCGCGTAGAGCGAGCGGGTGACGACGGCGGAGGTCTCGTAGAAGACGTCGCCCGGCGCGGTCGCCGACCAGGATTCGTGGGCGATCGCGGTCAGCCGCCCGTTCTCGTCGGCACCGAGCCGAATGCGCTGGATCGTGTCCGTGCGGTGCGTCGCGACGTGGAATTCCTGCTGGCGGGTCAGGGCCACCTTCACCGGGCGCTTGAGGCTCTTGGAGGCCAGCGCGGCGAGCGTCGCCTCGGGCTGCGGCTGGAGCTTCGAGCCGAAGCCGCCGCCGATATAGTGCGAGACGAGCCGCACGTTCTCGGGCTTGAGCTTCAAGACCGAGGCCAGCGAGGCCTGGCCACGGTTGAGCATCTGGTTGGCGGTGTAGAGCGTCACCCGCTCGCCGTCCGGCCCCGCCTCCCATGAGGCGATGGTGGCGTGCGGCTCCATCTGCGCGTGGATCTGCACCGGGGTGGTGTATTCCACGTCGAGCTTCACCGGGGCGCCGGCGAAGGCGCCGTCGAAATCGCCGAGCTTGGAATCGGGCGGCGTCTGCGCCGGCTTCGGTTCGATCGCCGCGGGCCGTGCCGCCTTCAGCGAGGCTTCCGGCTTCTCGACATCGTACTCGGCCCGCACGAGGGCGGCCGCCGCGCGGGCCTGCTCGAAGCTCTGCGCGACGACGAAGGCGATGGGCTGGCCGTGGAAGCGGATCTCGGTGCCCTGCAATTGCGGGTAGACCTGCTCCTTCTTCTCGCCCTGCTCCGGCACGTTCTCGTGGGTCATCACGAGCAGCACGCCCGGCGCGCGCTTGGCCGCGGAGACGTCGAGGCTGCGGATGCGGCCCTTGGCGATGCCGGCTTCGACGAGGAAGCCGTAGGCGGGGTTCTTCAGGTCACGGGTCTCGTAGGCGTAGGGCGCCGCGCCCGTGACCTTGAGGCGCCCGTCGATGCGGTCGATGGGACGGCCGACGAGCCCGTCCGGCTTGCCGTCGAGGGGCGTCGCGCCGATCGGCTGGTTCATATCCATGGAGCGAGAATCCTCAGGCGCGCAGGGCTTCGGCGACGGTGGCGCGGAGCGTCCGGCGGGTGAGCGGGATCTTGAAGTCGTTGGAGCCCTGGCCGCGGGCGCCGTCCAGCACCCGCTCAGAAGCGGCATCGGCCGAGCCGGTCTCGACCAAGGCGGCCTCCGCCGCCGCGACCCGCCAGGGCTTGTGCGCCAGCCCACCGAAGGCGAGCTTGGCCAGCTTCGGCTTGTCGCCCTCGCCCTTCGCGATGATCGCGGCGACCGAGACCGTGGCGAAGGCATAAGAAGCCCGATCGCGGACCTTGCGATAGAGGTGCACGCCCTCGACCGGCTTGGGGAGCGTCACGGCGGTGATGAGTTCGCCGGCCTTCAGGTCGGTCTCGATCTGCGGCGTGTCGCCGGGCAGGCGGTGGAAGTCTGCCATGGCGATGCTGCGCCGCGCGCCCTGCGGATCGACCGTCTCGACGGTGGCGTCGAGGACGCGCATCGCCACGTTCATGTCGGAGGGGTTGGTGGCGATGCAGGCGTCGCTCGCCCCCAGCACCGCCATGATCCGGTTGAACCCGCCGATGGCCGCGCAGCCCGAGCCCGGCTCGCGCTTGTTGCAGGGCTTGGTCGTGTCGTAGAAATAGTAGCAACGGGTCCGCTGGAGCAGGTTGCCGGCGGTCGTCGCCTTGTTGCGCAACTGGCCCGAGGCGCCCGCGAGCAGGGCTTTGCCCAGCACCGCGTAATCCTTGCGCACCCGCGGATGCGCGGCGAGATCGGAATTGCGCACCAGCGCGCCGATGCGCAGGCCGCCGTCGTCGGTATCGGTCACCTCGGCGAGCGGCAGGCGGTTGACGTCGATCAGGGTGGCGGGCGTCTCGATCTGAAGCTTCATCAGGTCGAGCAGGTTGGTGCCGCCGGCGATGAAGCGGGCGCCGGGCCGCTCGGCGGCAAGGCGCGCGGCGTCCTGAACCGTGGCGGGACGCTCATAGGCGAAAGCCTTCATGGGGTTCGCCTCCTCAGATCTTGGTGCTGGCGTCGCGGATCGCCGCGACGATGTTGGGATAGGCCGAGCAGCGGCAGATGTTGCCGCTCATCCGCTCGCGGATCTCTTCGTCCGTGAGCGAGGCCTTCTGCGTCAGGTCGCCCGTCACGTGGCTCGGCCAGCCGGCCTCGAGCTCGGAGAGCATGCCCTTGGCCGAGCAGATCTGGCCCGGCGTGCAGTAGCCGCACTGGTAGCCGTCATGGTGCAGGAAGGCGGCCTGAAGCGGGTGCAGGCTGTCCCCATCCGCCAACCCCTCGATCGTGGTGACGCTGTCGCCCTCGTGCATCACGGCGAGGGAGAGGCAGGAATTGATGCGCCGGCCGTTCACCAGCACCGTGCAGGCGCCGCACTGGCCGTGGTCGCAGCCCTTCTTCGAGCCGTTGAGGTCGAGATGCTCGCGCAGCGCGTCGAGCAGGGTCGTGCGGGTGTCGAGGGTGAGATTATGCCGGGTGCCGTTGATCTCCAGCGAGACCGGCATGGTCTGCGGCTGCGGATCGACCGCCACCGGGGCGGCCTCCGCCCGGCCGCGCAGGGAAGCCCCCAGTGTCGCCAGCGCGGCGCAGCTTCCCATCACCGTGCGGCGCGATGGATCGAAGCGCCGGTCTCTCGTCGAATGGTCCGTCATCAGGCCTGCCGTCCCGCGCATCCGGACCGGCCGCTTGTGGCGGCCAGTCTGGAATGGATCGAAATCTGACAGGCGGAACGCGACAGCGCTCAAGTTGATCCGATCTAGCGCCGCGCCCCTATGGCGCAGGCTCGCTATCGGAGCGCGTCGAGCCGCTCGATGAAGCGCGGCTTGCGGGCGTGGCGCTCGCGGATCCCGGCGATGCGCTTACGGAACGCATCCGAGGTGCCGGCGTCCTCGGCGATGCTCTTCAGGTCGCCGAGGAGTTGGGCCGCCCGGTCGTAGCCGGAGGCGTTGCGCCGTTCCGCCTCGTCCTCGACCTCCTGCCATGCCCGCTCGCCCCACTCCATCACCGCGGCGACGCGGGCCCGGCGGGCCTTCTCGGCCTCCTTCGCCTGACGCTGCCGCTCGGCCTCGCGCCGTTCGGCCTCCGCCTTCGCCCGCGCCGCGCGGATCGCCGCCGCCCGCGCCCGCAGCGTTCCCAGCGTGCGCCGGGGGCCGTCTTCGTCGGCCGGGACGCGGGCGAGGCGGCGCAGTTCCGTGCCGACCAGCCCGTCACCGTCCAGAACCCGCAGGAGCAGCGCGGTCTTCTCGGCCTCCGGTAGGGCCTCGACCGCCGCCCGCGCGGCCTTCGGTGCGGCGTCGGAAGCGGCCGGCTTCCGCTCGGCCGCGGCCGCGACGAGATCCGCGTCGATCCCGAAGAACTGCGCGAAGGCGGCGAGCGCCCCGGTCAGTGGGCGAAGGCCGGGCAGCGGCTCGGGCGTGTCGTCGGTGAGCGCGCCCGCTTCCGCCGCCATCAGCCAGACGAGGTAGAGCATCCGCAGGTCGCCCGCGAGGAGGTCGGCCCGCAGGGGCGCCAACTCGCCGAGCCGGCCGCTGCCGTCGTCGAGCCATTCGTCGTCGGGCTCTTCGGGATCGTGCGTGATGTCGAGGATCAGGGTGTCGCCAGAGGCGTGCAGCGTGGCGCCGTCGTACGCGCCGACGAAGCGCGCCAGCGTGGCCCGGTCGATCAGCCGCTTGGGCAGGCGCAGCATCAGCCGGCGGGTGCCCCAGTTCGCGAGGTAGAGGTGGACGTCGAACCAGCGGTCCATGAACGCCTTGGGATCGCCCTTGAGGTCGCCCCACTCGTAATGGTTCTCGAAGGTCGTGGCGGTGATCTCGGCTCGCGTCGAGATCGCGCGAAGGGCCGCCCGGTCGCCCTTCGAGAGCGGCCGGTCCACCGCCTGGAAGGCGTAGTACTGGTATTCGCTCACCGCTCCGCCTCCGTGCTCTTCAGCAATGGGGGAACAGGACGCCATCGGTTTCGAGAATGTGCAAGGCTTCCGCCAGGGTCTTACCCTCGTGGAGCGGCCACCACTGCCCGGTGTGGCGCGCCATGGTTCCGGCTCCGTCCGTCGTCCGGCCCCGAGGATCGAACGAGCGGACGGGGCGTGCAAGCTGCCCGCCGCGGTTCTCAGCTCCAGGCGTGGAGCGGCGGGTTCACCCCGTTCAGCGCGTGGTTGCCGATGATCGCGTATTTCCAGCGCACGGGATCGTGAAGCGTGTGGGTGCGGGCGTTGCGCCAGTGGCGGTCGAGGTTGTGCTCGGCCAGCGTCGAGCGGGTGCCGGAGAGTTCGAACAGGGTGTTGGCGGCGGCGAGCGCGGTCTCGGTGGTCAGCACCTTGGCCTCGGCGACCGCGATCTGGGCCGCGGCCACGCTCTCGGCCGTCGGGTTTGCCAGCGCGGCGTCGATGGCCAGCCCCGCCCGGTCGAGCAGGGCTTCGGCCGCGTGCTGGCGGATCGTCAGGTCGCCGATGCTGCGGATGGTGTAGGGGTCGTCGGAGGCCCGCTCCCCACCGCTGTCGATCCAGGGGCGCGCCTTCTCGCGCACGAAGTCGATGGTGTCGTCGAGCGCCTCGCGGCCGATCCCGGCATCGACGGCGGCCTGGATGATCTGGAAGATGGCGCCATCGGCCCGCGGTGCTTCATAGGCGCGGTAGCCCGGCACGAGGTGGCTTTTTTCCACCCGCACATCCTCGATGATGACGGTGCCGCTGGCCGTGCCCCGCTGGCCGAAGGCCGACCAGTCGTCGATCACGGTGAGGCCTGGCGCATCGCGCTCGGCGATGGCGTACCAGGCGCGGCCCTCCGCATCGAGGGCGACGATCGGCACGAGATGAGCGAGGAGCGCGCCCGACGAGTAGAACTTCTGGCCGCGCACGATGACGTGGTCGCCGTGATCGGTGAAGCGGGTCTCGAACTCGGCGGCCCGTTTGGTGCCGCGCTCGGAGAAGGCGTTGCCGAAGCGGGTGCCCTTCAGGACTTGCCCGAAGAGAAGCGCCTGCTGCTCCGGATCGGAGACCGTGCGGACCGCCGCGACGATGCCGAGATGGTTCTGCGCGATCTGCGCGATGGAGGGGTCGGCGGCGGCGATGATCGCGATCACCTGCGCCAGCGTCTTGTAGGAGACCTCTGGCCCGCCATAGGCCCGCGGCACGTTGATCGACCACAGGCCGCTCTGGGAGAAGGCGTCGAGCTCGGCGAGCGGGCGGGCGTTGGTGCGGTCGCGCTCCGAAGCGCCCTCGCGGAATTCTTTCGCCAGTTCGTGGGCGATGCGGATCGCCTCGGCGTCGTCGCGGATGACATGGGCCGGGGTCGCGGGGCGGGCAGGCCCCGGCACGCCCTGCGGCCGGCTGCCGGCCTCGGCAGTGGTGGGATTGACGGCGATGGTCATGGAGCGGTCTCCGTCGGTTGAGGGAAGTGGGAGGTGATCGGAAGAGCCGCGTCCCACCCTCTCCCCTCATCCTGAGGTGGCGGCGCGGAGCGTCGCCCTCGAAGGATCCTCCGGGGATCGCGCGGGAGCCGGAGGATCCTTCGAGGCGGCTGCGCAGCACCTCAGGATGAGGATGCGGGTGGGACGAGCGTGAAGGTCAGGCTGCCTCGGCCCGGCGCTCGCGGGCGGCTTCCAGCGCGCGGACCCGCGGGATCACCTGCTCGCCGAAATATTGCACCTCCTCCTGGAAGTGCAGGAAGGCGAGCAGGGCGAGATCGACGCCGGCATCCTTGAGGGCGAGGATGCGCTCGGCGATCTGGTCGGGCGTGCCGATCAGGTTGGTCTTGAAGCCGTCGTTGTACTGGACGAGATCCTCGAAGCTGGATTTTGCCCAGTTGCCCTCGCCTTCGGGGGAGGCCTTGCCGGCGTTCTTCACCTCGTGGCCGAAGGCCTTCACCGCGTCCGGATCGGCATTCTCGATGATCTCCTGAAGGACGGCGCGGGCCTCCTCCTCCGTCTCGCGGGCGATGACGAAGGCGTTGACGCCGACCTTCACGGAATGGCCGTTCGCCTGGGCCTTGGCGCGCAGATCCTCGACCTGCGCCCGCACGCCATCGGGCGTGTTGCCATTCGTAAAATACCAGTCGGAGACGCGGGCGGCCATGTCGCGGGCGGCGCGCGAGGAGCCGCCCTGGAAGATCTCCGGCAGGTTCGGCCCCGGCTTCGGCTTCAGGGTGTAGTTCGTGTAGCGGTAGAAATCGCCGCGGAAGCTGAAGGCGTCCTGCGTCCAGATCCCGCGCAAGGACCGGATGAACTCCTCCGAGCGGCGGTAGCGCTCGTCGTGGTCGAGCCAGGGCTCGCCGATCGCCCGGAACTCGCCGGAGAACCAGCCCGAGACGATGTTGACCGCGATCCGTCCTTCCGTGAGCTGGGCGATCGTGGCGATCTGCTTGGCCGCGAGCGTCGGGTTCCAGGGGCCGGGCAGGATCGCGGCGATCACCGTCAGCCGGGTCGTGGCGGCGGCCAGCGCGTGGCTGAAGGCGACCGATTCGTGCTGGTACTCGGCACCGTAGCCGGCGGTGAAGCGGATCTGGGTCAGCGCGTAGTCGAAGCCCGCCGCCTCCGCGATCTGCGCGAGCTTGCGATTATAGTCCGCGTCCCAGCTCGTGCGCTGCGCGATCTTGCTGATGACGAGGCCGCCCGAGACGTTGGGCACCCAGTAGGCGAAGCGGATCGGTTCGGAGGCGGAGGACGGGTTTTGAAGCGACATGGTGGCGCGGCGCTCGCTTTGATCTGGAACAGTTCGAGATGAATGCGGTTTTTTCGGCTTCATCATCTTGTTGTGTCAGATCATTGCTGCGGAACAAGCTATCGTCAAAGGAATGATTGGGCGTTTTTTCAGCTCATCGCGAAAGCTCGTTCTTCATCGTACGGCATCCGGGCGAAGAACGTTGTCGTTGAATACGATCCGCCATCGAGACCCCTCCGAAACGAAAAGAGCCGCCCGGTCGGGGCGGCTCTCGGTCGATCGCGGATCGTGGTGGCGGGTCTTCAGTAGACGCCGCCGGCCTGGGCGGCGGCGCCGGCATCGGGCGGCACCGCGGCGGGGGCGGCCGGGGCGACGTAGGAGTCCGGCGGGGCGGTGCCGGGCTTGAACGCCTCCAGAATCGTGCCGCCGCCCTCGCCCGAGCCGGCGCGGGTGCCGGACGACGCATTGACGCGGATCAGCTTGATCCCCGCCGGCACGCGGAACGGGGTCGGCGGCTTGTCCTTGAGCGCCACCTTCAGGAAGTCGAGGACGATGGGGGCGGCGAGCCCGCCACCGGTCGCCCGGTCGCCGAGCGAGCGCGGCTTGTCGAAGCCGAGATAGACGCCGACCGCGAGATCGGGGGAGAAGCCCACGAACCACGCATCCTTGGCGTCGTTCGTCGTGCCGGTCTTGCCCGCGAGCGGCTTGCCGATCTGCTTGAGCAGGGTTGCGGTGCCGCGCTGGACCACGCCCTCCATGATCGAGACCATCTGGTAGGCGGTGAGCGGGTCGAGCACCTGCTCGGACTCGTCCACGAGCTTGGGCTCGTCCTGGCCCGACCACTTCTCCGCGTCGCAGCCGACGCATTTGCGGTTGTCGTGGCGGTAGATCGTCTCGCCGGTGCGGTCCTGGATGCGGTCGATCAGGGTCGGGCGGATGCGGCGCCCCCCGTTGGCGAGCATCGAGTAGGCGGTGACCATGCGCATCACCGTGGTCTCGCCGGCGCCCAGCGACATCGGCAGCACCGGCAGCAGGTCGTCGTAGACGCCGAAGCGGCGCGAATACTCGGCGATCAGCGGCATGCCGATATCCTTGGCCAGCCGCACCGTCATCAGGTTCTTCGAGTGCTCGATGCCGTAGCGCAGGGTGTGCGGACCGCCGGACTTGCCGTCGTAGTTCGAGGGCGACCACGCCTCCTGGCCGGGGCCGGCCTCAATGGTGATCGGCGCATCCTGCACCACCGAGGACGGGGTGTAGCCGTTGTCGAGCGCCGCCGAGTAGACGATCGGCTTGAACGACGAGCCGGGCTGGCGCATCGCCTGCGTCGCGCGGTTGAACTCGGATTCCTCATACGAGAAGCCGCCGACCATGGCGTGGACGCGCCCCGTATACGGGTCCATCGCGACGATGGCGCCCGACACTTCGGGCTTCTGGCGCAGGCGGTAGGTGCCCTTGGCCGGATCGATCGCCTCGACATAGACCACGTCGCCGGGCTTGACCGCGGTGGCGACGGCGCGGCCGGTCCACTTCACGCCCTCGGCGGTGATCGCGCCGGTCTCGCGCTCCTTCGAGAGGGCGCCGCCGGCCTCGCGCTTGGGCTGGAGCCCGATCTGCGCCACGCCGCCATTGGTGTTCAGCACCACGGCGAGGCGCCAGGGGGCGATGTCGCCGAGCGCGGGCATCTCGGCCACCGCCAGGCCCCAGTCGCGGCCGGTGAGATCGACCTTATGCTCGGCCCCGCGCCAGCCGCGGCCCTGATCGTAGCGCACGAGGCCGTCGATGAACGCCTTGCGCGCGAGCGCCTGCATCTTCGGGTCGAGGGTGGCGCGCACCGAGAGGCCGCCCTCGTAGAGCTTGCTCTGGCCGTAGCGCTCGGAGATCTCGCGGCGGACCTCCTCGGTGAAGTAGTTGGCGTTGGCCGCGTTCGGGAAGGCGACGCGCGGGTTGACGCCGAGCGGCTGCTTCTTGGCCTCGGTGCCCTCCTCGGCGGTGATGTAGCCGTTCTGGGCCATCAGGCCGATGATCTCGTTGCGCCGCGCCAGCGCCTGCTGCGTGCGCCGGTAGGGGTGGTAGTTGTTCGGCCCCTTCGGCAGCGCGGCGAGATAGGCCGCCTCGTTGATCGTCAACTCGTGGACGGACTTGCCGAAGTAATCCAGGGCCGCCGCCGCGACGCCGTGCAGATTGCGGCCGGGGACGATGGTGCCGAGAAAAATCTCGTTGAGGTAGAGTTCGAGGATCTTGTCCTTCGAATAGGCCGACTCGATCCGCAGCGCGATCAGCGCTTCCTTGATCTTGCGGTCGTAGGTCTGCTCGGCCGAGAGCAGGAAGTTCTTGGCCACCTGCTGGGTGATGGTCGAGGCGCCCTGCTTCTTGCCGGACTGGGCGTTGGTGAGGATCGCGCGGACGATGCCCTCGGGGTCGATGCCGCCGTGCTTGTAGAAGTTCTTGTCCTCGGCCGAGAGGAAGGCGGCGACGACGATCTTCGGCATCGCCTGGATCGGCAGGTAGAGCCGGCGCTCGTGGGCGTATTCGGCCAGAAGCGAGCCGTCCGCCGCGTGGACGCGGGTCATCACCGGCGGCTCGTAATTGGCGAGCGCGGCGTGGTCGGGCAGGTCCTGGCTGTACTTCCAGTAGAAGAACGCGCCGACCGCGGCGGCGAGGCAGAACACCACCGCGCCGGCCGAGAACAGGAAGGCGAAGAATCGCAGGATGAAACGCATCCGGGGTCCGTTCCGTCGCTCGTCCGCTGCGCGCCGATGAAGGCCAAGCGCGAGGGCCTGCCGCGGGCACTGGTGAGGCCCCGCGTGGCCGCGCCTCTTGTCAGGCGGACGGGGGGCTCGTCGAGCCCCGTATCGACACCGGCTCTATGGTGAAACTGGGGCGATGCAAGGGGACCGCTCGAAAGCGATCCCCTTAAGCTTTTGTCCGCCTCAGTGTTTCTCACGAAACGCCCGCCGCGCTGTCATCGCCAGAACGGGAACGGTCGGAGACCGGGAGTTTTGTGAGGCACTCTCAGTCGCCGGCGCCCGCCTCCGCGGGCCGTCTCGGTTCCCTGGGCTCTCGCTCCGCTCGACGCCTCGGCAAAGGCCGAGGCGCGCTTCGCGCCGTGGAGCCGTGTCCGGCTCCTCAGGGTCGGAACGCGATCGCGCTTTTCCCGTTCTCGGCGGAGCGCGCTCCGAACGCCGCCGGACGCGAAAGCGTGGCCCGGCCGGAGAAGAACAGGTCCACGGCCTTGGCCATCGAACCCGTCACCCGCATGCGCCACTCTTCCGATTGCAGCTTCTCGAGGTCGCTCTTGCTCGACAGGTAGCCGAGTTCGATCAGCACGGAGGGCACGTCGGGGGAGCGCAAAACCTTGAAGCCGGCCTCGCGGTGGGGCTTCGTGCTCATCTCCATCACCGGGGAGAGCTGGCCCATCAGCCGGCCGGCAAAGCCCGAGGAGAAGCCGCGGGTCTCGCGCAGGGTCAGTTCCTGGAGGATGTCGGCGACCTCCGCCGGGGCCTCGCCGGATTCGGTGCCGGCGGCGGCGTCGGCCCGGTTCTCGCGCTCGGCGAGCTTAGCGGACTCGTTGTCGGTCGCCCGCTCCGAGCCGGTATAGATCGTGGCGCCCTTCACCTGGGGTGCGGCCGAGATCGAATCGGCATGGATCGAGACGAACAGGTCGGCCTTCGCCTCGCGGGCGATGCGCACCCGCTCGGCCAGGGGCACGAACACGTCGCGGTCGCGGGTCATCAGCAGGCGGTAGCGGCCGGTCTGTTCCAGGCGCTCGGCAAAGGATTGGGCGAAGCCGAACACGATGTCCTTCTCGAACACCCCCGTGGCGGCGATGGCGCCGGGATCGGTGCCGCCGTGGCCGGCATCGATGACGATGAGCGGGCGCGTGTCGGCGGTCTCGCGCACGGGCGCGGCCTTGCCCGCGGCGGCCGGGCTCGGATCGCCCGCCACCGCCGCCTTGCGGAAGGTGTCGCGATCGACCTTGCGGAAGGGAATCGAGACCAGCACCGCGCCCTCGCGGGTCTTGACCGTCTCGATCGGCTCGACCACGGCGGGCCCGGCGAGGTCGACCACGATGCGCGAGCGGCCCGGGGCGAACAGGCCGTAGCGGAACGAGGCGATGGCGCCGTCGCGCTTGCGGCCGCTCATCTTGCCCGGCTCCTGATCGAGCTGGAAATTGACCTCGGGCAGGTCGATCACCGCCCGGTCCGGCCGCTCCATCACGAAGGCGCGGGCCTCGACCGCCTTCGACAGGGTGAGGGTGAGCCGGGTCGTGCCGTCCCGGGTCGCGGTCTCGGCGGCGATCGCCACCGCCGCGCCGCCGGGCTGCTGGCTGCCGGGGCCGTCTTGAGCCGGCGCGGGGCCGGCGGCCAGCACCAGGCCGCCCGCGAGCGCGAGGACGGCGATGGGGCGGACGAGTCCGGTGCGGGGCAGGCGGGTGCTGTGCGGCATCGGGCGGCCAAGGGTCCGGGGAAGCCTCCGATACGAGATACGGCCGAGATGGTTAACCGTTCCTCACTTCGCCCCCGCCGATCCCGGCGCCGCTGTTGTGCCGGAGCGACACTGCCTGTCGCCACCCGTGTCCTGCCCTCCCCCTCCCCTGCCATCCCCATCCCCCTCCACCTCCCCTGCCATCCCGACGGGAGTTCCGCCGTCCCGACGGGTTTCGCCGGGTTCAAGCCCGTGGGGCGGTCTCCGGTTGTGGTCTGCCGGTTCACGGGAACGTGCGCGCGATGGCGCGCGCTCGTGACGAAGTGGCGATGGCCGTCATACGGAACCCTTGCAATTCTCCCGCGACACTCTGTAATGATACCGACCCCATTCCCGGGTTGGCGCTTCGGCGGCCCCTGGGCGCGCCCGGGGCATGTCGGCGCCCACCTCGCTCGAATCAGCAGCGTCAGTCGGCGCCTCCCGGCATCCGGGCGGGTGTCACGGCATTCGCGGCCTCCCGATCATCCGGGGCGGTCGTGCCCATGAAATCTGTACGGGCCGCTTGCCGGCCCACCATCTTCGCGAGGCCGGATCAGGATGGGAGGACGCACAGCATCGGTTGCCGCTGCTCGTGCCGAAGGCGCGCGGTTTTCGCGTCGCCTCGCCCCTTCCGTCGCCCCGGCCCTGTTCAACCCCCACCGCGCCGATGCCCGGCGCGTCAAGGCGGTTGACGGCAATCCCCTCCCCGCATCCACCGCGACCTCGGCGACGAGGCCGGCACGCGCCCATCTCCTTCCGGCCCGCAGGCCGGGGGCGGCGCCGCCGGGACCAAGCGGCGCGAGCGTGAGGAGAACGACGTCGGCCGCCATGTCGAAAGCACGTCATGGCCAACAACAAGATGCTCATCGATGCGATGCATCCGGAGGAGACCCGGGTCGTCACAGTCCAAGGCTCGCGGGTCGAGGAATTTGATTTCGAGGCGGCCAACCGCCGGCCTCTGAGGGGCAACATCTATCTCGCCAAGGTCACCCGCGTGGAGCCCTCGCTCCAGGCGGCCTTCGTCGAGTATGGCGGCAACCGCCACGGCTTCCTCGCCTTCAACGAGATCCACCCCGACTACTACCAGATCCCGATGGCCGACCGCCTCGCGCTGATCGAGGCCGAGGCGCGCGAGGAAGAGGAGCACCGCGAGCGCGAGGAGCGCCGTCCGCCGCGGGGCCGCCGCTCGCGCGGGCGCCGGGCCGAGGCCCGCGGCTCGCGTCACGACGACACGGTGAAGTCGCAGGACGCGGGGTCCGAGGCGGTCTCCGAGAACGACGCGATCCCCGGTGAGGGCCGGTCCGCCGACGCGCCCGCGCCGGAGGCGATCGAGGCCGTGCGCGCCGCCCTCGTCGAGGAACGCGGCGAGGGCGACGCGGCCTCCGCCCCGGTCGAGGCCGGGGGCGATGCCTCCGCGAGCCTGCCCGAGGCGGCGCTGGAGCCCGGCGCGCCCGCCGAGGAGGCGCCGGCCGCCGACGCCGCTCCCGCGCAGGATACCGGGGTCGAGCCGTCCGACATCGCCGCGATCTCCGAGGCGCCGAACCCGCCCGTCGCGGATGCCGAGCCGTCGGCCGAGGCCGAGACGGTCGAGCCGCAGCCGGTCGCCGCCACCGCGCCGCTCTCCCAGGCCGAGGCCGAAGAGGCCGAAGAGGCCGAAGCCGAGTCCGACGAGGACGGAGAGAGCGACGAATCGGACGACGAGGATGCGGAGGACGACGAGTCCGACGAGGATGAGGACGACGACGAGGCCGAGGACGAGGATTCGGACGACGAGGACGACGACGAGGAATCCGAGGACGGCGAGCCGCGCGTCGCGCAGGTCGGCGGCTCGGGCGATGCGCTCGCCGAGATCCCCGAGCGTCCGCGCGCCTATCGCCGCCACTACAAGATCCAGGAGGTGATCAAGCGCCGCCAGATCATCCTCGTCCAGGTCGTCAAGGAAGAGCGCGGCACCAAGGGCGCGGCGCTCACCACCTACCTGTCGCTGGCCGGCCGCTACTCGGTGCTGATGCCCAATACCGGCCGGGGCGGCGGCATCTCGCGCAAGATCACCTCGGCCGCCGACCGCAAGCGCCTCAAGGAAGTGGTCGCCGACCTCGACGTGCCGGACGGGATGGGGATCATCCTGCGCACGGCCGGCGCCTCGCGCACCAAGCCCGAGATCAAGCGCGACTTCGAGTACCTGATGCGCCTGTGGGAGAGCGTGCGCGAGCTGACGCTGTCCTCGACCGCCCCGGCGCTCGTCTACGAGGAGGGCTCGCTGATCAAGCGGGCGATCCGCGACCTCTACAACAAGGATCTCGACGAGGTTCTGGTCTCGGGCGAGGACGCCTACCGCGAGGCCAAGGACTTCATGCGGATGCTGATGCCCGGCCAGTCCAAGGTCGTGAAGCCCTACCGCGATCCGACGCCGATCTTCGCCCGCTACGGTGTCGAGCAGCAGCTCGACGCGATGTTCTCCACCCACGTCGCCCTGCGTTCCGGCGGCTACCTCGTCATCAACCCGACCGAGGCGCTGGTCTCGATCGACGTGAACTCGGGCCGCGCCACCCGCGAGCACGACATCGAGGACACCGCGCTCAAGACGAACCTCGAGGCGGCCGAAGAGGTCGCCCGACAGGTGCGCCTGCGCGATCTCGCCGGCCTCGTCGTGATCGACTTCATCGACATGGAGGAGAAGCGCAACAACCGGGCGGTCGAGAAGCGGCTCAACGAGGCGCTCAAGAACGACCGGGCGCGCATCCAGGTCGGGCGGATCTCGCCCTTCGGCCTCCTGGAGATGAGCCGCCAGCGCATCCGCACCGGCGTGCTCGAATCCTCCTCGATCCCCTGCGCCCATTGCGGCGGCTCGGGTTTCGTGCGGGCGACCTCCTCGGTGGCGCTGCACATCCTGCGCTCGATCGAGGAGGTGCTGCTCAAGTCGGCGAGCCACAACGTCGTGCTGCGCACCCGCACCGAAACCGCGCTCTACATCCTCAACCAGAAGCGGGCGCACCTGTTCGATCTCGAGCAGCGCTTCTCGGTGACGATCACCATCTCCGCCGACGACCGGCTCGTGGCGACCTCCGCCTTCCAGCTCGAACGCGGTGAGCCGGCGGTCAAGCACGAGGGCCCGGTGACGGGCGTGCGCGCCGTGGCGATCTCGCCGGTCTACGAGGCCGAGGAGTTCGAGGACGAGGCGATCGAGAGCCAGGAGACCGAAGAGGTCGAGACCGAGGTCGAAGCGGAGGCCGAGGGCGCATCCGAGGAGCGCCCGGCCGCCGATGCGTCCGAGGAGGGCGGTGGCCGTCGCCGCCGTCGCCGTCGCCGTCGCGGTGGTCGCACCTCCGGTGAGGGCGAGGCCCGCGCGCGGGACGAGGACGGGACCGACAGCGAGGACGGGGCCGAGGACGGCGCGGAAGACGGCGACGATGTGCCCGATTCCGAGCTGGAGACCGCCGAGGCGGCTCTCGGCGCCGCGGCCGAGCCGGACGAGACCGCATCGGACGCCGACGCCAACGGCGAGGACGCCAATGGACGCCGCCGTCGCCGCGGGCGCCGGGGCGGTCGCGGCCGCGGCCGGACCGAGCGCAACGGCCGTTCGGATTCCGAGCAGGATTCCGAGGCGGACGAGGCCGGCGCGGTGCGGGCCACGGAGGATTCCGAGGCGCATCCCGAGGAGACGGCCACCGATACCCTGCCGGTCGGCCCCGAGGAGCCGTTCAGCGATGCCGACGTGAGCACGGTCTCTCTCGCCGCCGAGAACGGCGCCGCGGCCGAGCTGCCGCCGGTCGTCCGCGCGTCGGAGGTCGAGCCGATCCAGGCCGAGTCCTTCGCGGCCGCCGCGACCGAAGCGGCAGCGCCCGCTCCGGCCGCCGCCGAGCCCGCGCCGGAGCCCGTCGCGGTGGTGCTGACGCCGCCGGACCCGAACCGTCCCAAGCGGGCCGGCTGGTGGTCGCGCACCAAGGCGGCGCTGTCGGGCGAGTGAGGTAAGGCGCGGGATCGCCGATCCCGCGCACGGCTCCGGACGCATCTTGACGCTTGCGAAGCGGGGTCCGGCTCAGCCGGGCCCCGCTTTGCAGTTCGAGGTTCGCCGGAACTCGAAGGACGAGCCTGTGCCCGGCTTCGAAAAGAGCCGGATGCGGCGCTGACAGACGCCGAGGAACTGACGGGCTACGCGGCCGTCATCCAGCAGGTGTCGGTTTACAGGTCCCCCGAAACGACGGGGAGACCGCGGGGCGAACGTGACGCGCAGGCGAATGCGGCGGCCGGCGTGAATCCGCCGACGTGTAGGCCGGGCACTGTCGAAGATGCGCCGTGCTGTCAGCGGCGGAGCGCGAGGCAGGTGCCCCTCGGGAGAAGCCGAGTGACCCGACCGGCAAATGGTTGACCAATCAGACCCGCTACGGTTGTAGACTTTCGGGATTCTCCCGATTGGAGTGCGGGCGGTGGCACGGTTTTGCTCTTGGCTGGCCTTCTCGGCCCTCCTGCTGGCCGTAATCTACCAGGGCGGTCGAACGACGATCCTGGCACAGGGCATCGCGGCGCTTTCCATCGTCGTGCTGTTCCTGCATTCGTTGCTGACCCTTGGCGTGATCAGGGCGGCGGCCTTCTTCGCGATCTGCCTCACGGTGACCTTCGCGATCGAGAATCTCGGCGTCGCCACCGGATTTCCCTTCGGGGCCTACAAATTCCTTGTCGCGCCCGATCTTCCGCATGTGGGCGCGATCCCGGTCATCGTCGGGCCGCTCTATTTCGGGGTCGGCTATCCCGCTTGGATCATCGCCTGCCTGCTCCTGGGAACCGATGTCCGCGGTCCGGCGAACCGCCGGGAACTCGCCTTCACGCCCGTCGTCGCGGCCTTCACCCTGACGCAGTGGGACGTGGTCATGGACCCGGCCAGCGCCACGATCGGACGGGCCTGGGCCTGGTTCGAGAGCGGCGGCTATTTCGGCGTCCCGCTCTCGAACTTTTTCGGCTGGTTCCTGACGACGTGGCTGTTCTTCCAGGGCTTCGCGCTGTTTGCCGATCGAGATCGAGGCCGACGTCGGATCATCCGGCGGAGCCCGGCCTTCCTGGCGGCGCCGGTGCTGCTCTACGCCGCCTCCGCGCTCTGCCACCTGCCGCCCCTCCTCGACCCTGACACGGCCGTCGTGGATGCCGGCGGACGCTTCTGGTCTTCCGCTGACATCCGCGAGACGGCGGCGATCATGGCCCTGTTCACCATGTTCCCGGTCGCCCTTGTCGCCTTGATGAAGCTGGCGGGGATGGCGGACCCGCTGGGCGACGAAACGGTTCATGCGGACCGGCACACGCATGTTCCGGCCTCCTGAAGGGGGCGATCCGCGAACCGCTCCGGCGGCTCAGCCCAGCCAACCCTTCAGCCGCGCCACCGCCTCGGCGCATTCGGCGTTCGAGCCGGCGAAGGAGAAGCGGATGTGGTGGCCGCCCTCCTCCGGGTCGAAGTCGAGGCCCGGCGTCGCGGCGACGCCCGCCTCCTCCAGCATCCGCCGGCAGAAGGCGCTCGCGTCGTCGGTGTGCCGGGCGATGTCGGCGTAGAGATAGAAGGCCCCGTCCACCGGGTGGATGTCGCTGAAGCCGAGGGACGGCAGCGCGTCGAGGAGCAGGGCGCGGTTGGCCGCGTAGCCCTCGCGGATCGCGACGATCTCGTCGAGGGTGTCGAAGGCGGCGAGCGCCGCGACCTGCGAGAGATAGGGCGCCGAGATGTAGAGGTTCTGCGCCAGCCGCTCGATTCCCCGGACCAGCGTCTCGGGCACCACCATCCAGCCGACCCGCCAGCCGGTCATGCAGTAGAATTTCGAGAAGGAGTTGATGACCAGCGCGTTCGCATCGAATTGCAGCGCGGTCGCCGTCGGCACGCCGTAGCTGAGGCCGTGATAGATCTCGTCGGAGATGAAGGGCAGCGAGAGCGCCCGCGCCGTGGCGCAGAGTTCGGCAAGCCGGGTCGGCTCGATCACCGTGCCGGACGGGTTGGCCGGGCTCATCACCAGCAGGCCGGAGAGGGGCTGCACCGCATGGACCGCGCGCACCAGTGCGGGGGTCGGGGCGTAGCGGTCTTCCGCGCGCAGGGTCAGCGGCTGCGGGATCAGGTCGAGGGCGCGCAGGATGCCGTCATAGGCCGGGTAGCCGGGGCGCGGCACGCCGATCCGGGCGCCCGCATCGAACAGGGCGAGGAAGGCCAGCACGAAACCCGCCGAGGAGCCCGTCGTCACCACCACCCGCTCCGGCGAGAGGCTGACGCCGTAGGTTTCGGCGTAGTGCCGGGCGATACGCTCGCGTAGGCGCGCAAGCCCGAGCGCTTCGGTGTAGGGGATGCGCCCGTCGGCGAGCGCTCCTTGCGCCGCCGCGATCACCGCGCGGGGCGCGGGTGCCGAGGGCTGGCCGACCTCCATGTGGACGACGCCCTCCCCGCGCCGCTCGCGGGCGCCGGCGGCGGCCATCACGTCCATCGCCAGGAAGGGCGCGACGGCCTGGGCGCGGCGCGAGAGGACGGGATCGGGGCTCAAAGGCGGGCTCCTCACGGGAGAGGCGGGACCCCGGTCAGGTAGACCCTGCCGGCGCCCCGCTCAACCGCGGGAGGCGTCTACCAGGTGAGCTGCGCCCGGCCGATGACGAGGCCGGCGTCTCCAGCTCTTTATTTTGACGCGCATCCTTTCGACGAACCGGGCGCCACTTCGTCGGAATGCGCTCTGGATGCCGCCGCGCACATCCCCCGATTCGAGGCCGATGGCGGACGGGGCCGCGTGTGGGCGCCCTGTGAAGCGGGCCGGATCCGCCGCGCGGGAGCTCCGCTTCAGGGCACCGTCTGCACCGCCCGGCCGAAGGCCTGTACCAGCCCGCCCTCGAGCTTGCCCTGCATGCCCGACAGGATCGAGAGCGCGTCGCGGCTCGACATCGGCGCCTTGTAGGGGCGTCGCTCGATCAGGGCGGCATAGATGTCGCAGATCGTCAGCAGCCGCACGGGGTCGCCGATCGCGTCGGCGCAGAGCTTGTCCGGGTAGCCCGAACCGTCGAGCATCTCGTGATGGTGGCGCGTCACCGCGAGCGTGACCGCGTCGCAGCCACCGGACTCCGTCAGAATCTCGTGGCCGATCGGCGCATGGGTCTGCATCACGGCCCTCTCGTCGTCGTCGAGCCGGCCGGGCTTGTTGAGGACGGCGAGCGGGATGCGCGACTTGCCCACGTCATGCACCAGCGCGGCGCGGGTCATGAGCTGTTTGTCCGCGGCGGAGAGGCCGAGGCTGTGGGCGAAGGCGGCGACGACGCCGGAGACCAGCAGGCAGTGCTGGAAGGTCACGTCGTCATGCGCCCACACCTCGTCGAGCCAGCGCGACAGGCCGCCCTCGTGGATCGCGTCGAGCACGGGGGCGATGCCCCGCTCGACGCTCGGCATGTCGATTGGGCCGGACTGCGCCGATTCGAACAGGCGCGTCATCAGCGTGCCCGCCCGCTCGGTCTCGCGGGTCACCACGAGGTCGGCCACCGACTTCTCGGGCCAGACCTCGCGCACCAGCGAGCCGACGATCATGCGTGGCTCGGCCAGCGCCGACAGGCACAGGGTGGCGCCGAGGTTGCGCGCCTCGTTGAAGGCGGATTGCTCGTGGCCGCGCGTCAGGCAGATCAGAGGGGTACGCGCGCGCCCGGGACGGTTCGCCAGCAAGCGCAGGCAGCGCTTGGCTTCGGGGCGGCTCAGGGTGATGTCGGCGATCACACCGCGGAAGAGGCCGATCCGGTCCCAGGTCTCATCGGTGCCCACGACCCGGCACTCGGTGACCGCGCGCACGGCCTCCACCAAGTCCTGGCTACGATCCGGGCGGTCGCTCAGCACGACGATCACGCTGCCCTCCCCGTTCCGGCCGCATCCTAGCTTTCCCGGAATTTGAATTGCATCATTTAGCAAATTACTAAGATCGAACGACTTTCGGTTGAGCCGCAGGACGGGGCGGTCGCCGCGAAATCGCCGCAGCCCGGGAGCAGGAACGGCGCGAGGCCCTTCAGGGCGTTCCCGTCCGGATCAGATTCGGGTCGGCGCGACGGATGCGCCGTGCCATAGTTTCGTCGGCGGGGCCGGTGGGAACGCCTTGTCGATGGTCCCGGCCGGGATGTCGTCCCCGACATGCATTTCGAGGTATCGATGAAGCTCTTCCGCTCCGTTTCCGTCTTCGCCCTCGCCGGCGGCCTTGCGCTCGGTGCGGCCGTCGGCGCCCGCGCGGAGGATGCCGCCCCCTTCACCGACGCCCAGCGCAAGGCGATCGAGGGGATCGTCAAGGACTACCTCGTCAAGAACCCCGACGTGCTGCAGGAGGCGATCGCCGAGGGCGAGCGCCGCGCTCAGGAAACGCAGAAGCTCGCTCAGGCCGCCGCGCTGAAGGAGTCGCGCGAGGCGCTGACGAACTCGCCCCACGGCATCGTCGCCGGCAACCCGAACGGCGACGTCACCGTGGTCGAGTTCTTCGACTACAATTGCGGCTATTGCCGCAAGGCCTTCACCGACGTGCAGACCCTGATCAAGTCCGATCCGAAGCTGCGCGTGGTGCTCAAGGACTTCCCCGTGCTCGGCGCCGAATCGCTGGAGGCGAGCCGGATCGCACTCGCGGCCAAGCTGCAGCTCAAGCCGGAGAAGATGTTCGACTTCCACGCCAAGCTGCTCGAGACCAAGGGCCGCATCAACGGCGAGCGGGCGATCGCCGTGGCCAAGGAATTCGGTGCCGACGTGGAGCGCCTGAAGAAGGACGCGCAGGGGCCGGAGGTGAAGGCCGCCCTCACCGAGAACGTCGGCCTCGGCGACAAGCTCAGCCTCTCGGGCACCCCCGCCTTCGTCATCGGCGACGAGATCCTGCCCGGCGCGGTCGGCGTCGAGCCGATGCGCAAGACCATCAGCGACATCCGCCAATGCGGCCACGCGAGCTGCTGAGCCGACCGACTCGGTTAGGCGCGTGAAGCGGGGCTGGCGAAGGGGCGATCACCCAAACGGGGATCGTGCCGTTCGTCGGGCGCGATCAGGGCAACCGCTCCCGAGCGATTCCTGGGCCCGGTGCGGATCGACCGCACCGGGCCCTTTTTCGTCAGGCCGCCGCGGGGCGGGGATCGCTCCGGAGCGGGCGCTCGCCGCGGATGCCGGGCTCGTTGCCGGCCTCGGGCCGTGCCTGGCCGCCGGGATAGGGCGGATCGGGGTTCACCCACTCCGCCCGCTGGCGCGGCAGGGCGCAAGGGTGCTCCTTCTGCAGGAAGCCGATCATCTTCTCGCGCACCTCGCAGCGCAGGTCCCAGGTCTGCGGCGCGTTGCGGGCGCTCACCAGCATCCGCAGCTCGATCACGCCCTCGCGCGCGTCCGAGACCTGCAGGTTGACCACGTTGCCGTCCCAGAGCCGGGACGCCCCGGCGATCCGCCGCAATTCCGTGCGCATCGCCTCGATCGGCGCCCTGTGATCGACGTAGAGGAACACGGAGCCGATCAGCGAGGCGCCCTCTCGGGTCCAGTTCTGGAACGGCTTCTGGATGAAGTCGGTCAGCGGCAGGACGAGGCGGCGCCAGTCCCACAGCCGCACGACGACGTAGGTCGCGTTGATCTCCTCGACCCAGCCCCACTCGTTCTCGACGATGACCGCGTCCTCGATCCGGATCGGCTGGGTGATGGCGATCTGGATGCCCGCCACGCGGTTGGAGAGCACCGGCTGCATCGCCAGCCCGAGGATCAACCCGGCCGCGCCCGCCGAGGCGAGCAGGCTCACCCCGTATTGCCGCACCGGCTCGAAGGTCATCAGCACGATGGCGATCGTGACGAGGGCGACCAGCGTCAACGCCGCCCGTTCGAGGATGCGCATCTGCGTGAAGTGCTTGCGGGCGAGCAGGTTGTCTTCCGCATCGAGCTTGAACCGGCGCAGGTAGATCACCGTGGCGATGTGGATCGCGGTGGCGCAGGTCCAGCCCGCCAGCGTCACGAAGGCGACGAGCAGCACCTAATTGAGGACGAGCCGGATCTGCCACGTCAGCGGCGCGGTGGAGACCGCGAGCGCCAGACTCATGACCAAGCAGCGCGAGCCGGCTCGGCCCCCGGGTGCGTGACACCAGCGAGCGCCAGAACAGGCTCTTCCCGCTCACGGCCCTTTGCGCGAAGCGGTAGGCCACCCCGTGCAGGGGCAGCACCAGCACGCAGCAGCCGGCCAGCAGGATCGGGCTCGCGACCCACCAGGGCAACTGCACGATCCAGCCGATCAACTGATCGAAGAATGCGCGAACTTCCGCCATCGATCACCTCCTCGTCAGGGAGCAATGATCGCTGCCGGGCACGGTTCCGCACTGCACAATAGGGCTGGAAGACAGCCCGAGAGGACGTAGTTTTTTGCAAGCCGGACGGCCGTCCGCCGGTTCGCCGGCCCGCAGGCGACGATGTTCGCGGTGTCTTCGTCCCGACTGCTGTCGTGACAGAAGGATCGTCGCGCTCACGGCTCATGGCAGGGCGCGCCGGGCTGCCATCATCGGTGCTCTGCCGAAGCAACGTCCGCTCCCTGGGGATCCCTTGCCCCGACTCAGATAGCTATCTTATAGGTTGTTTAATCGTCGAATTTGAGGAAAATAAAACCTGAGGTATGATTGCGCAGCTTGCCGACGCCACTCCTGAAAAGGTAATGAAATGGAGCTTTTTGATAGTCGTTGGTACGCATCACAGATCGGCGACAGTACAATATCGACTGATATGCTCGACCACTATCGTAAATCTGGTAAGTTTAGAGGTTTTTCGCCATCTCCGTACTTCGATACGAGTTGGTACGTTGCGGGTGCAGGCATAACGCTCGATAAAATCGAAAATCCACTCGCGCATTTCATCGAATTCGGCGGTGCGTCGCTTTGCGATCCGCACCCTCTTTTCAATACAAAATGGTACAAGTGGACGTATATGGGTGGTGAGGAATCGAATCTTCCGCCGCTCATTCACTATCTCTCGATAGGATGGCGAAACGGCGCGAAGCCTCACCCTTTGTTTTGGGCGGATTGGTATCGATGGAGATATATGCCGAAAAATAGTGATATGGATCCATTCTACCATTTTATTACAAAAGGGGATCGAAGCGATTTCAATCCAAATCCACTTTTCGACACCAAATGGTATCGGGACAGGTATGGCATTCCATCTAATGAAAACGCTTTGAAGAACTATGTTTATGGTGGTCACGAGATGCGTGATCCCCATGTGATGTTCAACTCGGCGTATTATCGTTCCGTCGTGTCGTGTGATGCCGTAAGTCCCCTGGAGCATTATTTAACAGAGCGAACGGGTTTCGATCCTTGCATTTTGTTCGATGCCGATTATTTTGCGAGCCAATACGAGAGGGCATTTTCTGAAAAAGTTAGTGATAAAGTCCCTAATTTTGTACAATACGTAGAATCTAGTAAGATATGCGACATAGATCCGCACCCGTTGTTCTCGAAAAAATATTATTATGATCGGTATAAAGATGTTGGATCTTCCGGTCTGGATCCTTTTGAGCACTATATGAGGATAGGTTACCGGGAGAAAAGGCAGCCCCACGCTTTTTTCGAGCCGGATCACTATTTGGATCTGCGTCCCGGCGCGGGGGGGAGCAATCCGCTCGTGCGCTCCCTGACGATGGGCATCGTTCGAATGCTTCTGCGTGCTGCCCCTGGTCACCGGATACGGCGGAAGAAGGGCTCGTCATAAGCTGTCAGGATAGCCAGCCCTGGCGCGGAGAGAGCCGTTGCGCCGAGCCTTGGTCGTGCTGGCAAAATCCGAGGGCTGGGTAGCGCCGCCGACGGTGCCTCCAGCGGCTGATGCTGAGGATGCCCGGCGGTTCCCCCGCGAGGTCGTCACCGACCGGGAATACTCTCCTCCCGCAGCGCCCGGCGCAGCACCTTGCCGACATTGGTCTTGGGCAGGCTATCTTGGATCACGATCCGGCGGGGCACCTTGTAGCCGGTGAGGCTCGCGCGGGCATGCGCCCGGAGCGCGTCCGGCTCCACCGACGGATCGCGCAAGACCACGTGGGCGACGACCATCTCGCCGCTCTCGCCGCAGGGCGCGCCGACCACGGCGCATTCGACCACCGCCGGATGGGTGGCGAGCACGTCCTCGACCTCGTTCGGGTAGACGTTGAATCCGGAGACGAGGATCATGTCCTTCATCCGGTCGACGATGCGGATCTGCCCGTCCGGCGTCATCACCGCCACGTCGCCGGTGCGGAAGAAGCCGTCGGCCGTCATCGACGCCCGCGTCTCCTCCGGGCGGTTCCAGTAGCCGGCCATCACCTGGGGCCCGCGCACGCAGAGTTCGCCCGGCACGCCGAAGGGCAGCACCGTGCCGTCCTCGGCCCGGATCGTCACCTCGGTCGAGGGCAGCGGATAGCCGATCGTCCCGGTCCAGTCGGCGAGTCCGAGCGGGTTGACGCTCACCACCGGCGAGGTCTCCGACAGGCCGTAGCCTTCGAGGATGGTCTGGCCGGTGATCGCCTTCCAGCGGGCGGCCACTGCCGATTGCACCGCCATGCCGCCGCCGACCACGTACTCGACCTGCGAAAAGTCGACCGTGCCGATCTTCGGGTGATTGTTGAGGGCGTTGAACAGCGTGTTCACCCCGGCGAAGTTGGTGAAGCGGGTGCGGCTGAGCGTCTTCACGAAGCCGTCGAGGTCGCGCGGATTCGGGATCAGGAGGCAGCAGCCGCCGAGCCGGAAGAAAAACAGGAAGCAGGCCGTCAGCGCGAAGATGTGGTAGAGCGGCAGCGCCGTCACCGCCACGTGCCCGTCCCCATCCGCCGCCGGGGCGCGGAACCAGGCCCGGCTCTGCTCGACATTGGCCATGATGTTGCGGTGGGTCAGCATCGCCGCCTTGGCGATGCCGGTGGTGCCGCCGGTATATTGCAGGAAAGCGACGTCGCCGGGCTCGATCAGGACCGAGGGCCGCTTGAGGCCGCGGCCTGCCCGCACCACCGCTTCGAACCGGAGGGTCCGCCCGGCCGGCAGGGTGTAGGGCGGCACCGCCCGCTTCAGCCGCCGCGAGACGAGATCGACGATCCGTCCCTTCAGCCCCAGCAGGTCGCCCGGGCCCGCCACGACGATCCGCTCCAGGCTCGGCATCTGCGGCAGCGCCTGCCCGACCGTGTGGCAGAAATTCTCCAGCACGAAGAGGACGCGGGCGCCGGAATCGTTGATCTGGGCGGCGAGTTCGCGCGGGGTGTAGAGCGGGTTGACGTTGACGACGGTGCAGCCCGCCACCAGCACGCCGAGCAGCGCGACGGGACAGGCCGGGACGTTGGGCATCATCACCGCGACGCGGTCGCCGATGCCGTCCGCACCCTTCTCGCTGCCTTTGCCGGCCTTGCCGTAGCCGTTGGCGGCGAGCCACGCCGCCACCGCCTGCGCCGCGGCACCGATCTCGCGATAGCGCAGGCTCGCGCCGAAGCAGGTGATCGCCGGGCGCTCGGCGAAGCGCAGCACGCTGCGGTCGAACAGATCGACCACCGTGCCGACGGAATCGACGTCGATGTCGGCGGGAATGCCGGGGGGATAGGCGGCCAGCCAAGGACGCTCCGCGCTCCGGTCCTGCGCCATCCTCGTCTCTCCTGCCCTGTGGCCCGCGGCTTATGAGGGCCGGCCTCACGCCGGCTCCACCGCTTCCCGTCGTGGCTTAAGCGTTTCCGGCGCGTTCGATCAAGCCACGCCCACCCGCGCGGCTTGAGGGGCCGCCCGAGTCGTCCGCTGCGGCCGCAGGCGGGCGGCCACGAGCAGCCCGTGTGGCAGGGCAGCGAGCGTCAGCACCAGGGCGGCGACGACGAGGTCACGGGCATCGAGCGGGCGGCGCGGCCACGGGCCGAACCCGGCATCGCGGGCGAGCCCGATCACGGCGGCGGCGAACCACAGGGCCAGGATGCCCGCGACCCATCCCAGCAGCGCCCGCCCGGCCCTGCGCCAGCGGCTTCCGCTGGGCTTCGGACCCGGCCGGCCGGCCAGACGCGCGCCGAGCCCCATGGCCAGCCCGAACAGGCCCGCGGCGGCCCCTGCCCCCATTGCATAGGCGATCAGCATCGGCGTGCCGTTGAGGAAGGCGCCGCTGCCGGTGCCGAAGCCGGCCCGCAGCACGAGGCCGCCGAAGGTCGGGTGCAGGCTCACCCCCAGCAGCAGCGCGAGGCCGATGAGCCCGCCGACGACCCGCCGGGCCAGCGAAGCGGAGCCCGGCGCCAGCATGACGGTCAGGATGCGGGTGAGTCCGTAGACCAGCGCGAAGGCGAAGAGCGGGTAGCGGTCGAGGAAGAAGCCGTAGAACCGGGTCGCCACGTCCGGCGGCATCGCGCTGCGTTGATCGAAGCCGGTGAGGAAGACGGCGAACAGGGCGGTCAGCGCTGCCAGCAGCGGCGCTGCGGCGATCGCCAGGCGGCCCCGTTCCGAGCGCGATGCACGCGCCTGCGCCGAGCCGACCTCCGGGCCGGCGGAGAGCGCTCCGGTGCGGCTCACCGCTCGTAGTGTTCGCGCACGAGCCGGTCGAGCAGGCGCACGCCCCAGCCCGCGCCCCAGCTCCGGTTGATCTCGGAGGGGGTGGAGGACATGCCGACGCCCGCGATGTCGAGATGGGCCCACGGCACGTCGTTGACGTAGCGCTTGAGGAAGGCGGCCGCCGTGGCCGCGCCGCCGTGGCGCCCGCCGGTGTTCTTCATGTCGGCGAACTTCGAGTCGATCGCCTTGTCGAAGGCCGGGATCAGCGGCATCCGCCACACCTTCTCGCCCGCCGCCTCGCCGGCCGCGGTGATCTGGCTTGAGAGCGCGTCGTCGTTGGAGAACAGGCCGGCGATGTCCTGGCCGAGCGCGACGATGATCGCGCCGGTGAGCGTGGCCAGATCGATCATCGCCTTGGGCTTGTAGGTCGCCTGGACGTGCCAGAGCACGTCGGCGAGCACGAGGCGGCCTTCCGCGTCGGTGTTGATGACCTCGATGGTTTGCCCTGAGAGCGAGGTGACGATGTCGGAGGGGCGGTAGGCCGCACCGTCGGGCATGTTCTCGACGATGCCGATGGCGCCGATCACGTTGGCCTTGGCCTTGCGCGAGGCCAGCGCGTGCAGGGTGCCGACGACCGCGGCCGAGCCGCCCATGTCGCCCTTCATGTCCTCCATGCCGCCGGCCGACTTGATCGAGACGCCGCCGGAATCGAACACCACGCCCTTGCCGATCAGGGCCAGCGGCGGCTCTGCGGCGTCGTCCGCCCCGTTCCAGCGCATGATCGCCACGCGCGGCTCGCGGGCCGAGCCCTGGGCCACGGCGAGCAGGGCGCCCATGCCGATCTCCTTCATCCGCGCCACGTCGAGGATCTCGACCTCGACGCCGAGGCTCGTCAGCTCGGAGACGCGGCGGGCATATTCCTCGGGGTAGAGGACATTCGGCGGCTCGTTGACGAGGTTGCGGGCGAGGATCACGCCCTCGGCGACCGCCTCGGCGCTGCGCGCGGCGGCTTGCGCCCCGGACGGGTCGGCGACCAGCAGGGTCAGCGCGGCACCCCCCTCGTCCTCGTCCTTCTTCTTGGTCTTGTACCGGTCGAAGCGGTAGCTGCGCAGGCGCGCGCCGAGGGTGAAGTCGGCGACATCGCGGGCGCCGGCGGCGAAACCGGGCCCGTCGATCACGACGCGGGCGCTGCGTGCACCGACCTTGCCGGCGGTGAAGCCGCCCAGCACGGTCCAGTCGATCTTGGCCCGGTCCTTCTCCGATCCCAGCCCGATCACCACGAGCCGGTCGGCCTCCACGCCCGCCGGGGCCGGGAGGACCAGTGCGCTCTGCGCCTTGCCCTTGAAGCGCTCGCTCGCGGCGGCGCGGGCGACCAGCTCGACGCCGGGCTGGCCGAGCGCCTCGGAGGCGGCACCGGACAGGGCGAGATCGTCGCCCACGAACACCACGAGGTCGCCCCCGCGACCGCGCGACGACAGCGGCTCAAAGGCGATTTCGATCCCACCGGCCATGATGCTCTTCGCTCTCAACCCGTCTTCCGCCGGCTCCTCCGCGTCCCCCGCGAAAACCGGCGAACCTGTGTACCCGCTGAAACGCAGAACGCAACGCGGGGACGGGCCGCAGCCGGGGCAATCGCGCGAAGGCGATTGATCCTGATGTCTCGTGGGCCTCCGTCGCCGGCGCCCGCCTGCGCGGACAGTCTCGGTTCCTTGGGCTCCGCTCCGCGCGGCGCTCGTCAGCGTCGCGCAGCCGGGCTTGCGGTTTCGAGGGATGGCCCTGTGGCCGCAAGCCGGTCAGGAACGGGATGTTGCCCAGCGTATCCGGCGCGTTCGGCCGGTCGTTCGGCGCGGTACGTCCCCGGCCTGATCGGTCGAGGCTGCATCCCGTGGCAGCCGGCCCGGAAACGCCCGGTCGCGCGCGGTCCGTGAGCCCCGCTGGCGGCGCCGCGAAACGGCCTCAATCCGGGCGCCCCGAGACCCTTGGAGCCACGCGCCTCTCAGCGCCCGGAGACGCGGCATTCGGGACAGCTTGGCCTGGACGCCGCGACCGGCGAGAATGCGCGGCGCCGTGACCGGTGGCGAGGAAGGGGTTCGAGGGTCAGAAGGCGCAGATGACGCAGATCGAGCGCTACATATTCAGGATCGCGCTCGGGGCCTTCCTCACCTGCCTGATCGGCCTGACCGGCACGATCTGGGTGACGCAGGCCCTGCGCGAACTCGACCTCGTCACGGCCAAGGGGCAGACGCTCCTCGTCTTCCTGTTCATCACCGCCCTGTCGCTGCCGACGCTGATCACGGTGATCGCCCCGGTCGCCCTGTTCATCGCCTGCGTCTACGCGCTGAACAAGCTCAACGGCGATTCAGAACTCATCGTGATGTCGGCGGCCGGCATGCCGCCGCGCCAGTTGCTGCGGCCCTTCGCGACGCTGGCCTTCGCGATCAGCATCGTCGTCGCCTTCCTGACGATCCAGGTGATGCCCTCCTCCTTCCAGGAACTGCGCGACGTGCTGACCCGGGTGCGGGGGGATTTCGTCGCCAACGTCGTCAAGGAGGGCCAGTTCACGGCGCTCGACAACGGCATCACCTTCCATTTCCGCGAGCGCGGCGCCGACGGCTCGCTCCAGGGCCTGTTCATCCAAGACAAGCGCGAGCCCGGCAAGGCGGTGGTCTACCTCGCCGAGCGCGGGCGCGTCACCGAGGTCGACGGGCAGACCTACCTCGTGCTGGAGAAGGGCAGCATCCACCGCCAGCAGAAGGACAGCCGCGATTCCTCGATCGTGAGCTACGAGCGCTATGCCGTCGATCTCGCCGCCTTCACGCCGCCGGATTCCGAGACGGTCTACAAGCCGCGCGAGCGCTCGACCCTGGCCCTGCTCTTCCCCGATACGGGCGAGGGCTATTACCGCCTGCAGAAGGGCCGCTTCCGGGCCGAACTCCACGACCGGCTCTCGGCCTGGCTCTACCCGCTGGCGCTGGCCTTCATCGCGTTCGCTGCTCTGGGCGATCCGCGCACCACCCGCCAGGGCCGGGGCTTGGCCGTGGCCGGCGCGGTCGTGGGCGTGATCGCACTGCGCATCGCGGGCTTTGCCGCCAGCAGTGCGGCCGTGCGCAGCCCCGGCGCGGTGGTGGCGATCTACGCCGCGCCGCTCGGGGCGATTGCCCTCTCCTGCCTGGTGATCTTCGGCGGCGCCCGCACCCGCGCGATGAACGAGCGCCTCGGCCGGCTCGGCCGAAGGCTCGCCGGCAGCCTGCGGCGGCGCCCGCTCGCCGGTCGGGCCTGAGGGAGCCGGCATGCTGATCGGAGCGACCCTCGGCCGCTACTTCGCGTGGCGCTTCGTGCGCACCATCCTCGGCGTGTTCCTCACCGTCTTCGCCCTGGTCTACACCCTCGACTTCGTCGAGCTGCTGCGGCGGGCGGGCGACGCGGAGGGCGCCTCGCCGGGGCTGATGGCGCAGCTCGCGCTCTACCGCACGCCCGCCGTGGCCGAGAGCGTGCTGCCCTTCGCGGTGCTGTTCGGCTCCATGGCCGCCCTGCTCCAGCTCTCGCGCAAGCTCGAACTCGTGGTGGCGCGGGCCGCCGGCATCTCGGCCTGGCAGTTCCTCCAGCCCGGCGCCTTCGTCGCGCTGGCGATCGGCGCGCTGGCGATCGGCGCCTACAATCCCCTCTCCGCCGCGCTCAAGCAGCGCTCCAGCGAGATCGAGGCGAAGATCTTCGCCAAATCCACCAAGGCCGGCACCGGCAAGGACCTGTGGCTGCGCCAGCGCAGCATCGACGGACAGGCGATCATCCGCGCCGAGACGGCGGTCGAGGGCACGACCACGCTGGCCGGCGTCACCGTCTTCCAGTTCGACGAGGCCGGCGCCTTCGCCGCGCAGATCGAGGCGGCGCGGGCGACCCTGCACGACGGCTGGTGGGAATTGCGCGATGTGCGCGTTCTCACACGCGATGAACCGCCCGAGAGCCACGAGGTCTACCTCGTCGCCTCGACACTCGATCCGAGCCAGATCCGCCAGCGCTTCACCCCTCCGGAATCTGTGCCCTTCTGGCAACTTCCGGAGACCATCGCACGCCACGAGCGGGCCGGGCTGGATGCCACGCGCTACCGCCTCCAGTACGATGTGCTGCTGGCAACGCCCCTGCTCTACCTCGCGATGGTCCTTGTGGCGGCAACGGTTTCCTTAAGGTTCTTCCGCTTTGGTGGTGTCGGAAAACTGGTGCTGGGCGGGGTGAGCGCGGGCTTCGTGCTCTACGTCGCGCGGCAGGTCATGGAGGGCCTCGGCGCGTCGGGGATGGTCGCGCCGACAGTGGCGGCCTGGTTCCCGGCCGTGGTAGGAAGCTTGCTCGGTACGCTCACGCTTCTCTACCAGGAGGACGGCTGATGTGCGGTTGTCCGGGTCGGGACGGGTTCGGGCGTGCAAGGGACTATCGTGATCGGCGTGCAGGGGGCTGCACAGGGTTCGAGGGACGCGTTGCGTAAGGTCGCCGACATCGCGATCACGGTCTCCATGGCCGCACTGCTGACGGCAGCCTACGGGCTCGCCGCGCCGCGTGCCCATGCCCAGGCCGGACTGGAGAAGCTCGCCGGCGCCAAGGGAGGCGAGAAGGGCCAGCGCCTGCTCGTCGAGGCCGACGAGCTGATCTACGACAACGACCGCAACACCGTGACCGCGCGCGGCAATGCCGAGCTGCATTACGGCGCGCGCACGCTCCAGGCCGACCGGGTGCGCTACGACCGCGGCACGAGCCGGGTCTTCGCCGAGGGCAATGTCCGCCTCACCGACGAGACCGGGGCGCTGGTCACCGGCGAGCGGATGGAGCTGACCGACGACTTCAAGAACGGCTTCGTCGAGGCCCTGCGCATCCAGCAGACCGTCGTGATGAAGGGCGAGACGGTGCGCACCCGCATCTCCGCCCCGCGGGCGGAGCGAATCGCGGGCGAGCAATCGAGCTTCGACTACGCGACCTACACCGCCTGCGAGCCGTGCAAGGACCATCCGGAGACGCCGCCGCTCTGGCAGATCAAGGCGGCCAAGATCATCCACAACAATGAGACCCACACGATCAGTTACGAGGATTCGAGCCTCGAAATCGGTGGGATCCCGGTCGCCTACCTGCCCTATTTCGAGTCCGCCGACCCGACGGTGAAGCGCAAGAGCGGCTTCCTGACGCCGCGCTTCATCACCTCGACCCCGCTCGGCAGCGGTGTCGCGACCCCGTATTTCATCAACCTCGATCCGAGCTACGACCTGACGATCACGCCGGCCTTCGTCTCGCGCCAGGGCGTGCTGGGCCAGGCCGAGTTCCGCCAGCGCCTCGACAACGGCAGCTACAATCTGCGCCTGTCGGGCATCTTCCAATCGACGCCCTCGGCCTTCCTGCCGGGGCCGCTGGGGGCCGCCGACCGCGAGTTCCGCGGTTCGGTCGAGTCGCGCGGGCGCTTCTTCATCAACGAGCACTGGCGCACGGGCTGGGATCTCGTCGGCGTGACCGACAAGTGGTTCCTCGACAATTACCGCATCCGCAACCAGAGCATCACCACCGACTATTTCCGCGAAGCGGTGTCGAGCGCCTACCTGATCGGCCAGGGCGACCGCTCGTGGTTCGAGGCGCGCGGCTACTACTTCAAGGCCCTGTCGAGCTTCGACTGGCAGAAGGAGCAGCCCGTCGTCCTGCCGGTGATCGACTACGACAAGCGCATCGACGGGCCGGGCAAGCTCGGCGGCGAGGTGCGGTTCGAGTCCAACGTCACGAGCCTGAGCCGCGAGGCGACCGACTTCCAGGGCATCCCGCGCACCGGCAGCTACCTGTTCGCCCCGAGCGTCAACGGGATCAGCTATCCGCTCTACGAGACCTGCACCACCTTCGTGCGCGACCGCTGCATCGTGCGGGGCCTCGGCGGCGTCGACACGCGGCTCTCGGCCCAGGTCTCCTGGCGCCGCAGCTTCATCGACGATTTCGGCCAGGTCTTCACGCCCTTCACCTATCTGCGCACCGACGCCTTCTTCGTGAACCCGAGCCGCTCGGGCTTCCAGAACGCGCTGGTGAACAACATCACCACCGTCGATGACGGATTCTCCGGCCGCGTCATGCCGGCGATCGGCCTCGACTACCGCTATCCCTTCGTCGCCGATTTCGGCGCGCTCGGCGTCCACACCCTGGAGCCGATCGGCCAGGTGATCGCCCGGCCCTCCGAGACCCGGATCGGCCGGCTGCCCAACGAGGACGCGCAGAGCCTCGTCTTCGACGACACCTCCCTGTTCGAGTGGGACAAGTTCTCCGGCTACGACCGGGTCGAGGGCGGCGTGCGGGCCAATCTCGGCGCGCAGTATTCCGTCGTGACCCCGTCGGGCTGGTACGCCAACCTGATGTTCGGCGAGTCGATCCAGATCGCCGGCGTGAACTCGTTCCGCCGCGGGGATCTGGCCAATGTCGGCCTCGATTCCGGCCTCGAGAACCGCCGCTCCGATTTCGTCGGCCGCTTCCAGCTCTCGCCCAACCAGAACATCAGCTTCATCAGCCGCGCCCGTTTCGACCAGCGCGATTTCGCCGTGAACCGGTTCGAGACCGGCGTGACCGCGCGGTTCTCGCCGTTCCTGCCGCTCGAGACCTCGCTGTTCTACTCGTACTACGAGGCGCAGCCGGCGCTCGGCTTCGCCCATCGCCGCGAGGGCGTGACGGCCTCGGCCACCTACCGCATCACCCCGAACTGGTTCGTCACCGGCTCGGCGCTCGTCGACTTCACCCGCTACCTCGACACCCGCGACACCTTCGCCGACCTCTACACCGCCTATCTCGCCAACCCGGTCGGCCTCGCCCCGGTCTACAGCAGCCCGGGCCTGACCTACCTCTCCGGCCTGAGCCTCGGCGGCGGCTATCAGGACGAGTGCACCACGGTCTCGCTGAACTACATCGTCTCGCCCATCGCCACGGCGATCGGCGTGCGCGAGCGCAACCAGACCGTGCTGCTGCGCCTGGAATTGAAGACGCTGGGCGAGGCGGATCTGCGCCAGAACGTCAGCAGCTCGACCACCGCCGACGGCATCGCCTCGGTGCGCTGAGATGGTCGTCGGCGCCGGGATACAACGATGCTGAAGGTGGCGGCTGGCTCGCTGATCCGCGCCTACGGCGCCCTGGCGACGCTCCCGTTCAGGTTCCGCCGGGACTGTATCGCCCCGCCGAAGGACCTGGCGCACGGCGCCTGGATCGACACCCTGTCGGAGCGCTTCGACAAGCCGGGCCTGCGCGTGCTGGAGGTGGGCTCGCGCAATGTCACCGGCGCCAACTTCCGCCATCGCTTCGCCCGGGCACAGTATGTCGGCTTCGACCTCTACGCGGGCGAGAACGTCGATGTGGTCGGCGACGCCCACCGGCTTTCCCACTATTTCGGGGAAGACGAGCGCTTCGACCTGATCTTCTCCTCGGCGGTGTTCGAGCATCTCGCCGCGCCCTGGGTGGCGGCGGTCGAGATCGCCAAGCTCCTGAAGGTCGGCGGCCACGTCTTCGTCGAGACGCACTTCTCGTTTCGCTCGCACGAGCGGCCGTGGAATTTCTTCCAGTTCTCGGACATGGGCCTGCGCGCCCTGTTCAACGACGCCCTCGGCTTCGAGCTGATCGACAAGGGCATGAGCAGCCCGATCGCCGGCTACTTCACCGACCGGGCGCGGCCGGGCCTGCGCTTCGCGCCGATCACCGAGATGTACGGCCACAGCGAAATCCTGTGCCGCAAGCGCGCCGAGCCGGCGGGCTTCGACTGGACCCGCATCCCCCTCGACGCCATCGTCGACGGCACGCGCTACCCGGCGCCGAGTCGGTGAGGGTGAAACGCCGTCGGGTTGAGGCGGCTCGCGGCCTCGTCCCACGGATTGCCCGCAAGGGCACCGGGAGCGCGACGAAGGGCGACGGGCGCGATGCGCTCGCTCGCCCTCCCATACGTGGACGCTTCGCCTGTGCAGCCGCGCCACGGCGAGGCCGCAAATCCTGTGATGGGGCGGGCTTCGGCGCGCTCCGCGCTTGACCCCGCCCGGCGCGCCCCCGACGGTGGCGCGCAAAACCGGACGGGAACGGACATGGCCCTCCTTCAGCGGCTCCTCTCCTACGCCTCCTCGGCCTTCGGCCTGCCGGCCCCGGCCGAGACGGTGCCCGACGGCAGCGAGGAGCATCTCGCGGCGACCGCGCTTCTCGTCCACGTCGCCCGCGCCGACGGCGTGCTCGACCCGGCGGAATCCGAGCGGCTGGTGCGGCTCGTGCGCCGCCGCTACGCGGCCAGCGACGCGGAAGCCGAGAGCCTGATCGAGCGCGCCGCCACCTTCGAGGCGCAGACCCGCGACATGACGAGCCTCGTCGAGCTGATCGGCAGCGACGGCAGCAGTCCGGAAGAGCGGGGACGGCTGCTTGCCATGGCATGGTCGGTGGCGGGCGCCGACGGCGAGGTGCACGAGTTCGAGGAGGCCCTGGTCTGGCGCCTGGGCAAGCTGCTCGGCTTCGACGAGCCGGCGATTGCGGCCGCCCGCGACCGCGGCTCCCGCGAGCCCGCCGGCGCGTGACGGCCGGTTACGGGTTTCGAAAGGGCAGGCCCTTTCGCGGGTCCAGGGCGGAACCCTGGGAGAAGGCCGGGGCGCCGCCCCGAGACCCCGCCAAAGGGATGATCCCTGTGGGATCCCGGACCCTTCGATGATCGTCAGCCTCACCCTGATCCTGCTCGCCCAGCTCCTCGGCGAGGTCGCCGCGCGCGCCGCCGGCCTGCCGGTGCCGGGCCCGGTGATCGGCATGGCGCTGCTCCTCGGCTTCCTCGTGCTGCGCGACCGGACGCAGCCGGCCTCGACCCGCTGGTTGCCGCCGCCGCTGGTCGATGGCGGGCTGGAGGGCACGGCCAAGGGGATGCTCGCGCATCTCTCGATCCTGTTCGTGCCGGCGGGCGTCGGCATCGTCGGCAAGCTCGACGTGCTGGCGAGCCACGGGTTCGCGCTCGCGGCGGTGCTCACCCTGTCCGTGACCCTGACGCTGGCGGCGACCGTGCTCACCTTCGTCGCGGTCTCCAAGCTCATGGACCGCCGATGACCGGCGAGTTCGCGCTCTGGGTCTATCTCAGCCACACGCCGCTGCTGTGGCTCACCGTGACGCTGCTGGCCTACGCGGTGGCCGACCGCTTCTTCCAGGCAGCCGGGCGCCACCCGATCGCCAACCCGGTGATCCACGCGATCTGGATGATCGGCCTCGTGCTGACGCTCACCGGCACGCCCTACCGCGCCTATTTCGAGGGCGCGCAGTTCGTGCACTTCCTCCTCGGCCCGGCCACGGTGGCGCTCGCCGTGCCGCTCTACGAGCGCCGGGCGACGGTGATGCGCGCGCTGCTGCCGATGCTCGCCGCACTCGCCGTCGGCTGCGTCACGGCGATGACCTCCGCGCTCGTCTTCGCCAAGCTCGCGGGCATCCCCTACGACGTGCGCCTCGCCATGGCCCCGAAATCCGTGACCACGGGCGTGGCCATGGGCATCGTCGAGGCGCTCGGCGGCGACCCGACGCTCGCCGCCGTGCTGGTGATGCTGACCGGCATGGCCGGCGCGGTGATCGTCACGCCGCTGATGCGGGCCTTGCGCGTCGAGGACATGCGCGCCCGCGGCTTCGCGGCGGGGCTCGCCGCCCACGGGCTCGGCACCGCCCGCGCCTTCCAGGTCAGCGAGGTCGCCGGCACCTTCGCCGGCATCGCCATGGGGCTCAACGCGTTCCTGACGGCGGTTCTGGTGCCGGTGGCGGTGAGTTTTTTGCGCTGAGGAGAAAAGTCTTTAGATGTTATGATATGTTGTAATGTGTCCTACGGCATCCTTGTCTGTCGGTAAACATTTGACTATCAGTATTGTAGAATTCTACTGTGATTGCGGCGGAAAAGTTTTTATCGACAATAGATATTTATCGCTGTTCATAAAAGGGAAAAATAACTCTTCTAGGTATGGTACATCATGCCCATTTGCTTGGCAATTTCTGCACATTCCTCTCAGCATATAATACAGATATCTACAAATACTTGCTGAATAGAAGGTGCCATATTTCCTTACAATCTCAGTTGTTCCTGTTTGATACGACGCTGAATAAGCGTCAGATAAAGGAGTTCCATCCTCCGCCGTGAACGATACCGACATCAAGTGCCCAAATGCGGTATCGATACTTTGAGCATTTTCCTTAATTTTCCTTTCTTGTTGCTCAGTCATGTGTTTTTCCAATATTTTCTTACCAATATTTATATACCAGTCAGCTATGGGATCGACTGATTTTCCTGATTTTATGCTTCCAGCTATAAGATCAAGATTGTAATATCGAGTGGATTTTGCAAATCTACTCATGAATTTTATTATTAGGTATTCTAGGCTATTATCATCAATAGCCTTTGGGCCTCGGTTTATTTTATGTCGGGTCTGAATGGTTCGAGAATATAAAAATAACTTTTCTATGTCGTGTCCCATGGTTTTAAGATCGGCGTCTGTCGGATATTTGTTGTGGTCTAGTAAATAGTCAAGTATATATAGTAATTTGAAAGTTCGCTCCATACCGATGCTCAAACAAAAGAACGCATTGCTATATATGCCATGTGCTGCATAATTTGCTTTTCGTAGAGCTGTTAGTCCGGCACTAATGGAATTACCCGCAATGCCAGCTTCTCTAACGAGGGCGAGTTGAGTCGGGCTCCACATCGCCAGATTGTGTCTGCGGGAATGCGTTCCGTCAATTTTTTTGATTGGTCGACTGTCGTTTTGATTGTTCGTGTTGCGCTACGCTGGAACGCGCTGTAACCCCACCGCAATCGCTCGGACCCGGTGCAAGCCCGGGTGGCTCTTCCGGCCGCCGATCCGCCGGACCACGCATTCGCGACGCTGCTCCTCACGCCCCGTCCCGCCGGCGGAGCCTTGCGTCCCTCTGCGGATATTTTCTCGATGTCATCGACTCCCACGACCGTCCGCGGGCGGTTCGCATCCCCGTGGTTCGGCAACTGGTTTGCCAACCCTTGGGCCGACATCCTCTCCGGCATCGTCGTCGCGCTGGCCCTGATCCCGGAGGCGATCGGCTTTTCGGTGATCGCCGGGGTCGATCCGAAGGTCGGGCTCTACGCCTCCGTCGTGATCGCCTGCGTCATCGCCTTTGCCGGCGGGCGCCCGGCCATGATCTCGGCCGCCACCGCCGCGACCGCGGTGGTGATGGTCGATCTCGTGCGCGACCACGGTGTGCAGTATCTCTTCGCCGCCACCATCCTGATGGGGGTGTTCCAGATCCTCGCCGGGCTCGCCCGGCTCGGGCGGCTGATGCGCTTCGTCTCGCGCTCGGTGATGACCGGCTTCGTCAACGCGCTGGCGATCCTGATCTTCCTGGCGCAGCTTCCCGAACTCACCGGGGTGACACCGGCCACCTACGGCCTGATCGCGCTCGGGCTCGCCATCATCTACGGCTTCCCCAGGATCACCCGCGCGGTGCCCTCGCCGCTCGTCGCCATCGCCGTGCTGACCGCGCTGACCGCGTATCTCGGGCTCGACGTGCGCACCGTCGCCCATCTCGGCGAACTGCCGACGGCCCTGCCGAGCTTTGCCCTGCCGCAGGTGCCGCTGACCTTCGAGACCCTGCGCATCATCCTGCCCTATTCCGCCACGCTCGCCGCGGTCGGCCTGTTGGAGAGCCTGCTCACGGCGCAGATCGTCGACGACATGACCGATACCGGCAGCTCCAAGAACCGGGAATGCATGGGCCAAGGGCTCGCCAACATGAGTTCGGCCGTGTTCGGCGGCATGGGCGGCTGCGCCATGATCGGGCAATCGGTCATCAACGTGTCGTCCGGCGCCCGCGGCCGGCTCTCGACCCTGGTGGCCGGCAGCTTCCTCCTCGCGCTGCTGGTCCTGTTGCAGGATCTCCTGGCCATCGTCCCCGTCGCGGCACTGACGGCGGTGATGATCATGGTCTCGCTCAACACCTTCTCCTGGCGCTCGCTGCGACAGCTTCGCACCAACCCGCTGCCCTCCTCCCTGGTGATGCTCGTCACCGTCGCCGTGGTGGTCGCCACCCGCGACCTGGCCATCGGCGTGCTCGTCGGCGTTCTGCTCTCGGGCGTGTTCTTCGCGGACAAGGTCGCGCGGATGAGCCGGATCACCGCCGAGCTGTCGCCGGACGGGCGCACCCGCACCTACCGGGTGGCGGGCCAGGTGTTCTTCGCCTCCGCCGGCACCTTCGCCGAGGGTATCGACGTCCGCGAGCCGGTGGAGCGGCTCGTCATCGACGTGCACGCGGCGCATTTCTGGGACATCTCGGCGGTGGGCGCCCTCGACCGCGTGGTGATGAAGGCCCGCGCCGCCGGCAGGGCCGTCGAGGTCGTGGGCCTCAACGAGGCCAGCGCCACCCTGGTCGAGCGCTTCGGCCAGCACGACAAGGCGGACGCCTCGCTGCCGGCGCATTGAGGGGCACGGCGCGGTCGAGGGATCGCGAGGGCCGGTCGGCGCGTTCCCGCTCCAGTTCTGGTTGTGCGCTGCGGTAAAAACTCGGTAGTGTCGGCGCGCGACCCTCCGGAGCGTCGCGGTGCGGTGTCGCCCGGACGATGCTTGGAGTGCCTCGCAAAACTCCCGGTCTCTGACCGTTCTCGTTCTGGCGATGACAGCGCGGCGGGCGTTTTGCGAGAAACACTTCAGGATGGCCAACCCTGAGGCCGAGCCGGCCCGTTGCCCTGCGAGGCGCCGTGTTTCCCTTCGACCCCTCCCGTCAGAGCCGGCGCCGCGCGAGCCGCAGCCTCACCCGCACGACGCGGCAAATGACGCGCTCTCTCGAGAGCGCCGCCAAATCTGTCACCAAGGCCGCCACCAAGGCCGTGACCCGCTCGACCGAGAAGGCGATCCGGGAGACGCGCAAGGCCACGGTCCGATCGGTGAAGCGGACGGTCCGGGACACCGAGAAGGCGGTCGCGGCCGCCTTCACCGCGCAAGGGGCCAAGCAAGGGGCCGCGCAAGGGGCCAAGGTCGCCCGCAAGCCGCCCGGCCAGTTCGTAACGGTCGATGGCCTGCCCGTGCACGTCATCGTCCGCGGCCGCGGCCGGCCGGTGGTGCTCGTCCACGGCAACGGCACCATGGCCGAGGATTTCGCGATCTGCGGCCTGATCGACCGGCTGGCGGCGCGCTACCGGGTCATCGCGATCGACCGGCCCGGCTTCGGCTACACGGCCCGCCCCCGCCACCGCATCTGGACCGCTCAAGGGCAGGCCGTGCTGCTGCACCGGGTGCTGGAACAGCTTTCCGTCGAGCGTCCCCTCGTGGTCGGGCATTCCTGGGGCACGATCGTCGCCCTCGCGCTCGCCGCCGACGGGCGGCGCCCGCTGCGCGGGCTCGTGCTCTTGTCGGGCTCCTATTTTCCGGGGCATCGCACCGACGCGGCCCTGATCGCACCGCTCGCCGTGCCGGGCTTCGGCGACGCGGTGCGGGCCATGGTGCCGGCGAAGGTGAGCGCGTCGCTCACCGGGCAATCGTTCCGGCAGGTGTTCTGGCCTCAACCCGTGCCGGCCCGCTTCACGGCGCGCTTCCCGATCGAGATCGCGGCGGCGGCGACGCAGTTGCGCGCGGTCTCGGAGGACGCCGCCTCGATGAACGCCGCCGTCACGGGGCTCCAGCGCCGCTACCCCGGCCTGACGCTGCCGGTCTCCATCCTGGCCGGGGACGCGGACGCGATCGTCAAGGCCGACGAGCACTCGGTGCGGCTGCACACGACGATCCCCGGAAGCACGCTGCGGCTCCTGCCCGGCCTCGGCCACATGATCCATTACGGCGCGCGGCTGAAGGTGGAGCGCGCGATCGACGATCTGATGAAGCGCGGATAGGTGCGACCCCAGGGGCCCGATCCGGCCCCGCAGCGCCCCGGATCGCCGGGCGCCGGGATTTGCCCTCGTCGAGGGTCACACGGGGGCCGATCGGAGCCTTCTGAAGATCGGGCGTCCGCCCACAAAGGGTAATATGTCACCGCGCTTGCTGGAAGGTCCGCATAGGGGGGCGGACCCTGTGGAGTTGGTCATGATCCCCCTATGAACGACTTGATCGAGCACTTCCGCACGGCAGCTTGTGGGTTGGCCGTGGCACACGTCTGGCGTGGGCATGGCTCGGCGCTATTCGTTGAGCTTGGCGCGCTGACATCAACGACACGCCGCGTTGGCTCCCCCGGTCAGCCAGAGGGCGAGATCGGCCTGATGATCGAGTGGAGTTGGCGGATCGAGGACGCTCGTTCGATCGCATGCGGCAGTTGGAGCGACGAGGCGCTGTGGCAGCCGAGCTTCGATCGTCTCGTCGGTCGAGAGGTCATCGACCTGACGACGTTCGGTCGCCTGCCTGAGGTCATGTTGTCCCTCTCCGGTGATCTCCACGTCGTTTCATTCATGACGGCTGAGGGCGACCCCGAGTGGTCGCTGTTCGATCGGCGCGGCCCGAAACCGATCACGATAGGCTCTCGATCTGGAACGATCACCGAGGAAGTATGAGGGCCTACTACGGGTGAAATTCCGACCTTCAGGCGGCCACCCACACGTCCGTGAATGTCCTGCGCACATGATCCAGACCCTCCTCGTCGTCGGTCTCGACCTCGCACCACGAACTATCGATCGCTCGGACCGTCACCCAGGGCGCTTCTTCGCCCTCCTCGTAGGCGGCGAACTCGCCCCAGATGACCTGTGTGGTTTGATGAACGAGTTCGCTTAGCAGGGCACCTGATACTCGGCTCCGCGAGCCGGACGATGCTTCGAGACGATCCGCAGCTTCACCCCCGGCGATCATGACGGCTTCATTGTAGCGAGCGACCCCAGCAACCTCCCACGAAGCGCGGATCGCTCGTTCGCCAAGCACCGCGAGTACGGCGCGGGGATCAGCGACGACATCCTTTGATGGCAACAGGTCGTGTATCTGAAGGGTTGGCATCAAGCTCTTCGTGTTTGTGTGCTGGTGAGCCATTCTGGTGCCACAGGGTAAGTCCGTAAAGGGTGGAAAGCTGACTATTAAGCGCCTGAAGCGGATAGCGCTATCACTTTGCATTGTGTGCCGTCCGCCTCGTCATAGTCGATATGCAGTGCTTTCGATGCCGGTTCGTTGAAAACAATAAAACCATCGCGATAGATGACTTCAATCTGCGAAAGATAGCGCAGAAGTTGATGCATAGGTAGGAGAAGCGTTGGATCCGCACTAGTGCTCCAGCCCATTACGGTCACTAAGTCACAGCCACCTGCAAAGGCACGGATTTCTGCTTTAATGTCGATCAATGGTCTCCATGGCTGCAAGCTACGGCCGCCACGCATCCGAGACTTAAGCGCCCAATGATGCTCGTGTGAAACCCGGGTGACGGACACGCCAAGCGCTGACCATTGACGCATCAACTCGGCAGAGCGTCGGCGAAGCGCGCTCTCGTACAGCAAGCGTTGCATCCGGTCGGGATCGCGTTCAGTCATTGGGCCAGAGTACGCAACGAGAACGATGCCCGCAACGGGCAGGAAGCCGACTTAGAGGAGTTGTTTGCCGCCCTGGTAGAGACGATACCAAGCCGACGCCTCACGAACAAAAATCTCCCGATACGTCCTTACTTTGCCGTCAAGTTTCTCGGGTTTGTCTGCGAAATAGAATGTGATCCAGACCATATTTTTCGAAGCCGCCTCGGCCTCGCCTTGTACTCGTGAATGGAAGAACTGGTTCGCGAACATTGCCAAGACAGCTAAATCCGACTGCTCCGGCACTCGTATCTTGGCATGGATCATTGGATGCGAGATGCGCTCGCCACTAATCTTCGTCTCAATGAATGCCGTAGGGGCGACGCCTATTACGTGAGGCTGTCCGGCCGTCACAGGTTGCGGGGGCCTCACCCACGATGTCCCGCTTGCAAGACCGACCATGGCACCAGTGAGTATGATAATTTTCTTTGCAGCACTATTCACGCGTATCTCCTGATGCGCATCTTGGGCCAAAGATCACGACGTCGAGTTAAATTGCGCACTCAAATCCGATTTGTGCGTAATTCATCTCGATTGCGAAAGCGGCGAAGCCAATCGGCGGCCCTAGGAGGAGAAATACGAGGAACATGGTAGCGGGCATGCGGCTGAACGGGCCTCGCGGGCGATAGCCGCCACATATCGATTGTAGAGGGCGAGATCAGCGGGGCAAGTCACTGTGGTAATCAGCGCTGACCACGGTGGGCGTAAAGATACTTGTGGTCGCGCAAATGCGCGCGCAACTGTTTGACGGCCCGCCCCTTCTCGACCATGGTCTTGAGGTTACAGTTTTCTCGCAAGTGGATCAACGAGCCATCATCAAGGCGCGCAGAACGGTCTTGCACAACAACAGCGCTCGGAGCCGGTCGCCGCGCAAGACGTAAGTGAAATGCTAAACCTTCAACTTCAGCATTCAGACGCCTGCGTTCAGCTAATATGGAGAAGCCCGCCTCGCACTCTGCGCGACCAACGATTGCTTCGGAAATACAGACATTCTCATCGTCATATACGACGATCGGCTGGCAAGGCCTGTAACCAATCCCACTTCTAGAAGGAACGATGCCGAGATAAAGATATGAGAACAAGATCACGGCTGGTATCAGCGCCCAGCCAAGGAGCACCTTGAGGAATTCGCTTTCAGAAAGCTCCGCCATGGTGGCCTAAGTGCACCCTCGATCTTAATATTCAGTGTGTTTGCATCAAATAATTGTAGAGGGGGCGAACACATGTTCCGCTTCGGGTCGAAAATTTGCACTTCCGGTCGCGTTAAGACGCGATCGGCGGTCAGGCACCCACGTATGGTTTCGCACCCGCGGGGCTCCTGGCTTCCATCCGTGTTTCGGCACGAGGACCGGCCCATGATCGGGCCATGATGAAAGACGAGCCCATCGGCAGCCGCGGACATGGCCGGCGGCCAGAACAAAGTTCGTGACGGGCGGCCATGTCAGAGAATGGTCGCCAACACTATAAAAAGACGTCGCCCGGCCCCGGAAGCTCGGTTACCGGGCGCTTTCACGCGCTTCCCCCGCCTCCAGCGCCCGCGCCAGCGCCACGAACCCCGCGACCGGGATCTCCTCCGCCCGCGCCGTCTCCGGCAGCCCGGCGGCGGCGAGCAGGCGGATGGGGTCGGGGGTGGCGGCCTTCAGGCTCTGGCGCAGCATCTTGCGGCGCTGGCCGAAGGCGGCGCGGGTGATCCGCTCCAGCTCGGCGATCCGGCAGGGCAGCGGCTCGGGCCGCGGGCGCAGGTGGACGACGCTGGAGGTGACTTTTGGCGGCGGCACGAAGGCGTTAGCGGCCACGTCGAACAGGATGGTGGCCTGCGTGCGCCAGCCGCACAGTACGCCGAGCCGGCCGTAATTGGCCCGGTCGCCCTCGTCGGCGACGATGCGCTCGGCGACCTCGCGCTGGAACATCAACGTCGCCGAGTCCCACCATGGCGGCCAGACGTCATCCCGCGTGTCGGCGCCGAGCCAGCCGGTGAGCAGCACGGTGGCGACGTTGTAGGGGAGGTTGGCCACGATCCGCACCGGCCCGTCGCCGACCAGCGGGCGCGGGTCGAAGCCGACCGCGTCGGCATCGATCACGTCGAGCCGGCCGGGATAATGCGCGGCGATCTCGGCCAGAGCCGGCAGCGCGCGGGGGTCGCGCTCGATCGCCACCACGCGCTTGGCGCCCGCCGCCAGCAGCGCCCGCGTCAGCCCGCCGGGGCCGGGGCCGACCTCGACCACCGTCACGCCCTCGAGCGCGCCTGCCGAGCGGGCGATGCGGCCCGTCAGGTTGAGGTCGAACAAAAAATTCTGGCCGAGGGCCTTCTTCGGCTCCAGCCCGTGCCGCCGCACGACCTCGCGCAGGGGCGGCAGGCCGTCGGTGCTCAGCGCTTCGGTGCTCATCGATCGCTTCAGGCGCGGACGGGGAAGGGCAGGACGGTGTCCGCCGGGCGGTGCGCGAGGCGATGCGCCAGCCGCAGGGCGGCGATCAGGCTGTCCGGCTTGGCGATCCCTTTGCCGGCGATGTCGAAGGCGGTGCCGTGGTCGGGCGAGGTGCGCACGAAGGGCAGCCCTAGCGTCACGTTCACGCCTTCGTCGAAGGCCAGCGTCTTGACCGGGATCAGCGCCTGATCGTGGGTGGGGGTGAGGGCCACGTCGTAGATCGCCCGCGCGCGTTCGTGGAACAGGGTGTCGGCCGGCAGCGGCCCGCGGATGTCGATGCCCTCGCTGCGTAAAGCCGCGACGGCGGGGGCCAGCACGTCGCGGTCCTCGGTGCCCATGGTGCCGGATTCACCCGCATGCGGGTTGAGGCCCGACAGGACGAGGCGGGGCCGTTCGAGGCCGAAGCGGGCGCGCAGGTCGGCGTGGACGATGCGCGCGGTGCGCTCGACCAGATCTTGCGTCAGCAAGTCCGGCACGCGGCGCAGGGCGACGTGGATCGTCACCGGCACCACGGCGAGGGCGTCGCTCCAGATCATCATCACCGGCAGCGGCGGCTCGCGCCCCTCCTTCGCGGCGAGTGCGGCCAAAAACTCGGTATGGCCGGGATGGGCGAAGCCGACCCGCGTCAGCACGAACTTGGCGATGGGGTTGGTCACCACGGCCGAGGCCGCGCCGGAGCGCACCAGATCGACGGCGGCGGTGATCGACTCGACGATCGCGCCGGCATTGGCCGAATCCGGCGCGCCGGGGGTAGCGATCACCTTGGCCCCGCTCGGCAGCGGCAGCACCGGCAGGGCGCGGGGAAACACCTCGCAGGCATCGTCGGACTCGACCTCGGCCACCGGCACCGACAGGCCGAGCCGGTAGGCGGTGGCCTCCAGAAAATCCGGATCGCCGATGAGCTGGAACGGCGGCACCTCCCGCTCGCCCCGCAGCCGCCACGCGGCGAGCGCGATCTCCGGCCCGATCCCGGAGGGATCGCCGAGGGTCAGGGCAAGCGGTCTGTCGTCGGAGGCCATGCGGGACGTATACAGCGTTTCGCCTACAATGCCTGCGCCCAGGCATGTCCGGGATGCAAGCGGTCGAGACCCTCCCGCAGCCAGCGCCGTTCTGCGGGGGTGAGATGCGGCAGGGCCCGCTCGAAATCGGCCTCGTCCTTGTCGCGCCGATGCTTGGCCTTGAACAGCAGGACGGCGGCCGGCCTGAGATAGGGGATGCCCTCGGGCGTCGATGCCACCATCTCCGCGCGGGGATGCCGGATGGCCGGGCAGCGCCGGCAGACCCAGGCGTCCGGCTCGCCCGGCTCGATCATCAGATCGACCCGCCAGCGGGCGGCGCGGGCATCGAAGCACCAGATCTGGAGAATATGGGGCGGCGGCTCTGCGCCTTCCGGCAGGATCTCGAAGCGACCGTCGGCCACCGTGTAGAGCGTCATGTCCGATAGGGCTTGGCGGAAGACCCCGACATCGTCGCGCAGCACCGTGAATTCGAGATCCTCGTGGTCGCGGGTCTGGTGCCCGTGCCACAGGTCGAGGGCCCAGCCGCCGACGACGCACCAGGGCCGCGCCACCGCGTCCAGCCGCCGCGCCAGTTCGCCCGGATGCCAGGGCGACCAGTCGTCCTCCGGCGGTGCGCCGGCGTTGTGTCGATGGGCGGTTCCGCTTGTGGCGACCGCTCCATCGCTGCCGTCGTCGGGTTCGACCTCGGCCACGGGCACCGACAGGCTGAGCCGGTCGGCGGCGGGGTCCGGGATTTCGGGATCGCCGAGGGCGAGCGGTCTGTCGGCAAGGGCCATGGGCGAGCGTATAGCGCGCTTTCACGGATCGCCGAGGCGATTTGGCGGAGCGGCTGGGAGGCGATCGTCGCAAAAATTGCCGTTGCCGCCGCTGCGCGCATTCTTAGAAGACCGGACTGTATGGTGAAGGGGGTTGAGATGAAGTCGCGCCAACAACGTTCGCCTCGCGAGCCGCGCGCCCGTCAAGAGGCCTGGATCAATCGGCGCTCTCCGGCAATCGCCAAGGCAATTTTGTCGGCGCGAGAAAAGTCGGCGCAGCGCAATACAGAAGCCTACGTTCCGGCTCTGAACGACAACCAGACGAAATTGGCCGAGTGAAGGCCCGCATCGTCATCGATGCTCAGTTCAGCTTGGCTGCGACGGGTTGTCCGGTTTCGATGGGCTGACCCGCGACGAGCATCCGTTTTCCGTGCGCCGGCTCTCCCCTCAAATCTCGATCCGCCCTCCCCCCGGCGCCCCGCCCGCATCGAGCGCCACGCTCTTCACGATGGCGAAGACCGGGCGCCCGACCGTGAGCCCCAGATCGCGGGCGGAGGCGCGGGTGAGGCGGGCGGCCAGCGTCGCCCCGCCGCAGGTCACCTCGACGAGGCAGGCCGTCCCCTCCTCCCGAAGGGCGGCGACACGGCCCGGCAGGACGTTGCGGGCGCTCAGGGTCTCGGGCCGGGCGAGCGCCAGCAGCACGTCGCGGGCGGGCACCCGCAGGTTGAGGCGGCGGCCTTGCGGCGCGTCGATCAGCGGCAGGTCGAGGGGGCCGGCCGGGCCGGTCAGGCGTGTCAGGCCGGCCTCCGGATCGTGGCGCTCGACCCGCATGGCGAGCACGCTGCCGGCCTCCGCGCCGTCGGGGATCAGGTCGGGCCGGCGCAGCACGGCATCGACCGGGCCGCTCGCCGCCACGCGCCCGGCCTCCAGCACCACCACGGTCGAGGCGAGGCGCGCCACCTCCGCCACGGAATGGCTGACATAGACGATGGGCAGGCCCGCCTCGTCGCGCAGGCGCTCGATATAGGGCAGGATCTCGCGCTTGCGGGCCTCGTCGAGGGCCGAGAGCGGCTCGTCCATCAGGAGCAGCCGCGGGCGGGCCAGCAGCGCCCGGCCGATCGCCACCCGCTGCCGCTCGCCCCCCGACAGGCCGGCCGGGCGCCGCTCCAGCAGCGGGCCGATGCCGAGCAGGTCCGCCACCGCGTCGAGGCTCGGGCCCCCCGCCCCGCGGGAGAACAGGCGGCCGAAGCGCAGGTTCTGCCGCACGCTGAGATGCGGCATCAGCCGCGCCTCCTGGAACACGCAGCCGATCCGCCGCCGATGCACCGGCACGCGGATGCCGCGCGCGGTGTCGAGCAGCACCGTCCCGTCGATGGCGATGCGCCCGCGCTGCGGCTGGGCCAGCCCGGCGATCAGGTCGATCACCGTGGTCTTGCCCGAGCCGGAGCGCCCGAACAGGGCGGTGAGGCCGGCGCCCGCGGTGAAGGCGACATCGAGCGCGAAGCCGTCGCGGCGGAGCGAAACGTCGATGGCGATGGTCATGGTGCCTCGGCTCGCACGGTTGCGCCGGCTTTTCAGAAAAACCGATCCGAAGACAAGTGGCCCGATGCGCGCGCTGCCGCGTTGTCGGCGCAGGATCGAAAAAGGCAGGCGATGATCACCGTCCACCATCTGGAGAACAGCCGCTCGCAGCGGGTGCTGTGGCTGCTCGAAGAGCTGGGGCTCGACTACACCGTGAAGCGCTATGAGCGCGACCCCGCGACGATGCTGGCGCCGCGCGAACTTCGCGCCGTGCATCCCCTCGGCAAGTCGCCGGTGATCGCGGCCGACGGGCAGGTCGTGGCCGAGACCGGCGCCATCGTCGAATTCCTCACGGCCCGCGCGGGCGGCGCCCTGGTGCCGCCGCCGGACACGCCGGAGCGGGCGCGCTACACCTATTTCCTGCACTACGCGGAAGGGTCGGCGATGCCGCCGCTGCTCCTCAAGCTCGTGTTCTCACGGCTCGCGCCGGGCAGCCCCGCCCTGCTGCGCCCGCTGGTGCGGGCGATCGCGGGAAAGGTCACCGGCGGGTTCGTCGATCCGGAGCTGCGCCGCCATGCCGCCTACTGGGAGTCGGAGTTGGCCGAGCGCGCGTATTTCTGCGGCGAGGCCTTCACCGCCGCCGACATCATGATGAGTTTTCCCCTCGAAGCCTTTGCCGCCCGCGGGACCGGAGCGGGCCCGCAGCTGACGGACTGGCTGGCCCGCATCCACGCGCGGCCGGCCTACCGGCGGGCGCTGGAGCGGGGCGGGCCTTACGCCTACGCGTGAGACGCGCGATGCGGGTGAGTCGTGGGGCGCGGTGTTCGAAGGAGGCCGCCGCTTCGCCGATGCCGGCAGGGCCATCCGTCGCCATCGGGGGCCGGACACCGCGGGAGCCGCCGGCGTTTCGGCGGGGATCGGTTCGCCCCCGAGGACGGCGGAGCCCGGGAAGCAGACCGCTCAACGAACGCGTATTGGAATAAAGGCCTTGATCGACTCCGGTCCGCAGGCTGGCAAGGGGGGAAGGCGCAGTCCCACCGGAAAGGCAAGGAGGATTTCCTGGTCGAACCAGGGCGATCTTGATCGCCGCGCTGTTTCGGAGGCGATCAGTCGGCCATTCTTGTCGATCGTTATGGCGATGACGGTCACGAGGTCTATGTGAGGGGCGTAGATCCTCGACCGAGCGAGCCTGACAGCAATTGGATAGAGTTTTTCTTTGTATTCGGATATTTCAGGGCCGCCCCATGTGCGGCAGATAGACTTGGCGGACGCATCGGGTGAGGTCATCATCCATGCCAAAAGCATGATGGTGACTGCCATTCCTTTTGTCGATGCCGAGGGGGCGAGCATGGGCGTTCGCGTCGCGGAGTGTCTTCGATCGGCTCGACACCGTCGTTATCCTTTGGATAGGCGTGAACGGCCGAGCTTAAGCAAACTGCTCCAAAAGTTGTATCATGTCAAAGTGATGCTATAGATTGCAACGATTGCCGAGCCATGGCGTATGGCAACCGTAGATCTCTGCGTGACGGGCGGCACGACCTAGATCCGGGAATGAGCGCCTACCGCCCCGTCCCGATCCGCCGGCTCATCCGCCGCGCCAGCCCCTCGGAGGCGACGAGCGCCAGCATCGAGACCGCGACCGAGATCAGCGTGAGGCGCAAAGCCCCCGCCTCCCCGCCCGGCACCTGGGTCAGCGTGTAGATCGCCGAGGGCAAGGTCTGGGTCTCGCCGGGGATGTTCGAGACGAAGGTGATGGTCGCGCCGAACTCGCCCATCGCCTTGGCGAAGGCGAGCACCGCGCCCGCGAGGATGCCGGGCAGGCTGAGCGGCAGGGTCACGCTCAGGAACACCAGCGGCGGCGCGGCGCCGAGCGTCGCCGCCGCCTGTTCCAGCTTGCGGTCCACCGCTTCGATCGACAGGCGCATCGCCCGCACCATCAGCGGCAGGCCCATCACCGCGCAGGCGAGCGCCGCGCCGGTCCAGCGGAACGAGAACACGATGCCGATCTCGGCGAGCCACGCGCCGAATACGCCGCGGCGGCCGAAGGCGAGCAGCAGCAGGTAGCCCGTCACCACCGGCGGCAGGATCAGCGGCAGGTGGACGAGCCCGTCGAGCAGGGCATGGCCGGGGAAGCGCCGCCGCGCCAGCAGCCACGCCAGCAGCAGGCCCAGCGGCAGGCTCGCCAGCGTCGCGACAAGGGCGACGCGCAGGGAGAGAAGGAGCGCCGTCGTCTCGTCGGGGCTGAGGCCGAGCCACGCCGAGGGCCAATCCGCCAGCCCGCTCACGGCGCCCATCCCCGCGGGGCGGAGAAGCCGGGCGCGGTCATCCGCCGAGGCTCGCCCTCAAAGCTCCGCCCTCAAAGACCTGCGGCGGCCTTGAGGGCGGCGTTGATGCGGTCCTGCCAGCCCGGGCCGTCCTTCTGGTAGTGCTCCAGCACGGCCCGGTCGATGCGCAGGGACACCGTCTCGCGCGTGCCGGGAATGAGCGGCGCCCTCGGCGCTGCCGGCGCGGTCTCCTCGGGGGCTTTGCGCGTCGTCACCGCGCGGAAGGCGGCTTCGGCGGCTTGGCGCGGGTCGCTCGGGCGGCGTGTACGGTCGATGGCCATGAGGGTCAGGCCGTCGCTTTCTTGCGGCCGCGCTTGGGCGCGGGCGGGTTGGCGGCGCGCTCCGCGGCCTCCTCCGCCTCCTTGGCGAGCCGCAGGGCCCGCAGGCGCACGGTGCGCTCGTCCACCGCTTTGACCGCGGCCAGATGCTCGGCCATGGCCTGCTGCCCCTCGCGGGCCATACGCTCGGCCCGTTCCGCGCGCTCGGCGGCGCGGGTCTTGGCGTCGATATCGTCGCTCATGAAAGATCTTTCGACGAGAACTCGCGCCGCGTGAAGCCCCGGCGGCGGCGCGCGGCGTCCCGACGCGGGAAAGGTCGGGCGCGGGACGGCAATCAACCCCGAGCAGGACCATCGAGGATTTCTCCTCAGGACTTAGCACGAAAGCACCCGCAATGACCAATTCAGCCAGGGCGGGGCTGGTTTTCCCCCGCTCATCGCAACGTTTGCGAGAAAGAGGCCGGCCCGCTCGATCCGGCCCCGTTCAATCCCGGTCCGCGCGCCGCAGGGACCAGTGCAGGATGCCCTGCGCATCGACGAGCCAGAGCGCGTTCGCCCGCTCGTCCTTGGACGAGAGATCGTGCGCGTTGGCGAGCCGGACCGCTTCGCTCGGGCTGGCCGCCGTGATCGTCTCTTCGAACAGCGGCGGCCCGATCTGGCCGTCGGGTGCACGGCAGGCGCCTCTGAGAACGAAAACCGGCATGCATCCTCCTGATCGACGAGGCTTATCCCCGAACGGGCGGCCGGTCACCCATACCGGCCCTCAGGAGACCGCCGGTTCGGTGCTCTGGGGGGGCGCGCAGCCGGGCGAGAGCCACCGTGGCCTGGCGGGCCAGCGCTTCGAGCCGCGACACCGTCGCCGTGTCGAGCCAGACCATGGCGCACCAATAGGCGCCGAGTGCGGCCACCGGCTCGGGCGCACCGATCGGGACCATCACGAGGCTTCGGATCGCCTTGTAGGCATAGGCGGCGGCCGGGATGCGGGGATCGCTGCCGACATCCGGGATGACGGCCGTCTCACGGTTCTCCATCGCCCAGCCGGAGACGCAGAGGTCGAGCGGGAAGCGGCACCCCTTCCAGAGCGGCTCGATCGCATCCTCGGCGACATAGGCGCAGACGTCCGTCTCCCGCAGCACGACGGCGATTCCGTCGGAGCCGGCGATCCGACGGGCCGTCCGTGCCAGGACGTCGACGACGTCCTCCAGGGACTGAGCCGCGGCCATGAGCTCGGCGGTCCGCATCAGATGCGGGTTGGCCTGGGAGCTCTCATCTAACATGTGCATAAGGTAGCGGGTCTGGGCCGATCCGTACAGGCGGCCCGTCCGTGTCACGGCGCGCGGGAGGCAAAACCGGGACATGAAGGCCTGGTGATCGCCGCCGTCCCGCCGAAGGAGACGCCGCCCGACGCCAGGATCGACGAGAAGATCGGCGAGCGGATCGCGCTGGCCGGTATCCCGGACTTGAGCCGGCCGCATGAGACTTTCGAAGTGCCGAATTTCCTTTGCAGCAAGTTCCGCTTGATTGTCGCTGGCTGGCAGAAGGCCTTTCGCAATGATCCGGGCCGGCGGGTCGCTTCGAGAGGGCCTCACGAAATTCCCGATCTCTGGCCGTTCTTTCTCTGGCGATCACGGTGCCGCGGAAGTTTTGTGAGAGATACTATATTTTTGTCTAACACAATGAATGGCAAGAAGCCGATCGAAGGTGAGCGATCACCCCCAGATCAGTTTTGGATGTGGTTCCATGACGGTCTGATCGCTCGCCGTGATCAGGCCCTGCCGGACCATGCCGCCGGTGGGTGACAGGCCGGGCTCGATGATCCCGACCCGACGCGCTGCCCGAGGCCGGGCCGGTTTCCCGTCGTCGGGAGCGTATGGAGCCGGCGCCCCGCTCAGCCGCGGATGAAGGCGAGGATGTCGGCGTTGAGTGGCTCCGCGTTGACCGTGAGCATGCCGTGCGGAAGGCCCGGATAGGTCTTCAGCGTACCGTTGCGCAGGAGCGTGATCGATTTGCGCGCCGCCGCGACGATCGGCACGATCTGGTCGTCCTCGCCATGGAGCACCAGCGTCGGCACCGAGATCGCCCGCAGGTCCTCGGTCTGGTCGGTTTCCGAGAACGCCTTGATGCCCTCGTAATGCGCCTTGGCCGAGCCCATCATGCCCTGACGCCACCAGTTGCGGATCACGCCCTCTCGGACCGCCGCGCCGTCGCGGTTGAAGCCGTAGAACGGGCCGGCGGCGACATCGAGGAAGAACTGGGCGCGGTTGTCGGCCAGCGCCTTGCGGAACCCGTCGAAGACCTCGATCGGCAGGCCCTCCGGGTTGGCCTCGGTCTTCAGCATCAGCGGCGGTACGGCGCTCACCAGCACCGCCTTGGCGACGCGGCCCTGCGGCTCGCCGTGCCGGGCGACGTAGCGCGCGGCCTCGCCGCCGCCGGTGGAATGGCCGACATGGACGGCGTTCCTGAGATCGAGATGCTCGGCGACCGCCGCGGCGTCGGCGGCGTAATGGTCCATGTCGTGGCCCTCGGAGACCTGCGCCGAGCGGCCATGGCCGCGCCGGTCATGCGCCACGACGCGAAAGCCTTGGTGCGCAAAGAACAGCATCTGCGCGTCCCAATCGTCGGACGAGAGCGGCCAGCCGTGATGGAACATGATCGGCTGCGCGTCCTTGGCCCCCCAATCCTTGTAGAAGATCTCGGTGCCGTCCCCGGTGGTGATCGTCGCCATGCTCGCCTCTCCTCACGGTGCGGTGGTCCGGAGCGGCCTTCGGCTCCGGGTGTGGCTTGACGATGCGAGGATGATCCCGGAGCGCGGATTTGGGAATGTGAAACGATGGAACCCCATCGTTTCCGTAAGTGGTATTTTGCGTGGGATCAGGAGGCCGGCCGGTCGAGCCCGTGAGATCGGGGCCGAACGAAAAAGCCCCGACCCAGACGGGCCGAGGCTTCGCGCATCAACGCATCGCAGCGGTGGATCAGGGCTGAAGCACGCCGTTGATGACGTGGATCACGCCGTTCGACTGCATCACGTTGGCGATGGTGACGGTGGCGGTGTTGCCCTTGGCGTCCGTGACGAACACCTTCTTGCCCCGGGCCTGCACCGTGAGCGGCTCGCCCTGGACGGTCTTCAGGCTGGCTTCCCCGCCGCCCCGCTTGGCCAGCGCCATCAGATCCTTGGCCGTGTAGGTGCCCGGCACGACGTGGTAGGTCAGGATCCCCGTCAGCGTCGCCTTGTTCTGCGGCTGTACCAGGGTCTCGACCGTGCCCGGCGGCAGCTTGGCGAAGGCGGCGTCGGTCGGCGCGAAGACGGTGAAGGGGCCGGGGCCGGAGAGCGTGTCGACGAGACCCGCCGCCTTCACCGCCGCCACCAGCGTGGTGTGGTCCTTCGAGTTCACCGCGTTCTCGACGATGGTCTTCGAAGCGTACATCGGCGCGCCGCCGACCATCGGATTTTTGGCGAGCGCCGCCGTCGGCGCGGCGGCGAGGCCGAGGGCGAGCGCAGCGCCCAGGGTCAGCGATTTGATAACCGAATTGCGGATACGGAACATGGTTTCTCCTGTGCCCGTGCCCCGTCTTCGTTCGGGGATCACACCGCCCATTACGGAGCCCGCGCGCAATCGGTTTCGCGTGCCCGGCTTTTTTCGATTCGAAGCGTGAGGACCGCCGCCCGATGGCGAGACATCCCTGGACCGTTGCCGACATCCCCTCGCAGGCCGGTCGCTGCGCCGTGGTGACGGGAGCGAGCGCCGGGCTCGGGTTCGAGACGGCGCGGGCGCTGGCCGGGGCGGGGGCTGCGGTGGTCCTGGCGGTGCGCGATCTCGAGAAGGGGGAGCGCGCCGCGGCGGCGATCCGGCGGGCGCATCCCGGCGCCGCGCTGTCGCTGCGCCGGATCGACACCGCCTCGCTCGCCTCCGTGCGCGCCTTCGCGGCGGAATGGCCGGCGGAGTGGGCGATCGACCGGCTCGTGCTCAATGCCGGCATCGCCGCGGTGCCCCGGCGCGAGGAGAGCGTCGACGGCTTCGAGCGGCAACTCGCCACGAACCATCTCGGGCATTTCGCGCTGACCGGGCTGCTGCGGCCGGCCCTGAGCCCCTTGGCGCGGGTGGTCTCGGTGGCGAGCCTCGCCCATCGCAGCGGACGCATCCGGTTCGACGACCTGCACTGGCGCGAGACCTACGGGGCACAGCGCGCCTACCGGCAGAGCAAGCTCGCGCTGCTGATGTTCGCCCTCGAACTCGACCGGCGGCTGAAGGCGGCGGGATCGGGCATCGCCTCGCTCGCGGCGCATCCGGGGCTCGCCCGCACCGAGGTGTTCCGGCGGGGCGACCGGGCCGGCGCGTTCCAGCAGCGAGCGGGACGGGTGATCTTCTCGTTGATCGGCCAATCGGCGGCGCAAGGCGCCCTGCCGATCCTCTACGCGGCCACCGCGCCGGAGGCGGAGCGCGGCGGTCATTACGGACCGGACGGCGTCTGGGAGGCCCGCGGCCATCCAAAGCCCGCCGCGATCGCCGCCCAAGCCCTCGACCGCGCGGCGGCCGGGCGGCTCTGGGCGGTCTCGGAGACGCTCACGGGTGTGCGGTTCTCGCTGTGAGCGAGGCTTCGGACTTGCGCCCACTCGTCTCGCCCGCGGGAGGTGCGATGCGCAGGCTTGCCTGGGGGCTGCTCGTCCTGTCCCTCCTCGTGGGAGGGGCCCGCCTCTTCACCGGGGTGATCGACCTCTCGGACGAGCCGACCGCCGCTCTCGTGCTCAAGCGCCCGGAGGCCCATGGCCGACCCGTCTCGGAGTAGATCGGGCTCGACAGGGAGGAGCCCATCCTCGCCTAAGGCTGGCTCTACGTCCCGGTGATGCAGATGGCGCCCGTCCTCGCGCCCATCCTTGCCGGAGCAGGCTCACGCCTGCTGCTCCTTGCGGGCCGCTTGTCGTCGCGCCAGCGTCGTTGAGCCGTCGAGGGACCGGGTTAGGCGGAAAGCCGAGTATTGAGCCGCAGCGTCTTGCCCGGCACTCCCCGTCACCGATGCGCTTGCGGGCGGGCAGGTCTGGCCACCGCCTGCAAGGTGCGCGAGAGCTGTTCGACCGAGTAGGGCTTCTGCAGAAGCTCGAACCCGTTGGTGCCGGTCTGGGCCAGAACGTGGCTGTAGCCGGAGGTCAGGACGACGGGCAGGTCGGGGTGAAGCCGCTGGATCGCGCGGGCGAGATCGACGCCGTTCATGCCGGGCATCATCACGTCCGTGAACACCACGTCGAAGCGATCCGCGTCCTTGGCCAACTCCGCCAGGGCTTCCGCGGCATTCGCCGCCCAGACCGTGCCGAAGCCGAGTTCCGCCAGGGTCTGCGTGGCGAAGGTGCCGACCTCGACGTTGTCCTCGACCACGAGCACGGAGGTGCCGCGACCGCTCGGCACGGGCGTCGGCTCGCTCGGCTCCGGCGCCTGGATCTCGCCGGGCACGCGGGGAAGGTAGAGCGTGAAGGTCGTGCCCCGCCCGACCTCGCTGTCCACCACGACCTCGCCATGTGACTGCTTGGCAAAGCCGAAGACTTGGCTGAGCCCGAGGCCGGTGCCTTGCCCGACCGCTTTGGTGGTGAAGAACGGCTCGAAGATCCGTTCGACCACGTCCTTGGCGATGCCGCTGCCCGTGTCGCTGATCGACACCGCCACGAAGGGCCCCTGTACCGCGGGGTGCGCGCGCACGGGTGGCATCCGCTCGACGGCCTCCACGCGAATGGCGAGCTGCCCCTCACCCGCCATCGCGTCGCGCGCGTTCACCGCCATGTTCACCAGCGCCGTGTCGAACTGGCTCGGGTCAGCATTCACGAAGCAGGCGTTCTCCGGCAACTCGGTCACGACCGTGATGCGAGAATCGGTGAGCGTACCCAGCATTTCAGAGAGCGAGCGCACGCTGCCGCAGGCTGCGAACACCTTGGGTTTGAGTGTCTGCCGCCGTGCGAAGGCGAGAAGCTGGCCGGTCAGCTTCGCGGCGCGATCCACCGTGGTGGAGATCGCCTCGATGTAGCGGGTGCGCCTTTCCTCGGCGAGATCCGGCCGCTTGAGGAGGTCGGTCGACGACTTGATGACTGTCAGAAGGTTGTTGAAATCGTGCGCCACGCCGCCGGTGAGCTGGCCGATCACCTCCAGCTTCTGCGACTGCCGCAGCACGTCCTGCGCATCCCGAAGCTCAGCCTCGGCCCTGAGGCGCGCGCTGATGTCGTGCGCTTGGTGGAAGGCGCCGACGATCGTTCCGGCCGCGTCGCGTAGGGGTGTGTAGGTGATCTCCCAGCAGGGCTGGCCGAACTCGGCCCGGCCGAAGACGGCTTCGACCGTGTACGCCTCGCCCGCCAGCGCGCGGCCCATATTCGCGCGCATCGCGGCGGCCTGCTCCGGAATGAACAGATCGGGAAAGACGTCGCCGATCTTCGTGTAGAAGCCGTTGACCCGGAAGAACTCGTCGTTGTGGGCCTTGTTGAAGGCAATCAGCCGGTACGCTTGATCGAAGACGCAGATCGGCTCTGCGTAGGACTGAACGATGTTCTCGTAGAGGTCGCGCTCGGCCGTGCGCGATGCAAGGCGTTGGTTGGCATCGAGGTGGAAGCCGATCAGGTCGGCGAACATCTTGAACATGCCCACGACCGCGGGCGTGTTGAGCTTGGCGGGCTTCGGATCGATGGCGCAGAGGGTGCCGAAGAACGTGCCGTCCGGCAGCACGATGGGCATCGAGATGTAGCTCTGGAAGCCGTACTTGGCGGGTGTGTGATGTTCGCAGAAGGCCGGGTCATGGGCGACGTGGTCGATGATGACCGGGACCCCGCTCTGCCGGATCTCGTGGCAGATGGTCGTCTCAAGATCCAACTCGCCACCGGGCTTGAGGCCGAAGGCGATGTCGTCCTTGACGGCGCCGGCGACCCAGTGGTCCTCGGTGACACGTGCGACGGCGGCGAAGCCCATGCCCGTGGTGCGACAGACCACATCGAGGATGGTGGGCACGGCCGCGATGCTTTCGACCGCGACGACGTCGTTGAGGAAACCCTGTGGAAATGTCCGGGCTGATCTCGAGGCGGTCATGCGGCTCGGTGACCTGAACGATCATCCGCGCGGGTTCGCTTGCAACCCGTCGAACGCGTATGGTCACGCGCGATCCGAAGGCGGAGCCCGGCTCGCACCACCTCACTCGCGTTCAAGTCGTAATCCGAAGTAACTTCAACGTGGATGTCGGCGGTCAATTCGGCCGTGAGAGAGACGTTGCGGGTCGGCGTGTTCGACATACCAACGGTCTGTCACGCCTGGGCAGCACCGTCAAAGGTCGCCAATGACGCAAACCGGCTCTGTACGAAGGCTGAGGCGGTGTCGCCGAGAAGCGGACACCCCGAGAGCCCGAAAAGGGCGGCAACTGGACTTTGGCCTTCCGGCGCGAAGCGGACGTTCCGCATCCGACCGAGGCCCGTCATCCGAAACCGTCGAAAGCTGCCCGTAAGCAGACATCAAGAGCCTCATCCCAAGAGGTGATTGCCGGATTTCGGAAAAGGATGATGCAAAAACAAGAGGATAGAGTATCGTCCTGAATCCTATATCCAAGACGATACTGTAGCGAGCCGCAGTGTCATTGGGTATTATTGGCGCATTCGCTCTTGATAATGAGATGAAAATTGTACCATTTCATGTTAATTCAAAAGCGCGAAAGCAAGATTATTGATACAAGCCGTCCAATCGCAAATTACATGATTGTGAGCTGAGGTTGTTCATCCGGCTCGGCCGCCAGCCGTTGAAAAATCCCAAGCACGTGTTCCGGGGATGCCTGAGTTGCTGCCCCATTGGCGACTTCAGTCCGGGACCACATCCAAGAGCGTGCGGGATCGCTACGCATGGCCCAGGCCGGAAAAAGACGCTCGGTTGCAGCTGCATAGGATAAGCGATGGATCTCAAGATGACGGTCATCTCTGACGATCCGCGCATACGTCGCATCGATAACGTCTGCCTTGCCCTCCAGAAGTTGCAGGTAGATGTCTCCACGACAAATCAGAGCGCCTGTCAGTCCGTCTCGTGTATTGCAGCGCTGCGATTGAGTGAGGATGTTATCCAGGGCAGATTGATCAAACCCGAAGGGACGGGACGCATAGATGAGCTGCACGAGATTCATTGCATCAGCCTCACATCGAGTTAGAGCGCTTTCCGACGAACCGGTGACCACCATTCGGGACGATGCTCTAGAGGCGCGGGCCTGATGAAATCAGGTCGGATACGGCTCTAGGTCTGAAATCTTGGACTCACGCGTAGGATGTGGCCTTGGTATCAGGCTGGAGCCTGCTTTCGAGATTGATGTCGAGAAGTCTCTGAGCCAGCAGGACAGCCGTCGGCGCATCGACAGCCGATGCGTCCGCTCCGACACGCTCGACGAGTTCGGGTTTGTCGAGGAAGACGGGGCCGCCCACCATAATGCCGACAGAACGGTTCCGTGAGACCTCACGGATCGACTGGATCGAGGCCGTCAGCCGATCGAGGCGCGTCTCGCAGCTGAGTGTTAGTCCGACGACATCGAACCACGTGGAACTCACGAGGTTTGAGATCTCGCTAGGGCTGGACGCCAAGCCACTCACGACCTGCCATCCAGCGACTTGCAGGAACTGTTCGACGAGGGCGACGCCAAACGTATGCTGTTCGCCGGGCGCTCCCATCAAAAGGGCAGAGCGGTGCTCGTCGTGGAATGAAACCCTTGGTTCAGGTCTGTATTGCGAGAGGAGGAGCTGAAGGCGAGCGACGCCCACAGTCACCTCAATGAAATCGCAGAGATCTTCGTCCCATAAGCGTCCGAGCAAAGCAGCGGCAGGCGCTAGAAGTTCAAGGAACATACTCTCGGCAGAGTAGCCTTTGGCTAAATGATTTCTGACGGCGTCCGACGCCGCAGAGAGGTTCGAATCGAGGAGGAGCTGCGTGAAGGCTTCGACCTGCTGCGCATCAGGTTTGGCAAGCGGAACGCTCGCCGCGGGCGCAAGCTGCGGGTGAAGCAGCTTCAAACGAGGGATGATGTCTGTTTCGACAAGGCGGCTGAGAGCGAGCGCGCGCTGGCGGCTCTCCTCGGCCGTGCGTTTGCTTGCATAGGCAAGCCGAACCTCTGAGGCCCAACCGGCTTGACGTGCCGACGGGTCAGTCCACGCCGCGGTGGACGAAGCGAGGTTTGACATGGTCCGCTCCCCAGAACTCTCTTCCTTTGCAGGGGGCGCTTGTCGATCGATGCCGTGCACCTCTTGAGCACATCAGAGCGCCTCTCCGGAGGAATGTAAAGGAGCTCACGGAAAGTTCTGGTTTTGGATTATGACTGTTCCGTACGGCAGGCCAGAGATAGGATTATTTTTCTTCGTTCCGTTCGCACTCATTATCATCGTGGGCACGATGTAAGTAATCCGTTGGCTGGAGGCTGCTAGGTGCTGTTTTGGCGCGCATTCCGACGAAGTGGCGACCGGTTCGTCGGAATGCGCGCCAAAACAATGACCGAGAGACGCCGGCCTGATGCAATGGGGTCGGATACGGCTCTCGAGCATCATCCCGAAAGATGGTTGCCGGATTTCGGAAAAGGATGATGCAAAAATAAGAGGATAGAGTGTCGTCCTGGATCCCATATCCAGGACGACACTCTATCCTCGCCCAAGTGAATTGAGAGGGCCGGAGTCGAGCTGCTGGAGAATCCGCGTCAGTGCCGCAATATTGTCCTTGTCTTCAGTGCTCTCGAGTGCGTCCTGTAGTACGAGGCGGATATCCTCGGCTTCGACCTTCTCCATGTCCCAGTTCGGATAGAGACGCTCCCGCTCTTCCTCGCTCTGGCTCAGCGCTACGATATCGTGATGGCGTGAATCACCATGCAGGCTCGCGATAAGATTTTGCATCTCGGCGGCCGGCCCCTCAATCCACTGGAAGAAGATGCCGCTGCCGAAAACCAAAACTCCGGTGATGCCGCGCGCGAGATTGTGGCGCTGGGCCGACTCGACAATACGGCCGACCTCCGCGTCATCGACGCCGTCGGCGGCGCGGCTGCAGTAGACGAAGTGATACAGAGCGGGCAACGCGCCTTCGTCCAGTTCAGCACCACGGAAAAATCCGTATTCGTCCAACATGAGTGGACTAGCTCCATTGATGCGGGACGGGCCGTTCCGCCGGGTGCGCAGGCAAAACGATATCGCATCCAACCTGATTTTGAAACGGGGCCTGGTCGCAGAGGTCGTCGTGCGGACATTCCCACGGCTTGCAATGGGTCGAACCCGGTGGGTCCTCTTCGCCCGGTGCCGATGTGCGAGCACAAGCTCAGCCTCCAGGCCACTTGAGCACTCGGTCCTACGGCATTGTTCGGCCGGGAGAGACACGTCACAAACTGCGCCGCGCCTTTGCGGGAACGCTCGTTCCCGGCCATCGCTGAGACCGGCGAGGCGCGCGCAAGGAACGCCAATCGCGCCGCCGTCGTTTCTCCCGCCACCACCTGGGAGGAACAGCATGCGAATTCTCGCGACGGCGTTGGCGCTGACGGTCATGACGGGGCTCGGCGCCGGGACCGCGCAAGCCAAGGGCTGCATCAAGGGCGCGATCATCGGCGGTGTCGCCGGGCACTATCTGGCCGAGCGCGGCGTGGTCGGTGCCGTGGCCGGCTGTCTGGCAGGGCGCGCTCTGGCGAACCGGCGGGCGCGGCGGGAGGTCGATTACGGCTCCCGAGTCCAGCCCCGCGGGGCGGGTTATGGCGGCGGGCAGGCCTATCCGAGCCGAAATTATCGGTATTGATGCACGAAGGGGGCGCCGTTCGGCGCCCCTTACCGTTCCGGCCCTGGCGCGGCGTCGCCGGCCGGGTGCGGGTTGTCCGGTTCTCGGACCTCATCCACGGCGAAAGGGCGCCTTGCGGCGCCCTTCCCTTTGCATGGACCGTGGCGCTAAGCGTCAGGCGCTCTTGCGGCGTCCCTTGCCCTTCGTCTCGCCGTTCTCTGCGTCTTCCTCGGAACCCTCGGTGTTGATCCGCTCGGCAATCTGCGAGAGCAGTTCGTCGGTCTTCTTCTCTTCCTGAAGGGTCTCGTCGAGCAGCTTGGCGGCGTCCGCGTAGCCGAGTTGGGTCGCCCAGGTCTTGAGCGTGCCGTAGCGGGCGATCTCGTAATGCTCGACCGCCTGCGCGCAGGCCGCCAGCACCGCATCGGCGGCCGGGCTGTCCTCGAAATCCTCCAGATCCTCCTCCATCTCGGAGGTCAGGCCCTGCATCGCCTCGCAGGTCTTGGCGCGGGCCGGCTTGCCGATGATCTCGAACACCTGCTGCAGGCGCTCCACCTGGTTGGCGCTCTCCTCGGCATGGGTCTCGAACGCTTGGCGGAGTTCGTCATGTTCGGCCGCCTTGGTCGCCTTCTTCAGCGCACGCACCGATTGCTTTTCCGCGTAATAGACATCCTTCAACGTCTCGTAGAACGCATCGTGCAAGGTCTTCTGCTTGGTGGCCATGGGAGTTCGTCTCCTGATTGCTGAACGAAGGGGGCCGGGGGAGTGATCTCACCGTCGGTCGACACCTTAAGAACGTGAATTCAGGCGACAGGGTCCGAAAATTATCTTGGGGGGAGGCTGTAAAATTCCGGGAACCTCGGCCGGTGGCGGCGGGGTTTCCGGGATCGGCCCGGAGGCCGGATCACCCGCCCCCGGCACAGGGTTCGGCGCGGGCTACAGCCACTTCTTCCAGCGGAAGAACACGTAAGGCAGCACGGCGGCCACCACCATCATGCCGACGGCGGCGGGATAGCCGAAATGCCAGTCGAGCTCCGGCATGGTCTTGAAGTTCATGCCGTAGATCGAGGCGATCAGGGTGGGCGGCATGAACACCACCGCCATGACCGAGAACAGCTTGATGATGTTGTTCTGCTCCAGGTTCACGAGGCCGAGCGTCGCGTCGAGCAGAAACTGGATCTTGGCCGAGATGAAGGTCGCGTGCTCTTCGAGCGATTGCAGGTCGCGCAGGGTCGAGCGCACGTCCTCGCGCAGCTCGCGCGGGGCCTTGGCCGTGCGGTAGGTGGCCGAGAGCGAGAGCAGGATGCGCTCCATCGAGACGAGGCTCTCGCGCTGCTTCGAGATCAGGTCGCCGTAGCGCCCGAGCGAGCGCAACGTGTCCTGCAGCGCGTTGTTGCGCGAGGACGGGTCGCCCTTGTCCTCGAAGATTTTTCGCGAGAGGCGGTCGATGCGCTCGCCCTGGAGCTGGAGCACGTCGGCCGCGCGGTCGATCACCGCCTCGATCAGCCCGGCCAGGATCGACTCGCCCGAGACCGAGCGCGACGGCCCGTTGCCCGTCGCCCTTCCGGCGCGCTGGGTGTACATCCGGAACGCCTGCGGCTCCTCGTAGCGCACGGTGATGAGCCGGCTGTCGCGCAGGATGAAGGTGATGCCGGCCAGGCCCGGCTCCTCGGAATCGCTGACGCGGGAGAGCACGCGGCCCGTCATGTAGCGGGCGCCGGCCTCGACGTAGAGCAGTTCGGAGGGCTCGATGTCTTTCATTTCCTCGCGGCTCGGCACGGTGATGCCGAGGAAGGATTCGACCTTCACCTCCTCCTCCCGCGTCGGGCGCACGAGGTCGAGCCAGACCGTGTCCTCGGAGATCGGCTCCTGCAATTCGAGGTAGCGGCGTTCCAGCACCGTCTGGGAGCCGCCCGCGACGGGCTTGTGGGTGAAGATCAACGGATGTGACCTGTGGGATGAGGCTTCAGTCGAGGGCCCCGGGCGGGGCGACGCTTGTGTCCGGCACGAAGAAGTCCGGCGCAAGCGGAACGCCTGCTGTGACGCGGTATTTTGAAAAGTCCGTGACGCCTTCCTCGGCGAGAACCGTGTCGTCGATGAGGAAATGCCCGGTGAAGCTCTTGGCCTCCCGCAGGAACACGGCGTGCGCGGCATCCGCCACGATCTCGGGCCGGCGGCTCGCCTGCATCAGCGCGTCGCCGCCGAGCAGGTTCTGGATCGCCGCCGTGGCGATGGTGGTGCGCGGCCACAGGGCGTTGACGGCGATGCCCCGGCCCCGGAGTTCCCCGGCGAGCCCGAGCACGCAGAGCGACATGCCGAACTTGGCCATCGAGTAGGCCAGATGCGGCGCGAACCATTTCTCCGCCATGTCGAGCGGCGGCGAGAGCATCAGGATGTGCGGGTTCTCCGCCCGCTCCAGATGCGGAATCGCGTATTTGCTGACCATGTAGGTGCCGCGCGTATTGATCTGATGCATCAGGTCGAAGCGCTTCATCTCGGTCTTGGGCGTGTTCGACAGCGAGATCGCGCTCGCGTTGTTGACCACGATGTCGATCCCGCCGAATTGTTGTGCGGTTTCATTCAGCGCCGTCTTCACCGCCTCCTCGTCACGGACATCGACGGTGAGCGGCAGCGCCCGGCCCCCGGCCTGCTCGATGGCTTCGGCCGCCGTGAAGATCGTGCCTTCGAGCTTCGGATGCGCCTCGGCGGTCTTGGCCGCGATCGCGACGTTGGCGCCGTCGCGGGCGGCGCGCAGGCCGATGGCGAGGCCGATGCCGCGCGAGGCGCCGGTGATGAACAGCGTTTTCCCGGCCAGGCTCATGGCATCTCCTCTGCGATCCGGAAGCGCTCCGGCTGGCGGCCGTCGGCGTCGGTGAAGCCGTAGGCGCGGGCGAGATCCCCGACATGGACCGTCCGCCCCGCCCGGTCCAGCACGGAGGGGTCGGCGGCGAGCGCCGCGAGCGCCCGGCCGGCATAGAGCGGGCTCTCGGTGGCCAGCGCCTCCTGCCCGAGATCGCGCACCCGCTCGGTGGCGACGAAGCCCGGCGACAGGCTGAGCGCGCAGACGCCGTGGGGGCGCAGTTCGGCGGCGCAGGCGAAGGCGAGCCGGTTCGTCGCCGCCTTGGCGAGGTCGTAGTAGAAATCGCCCAAAAACCCCTCCTCGGTGCCGAAGGAGACGAAGGCGATCAGGCCGGCGCGCGCGGCGACCATGGCGGGCGCCACGGCGCGCGCCAGCAGCAATCCCGGATAGGGCCCCGTGCCGAGGAACTGCGAGAACGGCTCGGCCGAGCGGCGCCAGAACGGCGTGCCCCAGGCGGCGCCGTCGGGGTAGCGCTCGCCGTCATAGCCCTCGTTGCCGCCCCAGACGCTGGAGGCCGCGACATCGATCCGCCCGAACCGGCGCAAGCACCAGTGCACGAGTTCGTCCACCGCCCGCTCGCTTGTGTGGTCGCACAGGTAATGGTGCCCCTCGCCGCCCGCCGCATCGACGGCGCGGGCGGTGTCCTCGATCGCCTCGGCCCGCGTCTCGGTGCGCCGCCCGGTCTCGGAGGAGCGCGCGGTGACGATCACCGTCGCCCCCGCCTCCCCCAACCCGCGGGCGAGCCCGCGCCCGACCCCGCGCGAGGCCCCGGCCACGAGGCAGACCTTTCCCCGCAGATCCGGCGGCACGCTCATGCCTTGCCGGCGAGGAAGCGGGCGAGCCGACCTTGCGTCTCCGGATCGCGCAGGCCCGCCTCGAAGGCCTGTGCCTCGGCCTCGATCGCCGCCTCGACCGCCGCCGCGTCGCCGCGCATCAGCGCGCGGGTCGCCTGCACCGCCCGGCGCGGCAGGGTGGCCAGCCGCGCGGCTTGGGCCAGCGCGTGCGCCTCCAGCGCCTCGGAGGGCAGTTCGGCGTTGGCGAGCCCGAGCGCGACCGCCGCCGCGCCGTCGAACGGCTCGCCGAGCAGCAGCAGCGCCGAGGCGCGGGCGAGCCCGATCCGCCGCGGCAGCAGGTGGCTGGCGGCGGCCTCCGGCACCACGCCGAGTTCCACGAACGGCATGCGGAAGCGCGCCTGCGGCCCGACATAGACGAGGTCGCAATGCAGCGTCAGCGTCGTGCCGACGCCGATGGCGAGCCCGTCCACCGCCGCGACCATCGGCGTGCGGGTGCGGGCGAGCTGCCGGATGAAGCGCAGCGCCGGCATCTCGGAAAACGACGCGCGCGGCGCCGTGCCGGCGGCGAAGAAATCGGCCAGATCGTTGCCGGCGGTGAAGGCGCCGGGCCCCCCGGCAAACACCACCGCCCCGATGTTTTGGGAGTCGTCGTCGGCGCCCGTCAGCGCCGCCGTGGCGGCGTCGTACATCGCCCCGGTCAGCGCGTTCTTCTTGGCCGGGCGGTTCCAGCGGATCAGGCGCACGCCCCCCGAAACATCCTCGATGGTGATGGCTTCGCTCATCCGCCCTCGCCCCCCGCGCCGATCCCGAGCGCCGTCTGCGCCCCGACGGCATCGGCCCCCTGCCCCACCCTTCTTCCCGCGGCGACGCTTTGTCGAGGGGCCATCGCCGCGGTTCGGGCGCGCGCCCGCGGGCGGGGTCACGGCCCCGCGCCCCGGACGGAGGCCGGCGGGGACGGGCGGCCCGAGGCGCCGTTCGCGCGGCCGGCCGGGTCGATCCGCGCGCAGGCCCCGAACCAAAGCTCGCCGCGCCGGCCCCGACGCCCCGGCTTGCGGGGCGCTCCCGGTGTCGCACCCGCGCAACGGGGCGGTCCGCGTCCCGGATGTCGGGCGATGGGGTCACGCGACGCTCTCACGATCCGCGCCGGTCTCGCCAACGCGATCCAGCCGGGACAGACCACGACGCCGTCCAAGGCGCTCGGCCTGCCGGTGACGGCGGCCCTCCTGACCCCGCCGGTCGGCACCGCCGCCGGGCTCGCGGGCGGCCTCGCCCTGGGCAAACGCGAACGCCCCACCGGCCCGCCGCTCGGGCCGGTGCCGTGGTGGGCGTGGCTCGGCGGTTTTTTGCGTGTTCTGCTGATCCTGGCCCAACTCTACGCTTCCCCCGCTATCGGCGCGGCGCGTTTTTTGGGCATCATCGTCACCGTGGGCGTGCTCGACCACTTTGGCTGGATCGGGTTTCAAGTGCACCCGGCGAACGTTTGGCGCGTTGCCGGGGCGGTGTTGATGGTGATTGGAGTGGGGGTGGTGACGGTGTTTTAGAGCATCACGTCGTATTGAAATTGGAAGTAATAATCAAATATAAAAATTTATATTAAACACGTAAAGTAAATTACCTAGTTATATTTTATGAACTGCATCTATTCCTTAGGGCCTTACCTATCCGCATGCTTCACTGACCCGGCACGAGCACGAAGCAAAAATCAGAAAGCACGTTGCACGATGTGGGATGAAGGGGTAGGCACGACGCACCGTACGAGGGAGCACGATGATGGCCGACGCAGAGATGTTCGACAAAATCAAGAAGGCAATCGATACCTCGCCCAGAAACGCCTATACCGCCGAGCTACATTTGCAGATAATAAAGTACGCTGATCATCTGGACGGCGTGAGCGGCAAAGAGTTCTGCGATCTTCTCTCTCTTCCGGCGTCGTATTCAACTGAATATACAAAGATGATCAAGATAGCTCCGCGGTTACGGAAGGCGGGGCTCGATCCTGAGCACATTTGACCTCCTGCGGGCCGGCTCCAAAAAAGAAGTCCGGCGCTAGGCCGGACTAGATTTAACCGTACGGACTTTTTGAACGCCACGGAGGCGGCGGTTGAGGCTGTGGAGCCTCCTCATAGTCGTCGTCATCCGGAGGGGGCGGTGGCGGTGGCAATGATCCGAGGATGTCCTCGTGCTCATCGTCAGCGTCGCGCATAATCCGCGCGTCTCGCACATCGTCAGGGCTTTGGCCCTCGTCGTCTGCGCCGTCATCCTCGTTACGGATGGTCCAGCCGGCCCGGCCATTCGCTTTGAAGATGCCGGAACTCGACAGCATTGCGCTCAGATTGTTCACGGGGTTTTCGCCCCGGATCGGGATACCAAGTTCGGCAATGTGATCATAAATCTCTGCCGTGGGGACTGGCCCAACACGGTTCGCAACAAGCATGCGTGCGGCTCCGATGGCCTGTAACCGCTCTGGCGACGCTTTGCGCAACGGTGGCTTTGAAGCAGGACGAGGGGCATCGGCATTTCTCGCCACGTTTGGCGCATTGCCGTGTGAAGCATCATCCCCACGCTCGCGATACAACTCCCGTAGGCGCTCGATTTCTCGAAGCCGTACGAACCGCATATCCTGGCTGAGTTGCTCTCGGAGGGCAGCCATTTCCGCCTCTAGCGCAGCAACGAACTGGGCGCTCACATCGTCCTCCCACGGTTGGGGCAGAACGAAAGTAGCACGCTCCCACGAATGGCGCCATGGCGCCTTGTGTAATGAACTGCGATCTGCTCTATATGATTTGTGGACGCCCAAACGCGTTTCGACCCGGCAAGCCCTGGCAGGGGCCAACCGGGTCGAAATTTGGGTCCCGCCCGTTGGGTCACATCCTCGGGGCGGGGAGGCGAAGTGTGCGCTTCGCATGTTTAGAAGTTAGCGCACTTCGTCCTCGGCTACAAGGATGTCTCCGCATAGGAGACGCCCATGGCCGCGAGAGCGTGTCATCGGGTCAATGCGTACACGCGCATCCGGAACGGCCGGGTGGAGCACGTGTGTGCGCATTGGCGGTGCTGCTGGTAAGCAGCTGCTTTTAGCCGTCCGACTTAGGCTTGCGATTGCGGCCTAAGGCAGACTCATCACGTTGGCTACGTGCTGGCCGTCGGGGGGCACCATCCTCCGGCGGCCATTTTTGTTTAGCATGATCGACGCTATCCACAACCTCTTGTGGACGCATCGCAAGGAAGCGTTCCAGCGCCTCCCAAAGGCATGTCGAGCCCGAACGGGTTCACCGTCTTGTGGTCCTCGTCGGTCCCGCGATGAGTGCCCTGTATCGCAGCCGCCCCTCCATGCCGGGGGAGACCGCATTCATGCGATCCGTCACGGTGAGCCAGCGGTAGTTGAAACGCTAAGTCATCCCCGTAGCTTACCGGCTTAGGTTCTTCGGCGCCACCCAATGGTGGATGCCGATGATTTGCCGCGTGAGGATCGCCCGCACCGACTCGATTGAATTCTTGTGAAGGCGGTAGGACCGCAAGGGCGGTCCCCTGCAATGAGAAAACCTCAAGCCCCCAGACTGCGTGGGTCAAGCAAGTATATGGACCCGTTTGTTGCAGAAGTCCTTTACCGATAATGGGATTTCGTAGCTGCAAGGTTCGACGTGGGACACACCGGTAAATAAGATAAAATTCCTTGACACATTGGACTAAAAATCCTACAACCTCCCCCACTCGCCTCCCGGACCAACCGGGGGAGCTTTTCCGGTGACCGGCCGGCGAGGCTCGTTGGGAGGTGGGGCGGTTCCCGCGTCGGTGGCCCGGTCGCCATCGCCTCGGGCGCTGTGCGCGACACAACGCCAACTCGGGATGGGGCCATAGGCCGGTCTCGGGTCGGCGCCCAGGAACAACCGGAGCCGGGCCCAATACGAGGTCCGGTGCGGACGAGTCCGCCCATAGCCGTCTGCCGAGGTTCCCTCTCCCCTCGCGGGGAGGCGGGCCGAGGGTCCCACAGCGCCTAGATCCGGGGTCGATGCCGGTGGAGAGACCGTGACGCCAAAACGGAGGGACGGCTTCTCGTGATAAGGAAGCGGCCCCTCCGCGGGACGCCGGGAGACCGGCAAAGTCTTACATAACCATCCGGAGGTTTCGCGGCGTCCCGCGTCCCCCTCGGGGTTTGTGCTCGATGCGTACCCGCCGGCCGATCGGCCAGCCGTCCCTGGGGCGCCGCCCGCGCCGCCGGGGCTCTCGTGCTTGGGCGGGCGCCCGTGCGGGGCCGAGGGGCGTTCGGCGCGCGGGGCCCTGCGTTCTATTGCGTGTTTTGCCCGGCCCGCTGAAACTGAGGGCTGCGCCGGCGACTTCGAATTTAATCCATATTTAGTTCGGGAAAGTCATCATGCCTCACCGGACCGATCCGGTTGGGGGCACGACGGGCGATGAATCTGAAGGTATCGTACGCGCTGAGGGGTGTGATTGGACTCCTTGCGCTCGCCATCCTCGCGCAGGGGATCGTGGGGGCGATGCAGCTGCGCGCGGTGAACGCCAACGTCGTCGATCTCTCGAGCAACTGGCTGCCCAGCGTCCGCGAACTCGGCGAGCTGAAGTACCGGATCACGCGCCTGCGGCTCGTCGATGCCCGCTTCGTGACCGCCGTCGAGCCGACCGAGACGCTGGTCCCGATCTCCGAGCGCCGGCTTCAGGACGCCGAGGCGGTCGTCAAGCGCTACGAGCCGCTGATCGCGAGCCCGGAAGAGCGCGCGCTGTGGGACGGGTATCGGCGGCACTGGGCCGAGTATCTCGGCTTCCGCGCCAAGCTCATCGCCGCCGCGCGGGACAAGGACCAGGCGGGGCTGAGCGCGCTGTTCCAGACCTCGCGCAAGCCCTACGAGAGCGCCCTGGACCTGCTCGACCAGGACAGCGCCCTCAACACCAAGGGGGCGGACGACGTGCGGGCCGCGGCGGACGAGACCTACGGACACGCCCTCTGGCTGAATGCCGGGCTGTGCGCCTTCGCGCTCGTCCTCAGCGTCGTCGGCGTCCTCTACGTGCTCCTCGGCGTGACGCGCCCGATCGACGGCCTGATCGGGCGCATGCGCGCCCTCGCCGGCGGCGACGTGGAGGGCGGGGTTCCGCATCTGGCGCGCACCAACGAGATCGGCGCGATCGCCCGCGCCGTCGAGGTCTCGCGCGACAACCTGATCCGGACCCGCCGGCTCGAGGAGGAGGCCGCCTTCGCCCGCGCCTCGGCCGAGGAACAGCGCCGCGCCGGCATGCTGCAGCTCGCCGACCGCTTCGAGGCCGCCGTCGGCGGTATCGTCGGCGCGGTCTCGTCCTCGGCGACCGAGCTTCAGGCGACCGCCCAGCAGATGACGTCGAGCGCGTCCCACACCGCCGGCCAGTCCATCGCCGTGGCCGCCGCGGCCGAGGAGGCCGCCTCCAACGTCGATGCGGTCGCCGCCGCGGCGGAAGAACTCGGCACCTCCGTCGAGGAGATCGGCCGCCAGGTGCGCGGCTCGGCCGAACTGGCCCAGGGCGCCGTCGGCGAGGCCAACCAGACCGCCCGCCTTGTGCAGGCGATGCGCGCCACCTCGGGCCGGATCGGCGACATGCTCGGGCTGATCTCGAGCATCGCCGGGCAGACCAACCTGCTCGCCCTCAACGCCACCATCGAGGCGGCGCGCGCCGGGGATGCGGGGCGGGGCTTCGCCGTCGTCGCGGCGGAAGTGAAGGAACTCGCCAACCAGACGGCGCGGGTCACCGAGCAGATCGCCGGGCAGATCAGCGAGATCCAGGGCGTGACCGATCAGGCCGTCGCGGCGATCGACGCGATCTCCGGCCGCATCCGCGAGATCGACACGACGGCGGCCCACCTCGCGGTCTCGGTGCAGCAGCAGGGGCTGGCGACCCGGGAGATCGTGCGCAACGTGGCCCAGGCGGCCAGCGGCGCGGGCGAGGTGACGAGCAACATCTCGGGCGTGGCGCAGGCCTCGGAGGAGACCGGGGCCGCGGCGAGCCAGGTTCTGGTCTCGGCCTCGGAGCTCTCGCGCCAGTCCGAGCATCTCACGGCGGAGATGAGCCGCTTCCTCGCCACCGTGCGCGCGGCCTGAGCGCCGCCGCGCCCCTGCCCCCGCCCCTGCCGGGCGGGAGCGTCCGCCTCAGGCGACGCCGGTGCGCAGCAGGTCGTGGTAGTGCACGAGGCCGACGGGGCGGCCCTGGTCCACCACCACGAGCGCGGTGATCTTCATCGCCTCCTGGATCTGCAGCGCCTTGGCGAGCAGGGTCTCGGGCGTGATCGTGCGGGGGTTCTTCGTCATCACCGCCTCGACCGGCAGGCGGTCCAGCCCCTCGCGGGAGAAGACGGCGCGGCGCACGTCGCCGTCGGTGAGGATGCCGGCGAGCGCGCCCGCCGCATCGACCACGAGGACCGAGCCGAACCCCTTGGCGTCGATCTCGGCCACGGCGGCCCGCATCGCGGTGCCGAGGGTCACCACGGGCAGATGCGCCCCGCCATGCATGACCTCGCGCACCTGCCGCAGCGAGGCGCCGAGCCGGCCGCCGGGATGGAACACGGAGAAGTCGCGGGCGGAGAAGCCGCGCGCCTCCAGCAACGCCACGGCAAGCGCGTCGCCGAGCGCGAGCTGCATCGCCGTCGAGGTGGTCGGCGCCAGCCCGTTCGGGCAGGCCTCCTTGGCCTTCGGGAGCGCGAGGCAGGTATCGGCCTCGCGCCCCAGCGTCGAGGCGGCGTTGGCGGTGATCGCCACGAGGCCGACGCGGTAGCGCCGGGTGTAGCCGATGATGTCGGCCAGCTCCGTGGTCTCGCCCGACCAGGAGAGCGCCAGCACCACGTCGTCGGGCTGGATCATGCCGAGATCGCCGTGGCTCGCCTCGGCCGGGTGGACGTAGAGCGACGGCGTGCCGGTGGAGGCGAAGGTCGCCGCGATCTTGCGGGCGACGTGGCCGGACTTGCCCATGCCGGTGCAGATCACCCGGCCGCGCGCCGCGCCGATCCGCTCGACGGCCTGGGCGAAGGGCTCGCCGAGGCCGTTATCGATCGCGGCCATCAGGCAGGCCAGGCCCTCGCGCTCGGTCTCGATGGTGCGCAGGGCCGAGGCGATGGCGGGCGCCCGCGCCGCCCCATCCGTCCGGTTCCGGTCCTCGATCCGCTGTGCCAGGGCCATGAAGCTGTCGTTTCCGTCTTCGTGTCTCTCACAAAACGCCCGCTGCGCCGTCATCGCCAGAGAAGGAACGGCCAGAGATCGGGAGTTTCGTGAGGCTCTCTTAAGCCCGGCGCCGGGCCCTCGCGATTCCTGATCCGCCCTCTTCACCCGCGACTGTGGCCGCATGGGGGCTGTGCGGCGCCTGCTCACGGCGGGACAGGGCGAGCGGGCGCCCCGCAACGGTGCGTTAACCATGCCCGGTGTAGCTCCGTTAACCATGGGGCGCCGGCCGGACACGGAACGCCGCCCCGTCCACGGGCCGCCGGCCGTATCCAGGGCCCATCTTCTGGGAAAGAGCGCTGCCGGTGTCACGCGAGCGGCCGAACGGGGACAAGCGAGGGGGGCGCCGCGGGGCGCTCGCTCTGGCGCTGCTCCCCGCCCTGCTCGGGGGCCCCGCGCTGGCGCAGGAGACGCCCAACCCGTCGCCGGCGGAGCCCGCCCGGAGCACGGCGTCGAACGCGCTCTCGCGCACCGCCTCCGAGCCGACGACCGCGGGCCGCCCGCGCCGCTCCGCCTTCGACGCGCCGACGGCGCTACGCGGCTCCGGCGCCTTCTCCGCCCCCGCCCCCCTCGGCAGCGGCACGAGCCCGAATCCGGTCCCCTCCTCCGAGGAGAGCGAGGAGCCGAGTGTGGCGCGCCTGCCGCGCTTCCGCAGCGCGACGAGCCTGCCCGGCTCCGCCGCGACGCGGGGCACCCCCGCCCGGCCCTCGATCTTGCGCCTGCGCGCGGCGCCCCCGCGCCGGCTCGGCTCGGCGACCCGCCAGATCACCCAGACGCGCACGCAGCAGACGATCACGGATCTGCGCCTCACCCCGGTGATCCAGACGCCCGTCTCCGGCGTGCCGCTGCCGGCGCCGATCCTCGGGCTCGGCCTGCCCAACGCCACCGGGCTGCTGCTCGGCACGGCGCTCCGCCAGCCGATCCCCGCCGACACCGCCTACGCACCGCTCGGCATCCGGCTCGGCACCTTCACGCTGCTGCCGGCCTTCACCCAGAGCGTCGGCTACGATTCGAACCCGGACCAGATCGGCGGCACCCGCCTGCGGCCGTCCCTGACGCTGCGCAGCGAGGCGGAGCTGGCGCTGCGCAGCGCGTGGTCGGCGAGCGAACTCACCGCCGAGATGCGCGGCAGCTACCTCGAATATCCGCAGAACCCCGAGGCGAGCCGCCCGAACGCCGTGGGCACCGCCCGGATGCGCATCGACGTCGACCGCGACACCCGGATCGATCTGGAGACCCGCTTCCTGCTCGACAGCCAGCGCATCGGCAGCCCGGATCTCGGCGCGGGCGGGGGGGCGACGACCCGGCCGCTCTTCGCCACCTACGGCGCGACCGCGGGCGTGCAGGAGAATTTCAACCGGCTGCAGCTCTCGCTGCGCGGCTCGATCGACCGCTCGGTCTTCGAGGATGCGCAGCTCGGCAACGGCACCACGATCATCCAGAGCGACCGCGACGCCAACCAGTACGGCCTGCGCCTGCGCGCCGGATACGAGATCTCGCCCGCGATCACGCCCTTCGTCGAGACCTTCCTCGACACCCGTGTCTACGACACGCCGGTGGACCAGTTCGGCCTGCGCCGCGATTCCGACGGCATCGCCTTCACCGCGGGCGCGACGGTGGCGCTCAACAGCACGCTGACGGCGGAGATCTCGGGCGGCCTGCAGCACCGCTCCTACATCGACCGCACGCTGCAGGACATCAACGCGCCGGTCATCAACGCGGCGCTCGTCTGGTCGGTCTCGCCGCTGACCACGGTGCGGTTCAACCAGCAGACGGGGGTGATCGAGACCGCGGTGCCGGGCTCCAGCGGCGCCTTCACCGACGCCGCTACGCTCGAAGTGCAGCACGACCTGCTGCGCAACCTCTCGATCACGCTGGGTGGCGCCTACCTGTCGACCAACTACGACGGCGTGCGCATCCGCGAGCGGGGTTACTCCGCCACCGCCCGGCTCGACTACCGCTTCAACCGTTGGCTCGCCTTCCGCGGCAGCTACATCTACTCGACGCTGGCCAGCACCATCCCGCTCTCGACCTACGAGGCGCACACGGTGCTGCTCGGCGTGCGAGTGAACCCGTGAGGGGAGCGCGCCTCAGAGCCGTATCCGAACGGATCGCATCAGGCCGGATAACGCGCTTCCTTTCACCGAACCGGCGTCCACTTCGTCGGAAAGCGCTCTATCGCGCCATCGAGAGCTGCGCGCCGGATTTCGAGAGCGCACCCTCCAGGCCGCCGCCGGCCTGCCGCAGGCGCGCGGTGACGGTGCCGCCGGGCTGGTAGAGGTAGACTTCGCCGTCGCGGAAATCCCAGGCCGAGACCTTAGCGAGATCCTTGTTGCCGCAACCCGCGGCCGAGGCCTTGTAGAGGTCGAGCGAGGGCGTGCTCGACAGCGACACCTTGCAGCTTCCCGCGGCATCGGTGGCGTTCCACGAGCCCACCACCGAGGAGCGGCCGGTCGCGACCACCGGCGGCGGAGCGGGCGGGGGCGGCTCGATCGCCTGCGAGGGAGCCGCGGCGACGCTCGGGGGCGGCGCCTCGCCCGGCGCGGCGGAGGCGCCCGGCGGGGGCGCGAGCGGCTCGCTCGTCACCGTGCCGGCGGGCAGAGCGGGCGTGGCGGGTTCGAGCGCTGCCTGGGGCCGCGGACGCTCGCGGGGCCCCTCGAAGCGATTGGAGGCGCAGGCGCCGACGCTCGCGGCCAGCGCGAGACAGGCGGCTTTCGACAGGAACCCACGCGTCATCAAAGACCCCTCACCCCAAACACGCAACGGTCGCGCTTGCCCTCAGGGCCAAATGCGCTTGCGGCAAGGCAGGCTGCACGCCGGGCCGGGGAAAAGCCGTACACGTCCAGGTTTTTGCGCTGGTGTGGCGGCCCTGCCTCAGTCGATCAGCACCGCCCGTGGGGGCGAAACGGCGAGAGCCGCTCCAGGGTGGGGCGCGGCTCTCGAATGTCGTCTCGAAGGGTGTCCTGCGGCGAAGAGATCAGACCTCGCGCTCGACCATCATCTTCTTGATCTCGGCGATCGCCTTGGCCGGATTGAGGTTCTTCGGGCAGGTGTTGGCGCAGTTCATGATCGTGTGGCAGCGGTAGAGCCGGAACGGGTCGTGCAGCCCGTCGAGGCGCTCGCCGGTGTTCTCGTCGCGGCTGTCGATCAGCCAGCGATAGGCCTGAAGCAGGGCGGCCGGACCGAGGAACTTGTCGCCGTTCCACCAGTAGCTCGGGCAGCTCGTGGTGCAGCAGGCGCACAGGATGCACTCGTAGAGGCCGTCGAGCCGGGCGCGGTCCTCGGGCGTCTGCTTCCACTCCTTCTCGGGCGCGGGCGTCTCGGTCTGGAGCCAGGGCTCGATCGACGCGTGCTGTGCGTAGAAGTTGGTCAGATCCGGCACGAGGTCCTTCAGGACCGGCATGTGCGGCAGCGGGTAGATCCGCACCGCCCCGTCCTTGTCCTTGCGGGTCAGGAACGGCAGGGCGTTGTCGGGGGTCTTGCACTCGTCGATGCCCATGGTGCAGGCGAGCGCGTTCTGCCCCTCGATGTTCATGGCGCAGGAGCCGCAGATGCCCTCGCGGCAGGAGCGGCGGAAGACCAGCGTCGGATCGACCTTGTTCTTGATCCAGAGCAGGGCGTCGAGGACCATCGGCCCGCAATCGTCGCGATCGACCTTGTAGGTGTCGATGCGCGGATTCTTCCCGTCATCCGGGTTCCAGCGGTAGATCCGGAACGTCTGGAGGTTCTTGGCGCCGTCCGGCGCCGGCCAGGTCCGGCCTTCGGTGACCTGGGAGTTCTTGGGAAGATTGAACTGGGCCATGTCCTGTGCCTTGTCCCTGTGCCTTTGGGTGCGGCGGCCTTGCGGCGCGCTCCGAGTTTCGAAGATCCTATTGCCGGTCGAGCCAGCCGGTCATGAACCGCTCGGCCTCCGCCTTCGGAGGTTGCTTCGCGGCCGGGCCGGACAGGCGGAACTTCACGAATTGGCCGCGCAGACCGGTGAGGCAGAGCAGGCTCTCGGTGGGGCCGAGGGCCGGGTGATCGATGGTGAAGGCGCGGCAGGTGAGCCGGGCGCCCGCTTCCCCCGGCAGGCGCACCGCGCCGCGATCCTCGCTGCCGTGGTAGATGCCCTGCGCCACCGCGGTCCTGACGTCGCCGGCCGCCTGCGCGAGCTGTCCGGCGACAACAGGCGAGGAGGCTCCGTCGGGGATGTTCGCCACACCGGCATCGTAGACGTAGATGTCCGCCTTCCAGCGCCCGTTCGTGTAGACGACGGAGTAGCCGAGTCCCGGCGCACGGGCCTCGTAATCCGTGCGGGGGCCGCGACTGAAGCCGGTGACCTCGGCCGGAAAGTCGAAGTCCGGTCCCCGCGCCGCTGCCGATACGATCAGCAGCAGCCCCGCCGCGGCGGACAGGACGGCACGCACGAGGCGACGCGAGGCCGGAATCATCGTCCCCGCCCCTCCCCTCTCGACCGACTGCGCGGCGGGCTGCATCAGTAAACCCGCGCCTTCGGCTCGATGTACTGGATGTCGTTCGACATCGTGTAGGTGTGGACCGGGCGGTAATCGATCTCGACGCCGTGCTTGGATTGGTCGAGCCACGCGAGCGTGTGCTTCATCCACTCCTTGTCGTCGCGGTCGGGGAAGTCCTCGCGGGCATGCGCGCCGCGGCTTTCCTTGCGGTTGACCGCCGATTCCATGGTCACGACCGCCTGACCGATCAGGTTGTCGAATTCCAGGGTCTCGAGCAGGTCGGTGTTCCAAACGAGCGAACGGTCGGTGATGGCGATGTCGGAGACGCCGCGCCAGACCTCGTGGATCAGGCCCTTGCCCTCCTCCAGCACCTCGCCGGTGCGGAAGACGGCGCAGTTGTTCTGCATCGTCCGCTGCATCCGGTCGCGCAGCTGCGCGGTCGGGGTGCCGCCGTCGGCATAGCGGAAGCGGTCGAGGCGCGTGAGCGCCTTGTCGGCCGAGCCCTTTGGCAGTTCCGGCTGGCGGGCATCGGGCTCGACGATGTCGGCGCAGCGCAGACCCGCGGCGCGGCCGAACACCACGAGGTCGATCAGCGAGTTCGAGCCGAGGCGGTTGGCCCCGTGCACCGAGACGCAGGCCGCCTCGCCGAGCGCCATCAGGCCCGGCACCACCGTGTCGGGGTTGCCGTTCTTGAGGGTCAGCACCTCGCCGTGGAAGTTGGTCGGGATGCCGCCCATGTTGTAGTGGACCGTCGGCAGAACCGGGATCGGCTCCTTGGTCACGTCTACGCCCGCGAAGATCTTTGCGCTCTCCGAGATGCCGGGCAGGCGCTCGTGCAGGATCTTCGGGTCGAGATGGTCGAGGTGCAGGAAGATGTGGTCCTTATCCTTGCCCACGCCGCGGCCGTCGCGGATCTCCATGGTCATCGAGCGGGAGACCACGTCGCGGGAGGCGAGGTCCTTGGCCGAGGGGGCGTAGCGCTCCATGAAGCGCTCGCCCTCGGAGTTGGTGAGGTAGCCGCCCTCGCCGCGCGCGCCTTCCGTGATGAGGCAGCCGGCGCCGTAGATGCCGGTCGGGTGGAACTGCACGAACTCCATGTCCTGCAGCGGCAGGCCGGCGCGCAGCACCATGGCATTGCCGTCACCGGTGCAGGTATGGGCCGAGGTTGCCGAGAAGTAGGCGCGGCCGTAGCCGCCGGTGGCGAGGATGGTCTGCTGGGCGCGGAAGCGGTGGATCTCGCCGGTCGCCTGGTCGATGGCGATGACGCCGCGGCAGCGCCCGTCCTCGTCCATGATCAGGTCGAGTGCGAAATACTCGATGAAGAACTGGGTCTTGTTCTTCACCGCCTGCCCGTAGAGCGTGTGGAGCATGGCGTGGCCGGTGCGGTCGGCCGCGGCACAGGTGCGCTGCGCGGTGCCCTTGCCGTAATCGGTGGTCATGCCGCCGAACGGGCGCTGGTAGATCTTGCCCTCGTCCGTGCGGGAGAACGGCACGCCCCAGTGCTCCAGCTCGTAGACCGCTGCGGGGGCGTTCCTCACGAGGTACTCGATCGCGTCCTGATCGCCGAGCCAGTCCGACCCCTTCACGGTGTCGTACATGTGCCAGCGCCAGTCGTCCGGCCCCATATTGCCGAGCGAGGCGGAGATGCCGCCCTGCGCCGCCACCGTGTGCGAGCGGGTGGGGAACACCTTGGTGATGCAGGCGGTGCGCAGGCCGGCCTGGGAGCAGCCGACCGTGGCGCGCAGGCCCGCGCCGCCGGCGCCGACGATCACCACGTCGAAGGTGTGGTCGATGATGGCGTAGGCGGGCGCGCCGCCGTTCGTTCCGTTGGAGGCCATGGCGTGAATCCTTGGTTCCGTGACGACGATCAGGCGAGGCCGCCCAGGCTCACGCGGAGGATCGCGTAGAGGCAGGCGGCGGCCACCGCGACCGCGTAGAAGGTGTTGGCGATGAGCGCCGCGAACTTGAGGCCGTGGCTGTGGACGTAGTCTTCGATCACCGTCTGCATGCCGAGACGCATGTGGATCGTCACCGACACCACGGCCAGGATCAGGATGATCGCGACCAGCGGGTGCGACACCAGCGCGACCGCCTGCGGATAGGTCCGCCCGGCCATCAGCGCGATGATGACGACGAAGGCGAGCATCAAGAGCGCGTTCGAGGCGCCGGTCAGGCGCTGCAGCCAGAAATGGCCGGCGCCATGGCCCGAGGCGCCGAGGCCCTTCACCCGGGCGCGCGGCGTGCGCATGGAGAGCGCGGTGTTCTGGCGGTTGTCGACCTGGGACATGGGAAGCCTCAGCGCACGAGCAGGGCGATCGCCCAGATCACGATGGTCAGGGTGACGGAGCCGATCAGCGTGGCGCGGGCGAGCCCCAGACGACGGTCGCGGTCGAAGCCGTAGCCCGCGTCCCAGATGAAGTGGCGGAGGCCGCCGAGCATGTGGTGCAGCAGCACCCAGGTATAGGCGAACAGGATGGCGCGCCCGGCCCACGAACCGAAGAACCATGCCACCGTGTCGTAGGCGCGCGGACCGGAGGCGAGCGCCACCAGCCACACCGCGACGAGGAAGGTGCCGCCGTAGAGCGCCGTGCCGGTGATGCGGTGGAACACCGACATCGCCATGGTCCAGGTCCAGCGGTAGATCTGGAGATGGGGCGAGAGCGGCTGGGCGACCGTAGGTCTGACGGTAGGGTTCATCGCGGCTCACGATCCTCGCGTCGAAGACTGGATAAATTCCAGGGAAGGGTTAGGGCGCTCGGCTCTGGCCGGCAATGCCGGTGCTGCGGTGCAGCATTGGTCAAGCTGACGATCGCGCGGATCTGTCTCATGTCAGTCTCCCGGTCAGCCTGAACCAAAAATAGGCAAGCGGGATCGCGACGATGAGCGAGGCGACGCCCGTGGCGAGCGTGAGTTTGGTCGCGTCGGCCAGAGACAGGCGGCCGAGATCCATCGTCATGATGATGGGCGGCGCCTGATAGGGCAGGAACAGCGTCGAGTAGCCGACCACCTGCACCATCAGCACGCTCATCAGGTCGAAGCCGCTGGCGCGCGAGAACTCCTCCGCCAGCGCGGTGTAGAGGGCGGGCGCGCCGTTGGCGGTGGCGGTGAACAGGAAGCCGATCGACAGGCCGGTCAGGGTCGCGAAATTCTTGGCGGGCGCGCCCGGCTCCAGCGGGGCGACCGAGAGGAGCGCGTGGCCGAGATCGGTCCCGAGCCCGGTCTCGTTGACCACCGCCGTCAGCCCGAACAGGGCGGCGACGTAGAAGCAGGTCCGCAACGGGATCTCACCGAAGCTCTGGGACGACAGGACGCCGGTGCCCGGCAACAGGCAGATCACCGCGGCCGCGAGCCCGATCCAGGCCGGGGGGATGCCGTGCCAGCCGTCGCTGAGCCAAAGCGCCAGCATCACCGCGAGGATCACCGAGAGGCGCCGCTCTTCGGCCGATAACGGGGGCAGCGGCGGCAGTTCGGGCCGTTTCCCGTCGAGGCGATCGGGAAAGATCAGGATCGTGCAGGCGACCAGAATCGCGCCCTTGACGAGGCCGAGAACCGGAGCGTGCAGAAAGAGATACGGGAGATAGCTGAGATGGATATCAAACAGTGTGTCGGCGGTGCCGGCCATCACGAGGTTCGGCACGTTGGCGGGCAGGATCGCCGCCGAGAGCATCGGCGTGGCGATGCCGAAGGCGAGCAGCGCTCCCGTCCGGCCCGGACGCCCGGCCTCAAGCCCGAAGGCGTCGCACAGGGCGATGACCACCGGCACCATCAGGGCGATGCGCCCGAGATTGGACGGCATCACGAAGGCGAGCGCGAAGGAGAAGGCGACGAGGCCGGCGATGAACCCCGGATAGGAGGCGGGCAGCCGCGCGGCCAGCCTGCGCGCGAGCCGGTCGCCCAGTCCGGTGCGGTTCATGGCGAGCCCGACCACCATGCCGCTCGTCACCAGCCAGAAGGCGGAGGAGGCAAAGCCGGAAAACACCGTCTGCGCCGGGGCGAGCTTGAGCAGCATCGCGAGCGCGAAGAACATCAGCGCGGTGACGATCTCGGCCACGAGCCCGGTCGCCCACAGCCCCATGCACAGCACGAGCAGGCCCCCGGCCGCGACGACCGTGCCCTGTCCCCCGAAGATGCTGGCCGCCGCGGCACTCATGAGCGCGCTTCAAACGCGAATTGGAAGCGTTCGCAATTCGGCTTTCGTGGTAGGTGCCTTCGCCGTTCGCGAAGGCCGATGCCTGGCTCACGCTCTCGTGATAGGCTTCATGACCGAGCCTAGCTCCATCCCACGCGAATGCGGGGCAGAGAGCGCTCTTTCGAATTCACCCTGCCATGCGCTTCGATCTCGTCGATCTGAACCTGTTCCGCCACGTCGTCGAGGCCGGTTCCATCACCCATGGGGCCGAGCGGGCGAACCTCGCGCTCGCCGCCGCCTCGGCGCGGGTGCGGGCGATGGAGGCGTCGCTCGGCGCGGCGCTCCTGCTGCGCGGGCGCCAGGGCGTGACGGTGACGCCCGCCGGCCGCACCCTGCTGGCGCATGCCCGCGAGATCATGGGCCAGATCGAGCGGCTGCAGGGCGATCTTTCCGTGTTCGCGGGCGGCGCCGTCGGCCAGATCCGGGTCCTGTCGAACACCAACGCGCTCACCGAATTCCTGCCCGAGGCGCTCTCCGCCTACCTCGCCCTGCATACCGGCGTCAGCGTCGATATCGAGGAGCGGACATCCGACGAGATCGTCGGCATGGTGGCCGACGGGGCCGCCGATCTCGGCATCGTCGCGGGCACCGTCGATACCGGCACGCTCCAAACCTTCCCCTTCCGTCACGACCGCTTCGTGGTCGTGGTCGCCGCCGGCCACCCGCTCGCGGGGCGCCACAGCCTCGGCTTCGCAGAGGTGCTGGAGCACGACCTCGTCGGCCTCGACCGGCCGAGCGCCCTGACCCGATTCCTCGCGGCCAAGGCCTCCCGCATCGGCCGGCCGATGCGGCTGCGGGTGCAGTTGCGCAGCTTCGACGCGGTCTGCCGCCTCGTGGAATGCGGCGTCGGCCTCGGCATCGTGCCGGAGACCACCGCGCGGCGGGCCAAGCGCACGATGAGCATCGCGCCCGTTCCGCTGGAGGATCCTTGGGCGGCGCGCGACCTCAAGCTCTGCCTGCGGGATCTGGCGGGACTGCCGCCCTTCGCGCAGGATTTCGTGGCGCATCTGCGTGCGGCCGAGTCTTGATGTCGTCGGGTCGAGGCGCCGGTGTGCTCAGCCAAAGCGGGCGGCGAAATGCGTGTCCATCCTGGCGCGGTCATAGTCGAGCAGCCAATCGCCGAATTGATCGTAGATTGGCTGGAGCGGCTCGCGAGCCATCGCGACGACATCCATGCCTCGATCATCGTAAGCGAACAGGATCAGGCGGCGTTCGAAATCAGCGATGAAAATGCGAGGTAGCCAGCGCGCCTTCGGTGTGACGCCGAGTTCCCTGGCGATGTTCGCCCACAATACGGCATCGATCAGCGCCGGATCGTTGCCGAAATCAGCCATGTACCAATCGCAGAAACGTTCTGGGTCATCGTCCTCCCACGTCCGCTCGCATCCATCGAACGACGCCGTGAAGCCGAGTTCCTTCAGGGTGCCTTGCCAGCGCTCCGCGCGCCGTTTCGGCTGGTAATCGCCGTAAAGCGGAGCGACGGCGGTGAGCATCCCTGAACGGGCGAAAAGAGCGCGCGCGATTGCCCTCGCCCGGTCGATAGCCTGAAGGAAGCGCGTCCCTACCGCTTCCACATCACCTCCGAGATCGAATCGCAGGGCGTTCGCAAACGCGTAGAATGTTGGTTGAGGAAAGCCCCGATCGTGGCCGAAGGCGGTCTCGATTCTTCGGAGGATGGAAGCGTCCGGCATCATGTGGCTTCGGAGAAAACGATATCCACTCAACCACCGATCAGGGTGTCGATCAACAGCTTCACGTTCAGCACGACGATGATGCCGGCGATGACCCAGGACAGCCCCTTCAGCCAGCCGGGGATCACGAGCGGGCCCATCAGCCGCCGGTCGGAGACGAAGCGCACCAGCGGGATCACCGCGAAGGGCAGTTGCATCGAGAGCACCACCTGGCTCAGCACGAGGAGCCGGGCCGTGCCCTGCTCGCCGTAGAGGGCGGTGACGATCACCACGGGGACGATGGCGATGCCCCGCGTCACCAACCGCCGGGCGAAGGGCGGCAGGCGCAGCCGCAGGAAGCCCTCCATCACGATCTGGCCGGCCAGCGTCGCGGTCACCGTCGAGTTGAGGCCGGACGCCAGGAGCGCCACGGCAAACAGCGTCGAGGCGAGGCCGACACCGAGCAAGGGCGAGAGCAGCTCGTAGGCCTGCTCGATCTCCTCGACATCGGTGCGCCCGCCCGCGTGGAACACGGAGGCGGCCATGATCAGGATCGCGGCGTTGACGAACAGGGCCAGCATCAGCGCCACCGTCGAGTCGGTGACGGCGAAGCGCAGGGCCTCGCGCCGGCCCTGATCGGTGCGGGGATAGGCGCGCGTCTGCACGATCGAGGAGTGGAGGTAGAGGTTATGCGGCATCACGGTCGCGCCGATGATGCCGATGGCGATGTAGAGCGCGGCCGGGTTGGTCACGATCTCCCGTGAGGGCACGAAGCCGCCGAGCACGGCCTGGATCGGGGGGGCCGCCATCGCGATCTGCAGGCCGAAGCAGACGAAGATGATCGTCAGGAGGCCGATCACGAAGGCCTCCAGCGCCCGGAAGCCCCGGCGCAGCAGCAGCAGCACCACGAACACGTCGAGGGCCGTGATGATCGCGCCCAGCGTCAGCGGGATGCCGAACAGGAGCTTGAGGGCGATGGCCGTGCCGATCACCTCGGCGAGGTCGCAGGCGATGATCGCCGCCTCGCAGATCAGCCACAGGGCGATGGAGACGGGCCGGGAGGTCCGCTCGCGGCAGGCTTGGGCGAGGTCGAGGCCGGTGGCGATGCCGAGCCGCGCCGCCAGCGCCTGCAGCACGATTGCCATCAGGTTCGAGAGCAGGATGACGGAGAGCAGCGCGTAGCCGAACTGGGCGCCGCCGGCGATGTCGGTGGCCCAGTTGCCCGGGTCCATATAGCCGACCGAGATCATGTATCCCGGCCCGATGAAGGCGAAGAGCCGCCACAGCCAGGACCCGCCCGCCCGCACCGGCACGCTGCCATTGAGCGCGCCGAGGCTCGGTTCCGCAGGGGCTTGCCCGGGCGGTGCCGGCCGAACCTGATCCATCACCGCTTCCATTCGTATCGGGGGGCCGATTGCCCCTGCCCGTCGCTCCCGATGGAGCGGACCGGCGCAGGAGAGCCGGGCGCTCCATTCGCACCCGCACACAGCCCGTCCTTATAGCATCAGCTATAAAGCTGCGCCGAAGCTGAGATCAAGGGGCTTCCAACCGGGTTCCCGGCCGTGGGGCGCTTAGGTTAAACAGGTCGGCACGGTACCTTCGAAACACCGGGCGGATCGATCGCACTCGCCGTCGCGCTTGCCACCGTTCTTGCCCTTGCCGAGGCGCGGTCCGTGCGCCGGGTGTTTCGTGAAGGCGCTGGACGACCCTATGAGGCGTGGGCCAATCAGGCCGCGCCCGAAATGGAGGAGCCCGCCGCCTCATGCAGGATGCGTCGCGAGAGATGGGGCGAGAGATGGGGCAGAAGCCGGCACCCGAGGTGCACCCGGCGGGCGCGGATGCGCCGCTCGTCGATGCGGAGGTCCATGTCGAGAGCTTCCGTCAGGCCCGCGAGGCGCGCCGTCTCGAACTGGTGGAGGATTACGTCGAGTTGATCGCCGACCTGATCGGCGATGGCGGCGAGGCGCGGCAGGTCGATATCGCCGCCCGCCTCGGCGTGGCCCAGCCGACGGTCGCCAAGATGCTCAAGCGGCTCGCCGAGGACGGCCTCGTGCAGCAGCGGCCCTATCGCGGCGTGTTCCTCACCCCGGCGGGGCAGGCTTTGGCCGAGCAGTCGCGGGAACGCCACCGCATCGTCGAGCGCTTCCTGCGCGCCGTGGGCGTCAGTGCCGAGACGGCACGACGCGACGCGGAGGGGATCGAGCACCATGTCAGCGCCGAGACGCTGGACGCGTTCCGCCGCTTCGCCGACGCGAAGCTGTAGGCTCCGATCCCAACCGCCCGGCCCGCTTCCCGCCTGATCTCCCGACGTGCTTCCGAGGACCCGACCCGATGGACCAGACCCAGCAACTGACGGCGCTCGCCGCCGTCAGCGCCCGGCACGACGCGGCGGTGACGAACCTCGCCGAAGGGCTCGCCGAACTCGGCGCCAAGCAGGTGGCCCACCAGATGGCGGTGGGCTTCCTGGCCAGCGTGCTGCGTTCGATCGATTCCGATCACTACGACGAGCGCCTCGAAGGCTACCTCGCCATGCTGCGCGACGTGCTGTTCCGCGACGATCCGGATGCGGCGCTCGCAACGACCGTTCTGGAGACGATCGAGCGCTCCCTGCGCCCCGCGCAGGATCAGGACGAGAGCTGAGGTCGCCCATCCGGTGCAAAAATTCGCTCGCTGACAAATGTGAACACTGCGCGGTGTCGCCGCGCCTTGGTCGCTGCCGCAGGGCGTGGCACCATGCCCGCATGGCTGACCGGAATGCCCATCCCTACTCCATCGATGTGAGACCCTGCTGGCGGCTCCCGGGCCGCTTCGTCTGTTCCATCGTCGAGAAGGGGGAGCCAAGGCGCTACGGCGCGCAGAGCTACGCGACCTTCGACGAGGCCCGCCGCGCCGCCCAGGCGCGGCTGCGCCAGCTCGTCTTCGAATGGCAGCTCGTCGGCTCATGAGCGGCCCGCCTCCGGAGGCGGGCCGCGGGGATTGCCGCCGTCCGCCTCGGCTCTACTCGGCGTCGGCGGTCTGCGCGTACTGAACCAAGGCGGCCATCTGCGCCGGCGCCCGGAACACCCGTCCCTCGCTGGTCTCCACGTAGACATCCGAGGCGCCCATGCTCGCAAAGGTCATGGCCCGCTCGGCGGCCCTCGCCCCGAGGTCGTGCGGTTCCTTGGAAGGGCCCGAGGGTCCGGTCCAGTGAACGGTGTAGCGCATGACGTTCTCCTGTTCGGTGGATGAGAATAGGGCAGCCGCTCGGGGATCGCGAGCCGTCCCGAAGTCGGACGGGTCGCTGATCGGAGGCTTCGCGGGGCCTCTCCGGCGACCGTGATTTCAGTTCCATCACCATTGCCCGACGAGCGGTCCACCGGCTCCGGCCGATCAAATCTGCATCATAATGCCGAATGGACGGCTCCTTCGGGCCTGCTGCGCGTTCTACGGCCTGAAGCGCTCTGCGCTCCGAACGGGAGAACGTCATGAGGAAGCCGGAGAAGCCGGGTGCAGACGCCAGCAAGACGCACAAAGGCGGCGCACTCGGGAGCATCGACGAGCAGACGGGGCATCCCGGCAAAGGCACGCCCGGGGCGACGCTCAAGCCCGAGGACAACCCCGATCCCTCGAAGGACTTCAAGCCGGAGACGCCGGAGGACAGGAAGTCGAAACGCTAGAGCGCATTCCGGCGAAGTGGTCACCGGTTCGTCGAAAGAATGCGCGTCAAAGCAAGGGCTTAGAGCCGTATCCGACCTGATGTGATCAGGTCGGATACGGCTCTAAGCTCGTAACGCGCGCCTTGAGGTCTGACTCGGTTTCTGGCGGGGGTGGTCGCGGCTGACCGCGGGGGAGCAGAGCACCACTCCGAGACGACCAAGAGAGGGCGGGATCGCAACGAAAGAGGGCCGGCATTACGCCGACCCTCCCAAGCTCATCTCGCCGTGGATCGGTCAGCGACCGCTTGCCGCGCCACCCGCACCGGTGCCCATGCTGCCGCTGGACGTGCCGCCAGCAGCACCAGGCGCCGCCGGGGCCATGCGGGTTCCGGTCGTGCTGCCGGTCGTCGATCCCGTTGCGCGCTCCATGCTCTTCTCGGAATTGCTCTTCACGCTGCCCGGGTTGTTCATGTTGCCCTCGGCGCTTCCGCCGCCGGCAGCGGTTTGAGCCAGAGCGGCCCCCGAAAGCGCCAGTGTCAGCGCTGCGGCAAGCGCGATTGTCTTGGTCTGCATGGTCGTTTCCATCCCTGTTCGTCGTTGAGCAGGATCAACGCCGGGTTGCCCGGTTCGTTCAGGCCAATGCCCGAAACACCCCCCGCGAGAATGCGGCAGGGACGCACAGGGAATGGATCACGTTGCGCATCGCGTGAGGGCCGGGATCCCTCACCATATCAGCGAAGGGTGGGAGACTCGTCGGGCTTGAGCAGCCGCTCTTCACCCTCGGAACCACCAGTCGAGACGTGAGAGTTCAGCCGATCCAGGTGCTCGAAAACGTGTTCGAAAGCGCGTGTCACAGCCTTTTCGAAGGAGCCGTCCTGCGTGCCCTGAGCCGCTTTGACGGCGCTGAGGAGTTCGTGATGCTGTTGGGTGTCGCTCGACATGGCGTTCCTCGCTTGCGGGTGAGATGCGATACCGAGCCAAACCTCAGCGGCAGGCTCGGTTCCGCGGCTCTTCGATCGCCTCTGCGCTTCAGCCGGCCGGCGGAACGAGAATGTACTTTCCGACGAAGGGGTCGCTCTGGCTGTTCACACCCGTGCATCCGTAGGGATGCTCGCCGGCCGCCATCGTCCTGAACTTGAGCGTGGCTTTCCCGTTCAGCTTGATGGTGTAGCCCTTCTCGCTCGCGGAGTGGCCTTGGTCACCGTCCACATGCTGCACGAGGCCGTTCTCGAACTGGCCGTCCATGGTCAGGGTCACGGGCTGGTCGGCTTTGTTGATGACCCGTAGCTCGGCATTCGTATTCGCGGGCAACCGGAGCTCGGCGGGCGAGCAGACGATCTTGCGATCCTTCTTCTCCATGGTCAGTTCCATGACGGGCTGTCCGTCAGAGGCCGGTGGGGGCAGCGGCTTCCCTTCGGCATGGGCGAGGTTGGCGGACAGCATGAGGCACAGAGTGCCCAGCGTGCTTACGGCGTATCGTGTCACATCGATCTCCCTGGGCGTTGGAGGGGCAAGGCGAACGCCGGCTGCCTGTTCCTGGACGCGACGCCGCAGGCCGACCCCGGGCGGGCAGGCTCGGGGGAGGCGACCTGAGGGCAGGAACGGGTGGGCACTCTGCCCCAAGCACCTCAGCGAGACGACGGCGCGGGCATCGGCGGCACAGTCGAGGTCGTGCGGCTCGCGACGCCCCGCTGACCCCGACACCGTGGATGTGTCGAAGGACAGCAGGGTCTCGTTCCGGCCCCAGCCACGGATTGCGCCGGGGTCGGGGGGCACCTCAGCCGCGCAAATCGGCTTCGGCCTGAAGATGCACTTCGGCCTTGCGTACGACAGCGCAGGGATCGTGACCTTTCACCTCTGCCAACAGCAGCAGATCGGTGACGAGGTCGATGATGTCGCTCTCTCCGATATCGTCCGACGTGGATGGATAGCACCAGCGTCGGATGCCGGAGTGTTCGTGCAGGTAAGCGTCGAGGGCCTTTTGGGCGAGATCGGCGCGCTTTGCTTTGTCCGGCATGAGGATCCTGCCTTCCACCGCATGACGCCGCGCCAGCCATCATCTGAGCCGGCCGGTAAACCGTAAACTATGAGCCGCAGCACCTGTTCAAAGGACCGACGGAGAATTTTGCCCCGACAGTTTCGAGAGCGGCTTAGATCAGGATGTTATTCTCTAATACTTTCGGAGTACCCCCGCAGATTTAGGTCTATAAAGGTGGTTGGGGTCCCGGTTGTTTTCAGTGCCAAGGTCGAACGACGGAGTGCGGCGGCGGGTTGGACGGCTGCGACGATCGCGCGATGGAGCATAATCCAAAAATTTGTCAGATCATCCCCTTGTCTTTGAGAATGCTGTGGGCATTGAAAATTTCAATCTTTATAGGGTAGCTCAGTATTATTTCTACATTGCAGCTTGGGCATTGATATCGTGCAACGATCGCAAACCAGCGCCCTGTCTTCTTGTGTTTCTCTCCGCACGATGGGCATGGGTGATGAAATATATCATTATAAAGGCGCGGCGATAGCGTCATGACCTCACCAGACAGAAGCACTAAAATGCCCACAACCATTTGAATGATTACAAATCGCAGGTCGAGGCGGATACAGATAATTACCACAAAATCCCAGAAAAAACTAATTAATTATTATTTGTATTCACCGTATTACAATGCGATTTCTTTCGAGGAGATTCGAGCCTTATTTTGGATCACGGTCCATTTCGTCGGTGACATTGCCGCGAGTCGATTGAGAGCGATCCTCTATTGCCTTGATTTCAGGGTTTTCCAGCATTGGTGAGCCGAATGTCGGAATAGGTCAGCCTTCCCGTGTAGACGATGGTCCCGCTTTCATCGCGGACAAAAACGCTGAAGGGGCGGTGATCGCCGTCCTTCGGGATTTCCCAGCGCGCGACTTCAGGCAGGAAGATCATCGCCTCCTTGCGTGCCGCCTCATAATCCGCCTGCTCGGACCCCTCGTCGTCACGATGAAACTCGCCGTCGTGCGTGTCGAAGAAGTGGCGCGGCACTCCCGCCTCCGAACTGGCTCTGACGGCCTCAGCCAACCGCGATGGCCGGTGCCGGGTTTCTGTCGGGCCTCATGATGAAGGCGCTGCACGATCAGGGAGCGTGAGACCATCCGGCATGGATGCCTTCCCTGGCCCGCAAGCCATTGCCCGATACGCGGACAACCCACCGCGCATGGTGCCTGGCTAGAGCATCGCCCCGAAAGGTGGTTGCCGGCTTTGGAAAAAAGACGATGCTTGAGGCTGGCCTGCAGCGCATGGCGATGCTGCGCCTCGCGGAGCGCGCCCCGGACGACGCGCAGGTGCGCGTTCTCGGGGCTGGCGGCGGCCTCGAACTCAAGGTGTTCGCCGAGGGCCAACCCAGTTGGTCGTTCGTCGGTGTCGATCCGTCTGCGGCGATGCTCGACCTCGCACGCCTCGCCCTCGGCAACCTCGCGGACCGGGCACACCTGCACGAAGGACGGATCGACACTGCGCCGGAAGGGCCGTTCGATGGCGCCACCTGTATCCCGACACTCCACTTGATCGGGCGTCAGGAGCGAATGCGCGCGCTTCAGGAGGTCCGGCATCGATCGCGCGCAGGCCGAGAGCGCCAGGATTGGGATCGAAGAACGCCTGCCGATCCTTTCACCCGAGGAAGGCGAGGCCCTGCTGCGGGAGACCGGGTTCACCGGGGTCAGCCTGTTCTACGCCGGTTTTGCGTTCCGCGGCCGGGTCGCCTGGGCCTGATGCCGGCATCCGCAAACCACCTTCGGCGGACAGCTCAGCCGACCGGCGCGCGTAGGCTCATCCACTTGAAGCCAAGGCGCGTCAGAATCGCTGTGGCGGCGACGAACGGCATGGCCACGATCAACGCCGCCAGCGCGTCGTTGCCGATCAGCGCAGCCAATGCGTCCCGCAAGGCGATCAGAAACAGGACCAGCGAGGCGAGCACCAACAGGAGCGCCCCGCCGAACAGGAGCACAAGCAGGGCGAGCATACGGAGGTTGCCGCGGACTTCCGTTCGCGCCAGCCGGAGCAGCTTGCCAAGATGAGCGCTGGCCTCGCGTATCGCGACGAGGATCAGGACGGCGGTGGTGCGAGGATCTTCACCCGGCTGACCTTTTCGAATGGTCTGTTCGTTCAAGGATGCGTCCTCACCGTTCCCGAGCCTCTCGTCCTTCGCAGGCATGAGAGGACGCGCAGCCATCAAAGCGGCCCGCGGTCTACAGCTAGCGCGAAGCTTCCGCACGGCGACATCCGGACTGACAGCACTTGCAACGTGAAGGTTCGCCAGCGAGGCGTCCCGTGACAGTCATCGGGCATCGAGCCAAGCGATTCATCCGCGGGCCGGCCATGTGCGGTTCGGAGCGAAGCGGCCGGCATCGTTGCGGGGCCATCGATCGACGGCGCGCCGCACTTGCCAGGCGGGCCGAGTCGCCGCACTCTCAGCTTAGCCTTACGATGGCCGGATTGATGCCGATGCATTGCCCCATCGCACCGCAGGATGTGGAAAGCCCTGAAGCATGACGATCGATGGTGGGCACGCCGACGCTGGCGGTTCGGACGAGACCGCTCTGCTCGGATGCCGGTCACGGCGTCTTGGCCGCCGCTCGTTTCTGGTCGGCTCGGCTGCCACCCTCGGCGCATTCGGGCTCGGTGGTTGCGTGACGTCCGACGGCACGATGCTTGCCGATGCGGCGAAGGTCTACGGACCGATGCCGGACGAGAAATTCCCGATCCCGGCGGTCGATATCAGCAAGGTCAATCCAAAGTATTACCGCCGGACGGTTCGCTACGAGACCAAAGAAGCGGCTGGAACGATCATCGTCGATCCGCGCAACTACTATGTCTACCGCGTCGAGGGCGACGGTTCCGCCACCCGCTACGGCGCCAATGTGGGACGCGACGGGTTCTTGTGGAGCGGTGACGCATATGTCGGTCGCAAGTCCGAATGGGCGACTTGGACGCCGCCTAAAGAGATGATCCGGCGTCAGCCCGAAGCCGCTCAATACGCCCGTGGGATGCCGGGCGGCCTCGACAACCCGCTCGGTGCCCGCACTCTGCACCTCTATCAGGGCGGCGCCTACACGCTCTACACGATCTACGCCAGCAGCGACCCCGAATCGATCGGAAGTGGCATCACGAGCGGCTGCGTCGGCTTGCTCAGTCAGGATATGATCCACCTCTACGCGCGAACCCCGGTGAAGACGAAGGTGGTGGTTCTTCCGGCATAGCGGCCTGCATCGGCGTGGGGCGGGCTCCGATTGATTGGAAGAGACTTGGATTATTTGTCGATCGCCTTGAAAATTGTCGCGCTACTGCTGATTGTCGCGACGTTGCTGCCCTTGATTCCGACGAACTTTGGTATCATCCGCAGCCTGGACTTTCCCCGGCTTCAGATCGCGGTCGCGCTGGCTGTCAGCAGCGTCGGGCTTCTCGCGATCTCCCGGGACGGCACGGCTCTGACTCTGGCCGTCTCCATGGTCGCAGCTCTTGCCCTGCAAGCCAGCTACATCCTGCCGTTCACGCGCGTGGCGGCGCCCCAGGCAAAGGCAGCGGAGTCGTGTCGTCCGGACGACCGCATCAGTCTCCTCGTCCTCAACGTGCTCCAATCGAACCGCGATTACGGTGCGGCGCTCGATCTCATTGCTGCCAAGGCGCCCGATCTGGTGTTGCTGCTCGAAACCGATGCGGGATGGCACGCCGCGATGGCTCCGCTGCGCGCGCATTATCCGCATCGCGTCGAACATCCGCAGGACAACACCTACGGCCTGCTGTTCTATTCCCGCCTTCCCTTGCGCGATCCGACAATCCGCTTCCTGTTGCAGGAGGACGTTCCGTCGTTACGCACAACGGTGGTTCTGCCCAGCGGCGAGCCGGTCACGTTCTACGGGCTGCACCCACGGCCACCCCATCCGGGCCATAGCAGCGCGCCGCGCGATGCCGAGCTCGTCGTGGTCGCCCGAGAGGTCGCGAAAACCAAGGGTTCGACCATCGTCGCCGGCGATCTCAACGATGTGGCTTGGTCACACACGAATCGATTGTTCCAGAACATCAGCGGCCTTCTCGATCCCCGTCAGGGGCGCGGCCTGTTCTCGACCTTCCATGCGCAATATCCGTTTGCACGCTGGCCCCTCGACCACATCTTTTTCAGCGAGCATTTTCTCTTGAGCGACATGCAGCGCCTGAACGATGTCGGGTCCGATCATTTCCCGATTTGGGTCGATCTATGCCGGGCGCCGCACGCGCCTGCGCGACAAGACGCACCCGAGGCCTCCGAGCAGGATCATCGGGATGCCCAGAAGGCGATCGAGGCGGTGCAGTGAGGTCGGTAGGATAGAGCATCGACGACGGCCCTTTCGAGAAAGCCGCGGGGCCGACAAGACGCTCCCGTTGTCCCCGCAGCGCCTCAGGCAGAGGCCGGCCCGCTGCCTTGCTCGACAATTTCCAGCGCGCGCAGAACCGCCATGGCGGCCATATCGGCATCGATGCGTCCTTCGTCCGTGGCGGGCATCACGGCGACGGTCTCGAACACGTTTCCGCCGACGGAGCCGGTGACGACCTTGAGGCATCGCCCTTCGGGCCCGCCTGCGTCCTCCAGCAGGGCCACGAGATAGCCTGCTGCGGTCCCGTAGATGTGGAGCGCCTCGGCCGCCATCGCTGGCTCAGCTTCGCGGTCGCGGCCACCGAAATTGGGGCGGATGATGTTCGTCATAGCCATCGCTCGTCGATGTCGGTCGCGTTGTAGTCCGCCAAGGGCTGGTGCTCATCGCCGTCGGCGAAGATCGCCACGTCGTCCGGGCCTATGTCGTGCTTGGCAATGCGGTCCCAGCGCCGATGGATCATCGTGGGGCCGCCCCAGATCCGGAAGGCGTTCCAGTAGCGGTCGTCCTTGAAGCCGATGTAGTGGACGCAGCGGGCAGCGGGCATGCCACAACCTACGTTCGCTCATCGGGCGACGCGAGAGGTTCTTGCCACCGCCCACCCCGACTGCGACGACGAGGACGCTCAGCGGGCCACGTTGCCGCCTCAACCTCGCTTCAGACGCACCTCGCCCAAGCCGGGCCGAGGGGGGAAAGCATGTTCGGGACCGAGGTTATTGTCGTGCTCGCAGGCGTCATCGGTGCGATCGCATTCATGGTGGCCGGGCGACCGGCTTCCGATCGCTTCCTGCCCTGGTGAGGCGGCGGCGCTTCCCGACGGATCAGCCTTAACGGATGGTTCACGACATCCGAACAGGGTGTGGAAACCATCGCGGACAAAGGCGTTAGCGGGACACGTCGATCCAACCACGTTCACGAGCATCCGCGATGACCATCACCGTCTTCGATCCGATCCGCGGCCCGATGGTCGCGATTCGTGTGCCCGCCCCGCAGCCGAGCTGATCCCCTCAGTCTCGTCCCCGCCCGAGCCACGACGATGATCGGTCTTCCTCTCTACCGCCTGCTCGTTGCCCTCGTCCTCGTGCTGTCGAGTGCAGCGGCGACGACTCGCCTCGGCCATGCCGAGCCGAAGACGGCCTGCGAAAGCGGGGTGCAGGCCGGTGCCTGTTCCCATACGGCCGAGCCGAGTGCGCTTTCGAAGAATCGCCCCTCCGAGCCGCACGTATTCTCCGGATCGGCCACACGGTAGCCGGCCGCCGCTCCATGGACGTGAGCGGCGGTTAGGTCATCGCGGGCGTTCGTCGCCCTTCAAGGGGCGCGATGTCGCTCGCGACTGAGCGCGTCCGGTGCGTCTTCGGTCATGTCCCGCCGCGACGGGCCGCGAACTCCCAGATCGGTAGGCCGGTCGGTACGCCGGGCGTGTTCCGGTAGCCGCTCACATTGCCGAACAGGATCCGGCTCGGCTCGATGCCGATCGCCTTCTGCCCTCCTGTGATCATCACTCCGCACCAATCCACGCGCAACGTCCCGTGCTCGGGATGGACGCCGAAGATCTGCGGCGCGGTCCAGCCCAGGCGCACGGCCGCGGCGCCGAAGCGCTCGATGAAGTCGGTGCAGGCCTCGTGGATGTTCGCCCAGGCCGTGGTGCCGAGATACCGGCAAGGGGGTGCAGTCGGACGGAGTGCACCGAAGGCTTTGCGCCATTCGGCAGCTTGGGGCGGGAGCGAGTCGGGCGCGAGTTCGGGAAGGAGCATCCTGGCTGCCGGCTGATGGTGGGGCCGACGGCATAGGGGCATCCGGTTGCTTCAGTCTTACCGGCCGACCGGGTTCACACGCTTTGCGCCCGTGCGCGTTGGCCGCGAAGCGTTCGTCGATGGTGGGGCTCGGATCAGGCCGGTCCGATCGAGGCGCGGCTTGGTCTCGGCGGCCAGCGGTCATGCGTGGAGGGCTTGCCGGAAGCCCCCTGCACGGCTACTCAAAAGCGGCGTTTCTGTCGTCGTTTCCGTCGCCCAACCTCTCGTCGAGAGCCAGTGTTGAGCGTCAGTAATGAACAGGCAAAGAGCGCGGGCCTGTAGCTCAATGGTTAGAGCCGACCGCTCATAACGGTCTGGTTGTCGGTTCGAGTCCGGCCGGGCCTACCACCCTTCTATTTCAACCGATTAGCGGCATAATCGACATCGTATATCGGCAGGTGCGATCTCGACCTTGTGCACCGCGACCCATCGCTACCGGCAAACTGTAAGGTCCCGACAGGTCACGGCCGCGGATGACCCGTATCACCGGCGTATGCCCGTCGTTCGACCAGGCGGCCCAGATGACGTCGGCGTGGTCCAGTACCCCGAGGGTGCCGGCCCTCCCCTCCTGATCGTCCTCGCGGACGAAGGCTTCCATCTGCAGCACCCGATCCACCCAGTTCATCTCACCCTCCATAAGGTCGAGGACAGCCTGGACGCGCGGAATTGATAAGCCCGGGCGTTGCTCAGCCTCTGAGGGCCAGGGCCTGCACCATCCTTCGGGAGGGTTTCCCGCTTTACCTCAGCCCGGCTCCTGAGGGACCCTCACTGGTCGGGAATACAGATGCCCCGGGCGGCAGTGACAGCGGTCCTCCGCGCCAAGGAGTTTGGTCCTATGCGCCAGACGTTGCGTCCCAAGGTGCCATGAACCCTCTGCCTGGTGCCAACTTTCGCATGGTCGAACACGGACCATGATAACGGTCGGTTTGCAAAGTGCATAATCGCCATTTTATTTGAACTAATCTCATTTTAAATTAGGAATTTTTTGGTCGTCAAACGAAGGAAGTTTAAATCCTGCAGGATCAAATTCTGCTCGCCGGCGACACAATTGTCCGGATCGCGAAGCTGGATTGTAGGCGTGAGACACCGGGAAGCCGAGAAAGCACCTCCTTGTGCAACCGCTCGTAGTCGGCCGCATCCCTCACTTTGAGCTTGACCAAATAATCGGCGATTCCGGTCATCAAATAACAATCCTGAACCTCCGGGCAGCGGCGCACCGCGGCCTCGAATTGGTTAAGGAACTCCTCGGTCTGCCGGTCGAGGGTGAACTGCGTGAGCACGACCAGTCCGCCCTCCTCGGACGGTGCTTCGATCAGCGCCGTGTATCCGCGTATGACCCCCGAGCTTTCCAGCAATCCCACCCTTCGGTGGCAAGCGGACGCCGATAGGCCCACGGCCTCCGCGAGGTCCGCGTTGCTGATGCGACCGTTCGCCCTGAGCATGCGGATGATGCGCCGATCGATGTCGTCCATGGCCTCATCGCAGAAAAATCAATATGATCGAATTATATCCTATAGATCAGTGAAATATAGCGCATTATTCGACGGTTTGACGAGAAATTCGATGAATCATGCATTAGAGTAGCCGTATCCACAACCCGTTCCGGACGGACGCCTTGCCTGCCCTCGCCCGCACCGCTCCCATCGCGTCCGCTGGACCTCCCGTACCAGCGACGGCCAGCGCCGTCCTGACGGTCGACCTCGCGGCGCTCGCCGCCAACTACTGCGCCCTGCGGGCCATGGCTGCGCGGGCGGCGTGCGCCGCCGTTGTCAAGGCGGATGCCTACGGTCTGGGGATCGAACGCGTCGCCCCCGCCCTGGCGCGGGCGGGCTGCCGCTCCTTCTTCGTCGCCCATGCCGAGGAGGGCCTCGCGTTGCGCAGGATTCTCGGACCGGCCGCCGGGATCTCGGTCCTGCACGGCCTTCCGTCCGGCACCGAGGGGGAGTGCCATGCGCACGATCTCACGCCGGTCCTGAACGACGACGGGCAGCGAGCCGCCTGGTGTGCCCTCGCGTCCCGGCTCGGACGACGCCTGCCGGCGATCCTGCAGATCGACAGCGGCATGGCCCGGTTCGGCTTCTCCCCGGACGAGGCCGCCGCCTGCCTCGACACGGGCGGGTTCGACGGCCTCGACCTGCGCCTTGTGATGAGCCATCTCGCCTGCGCCGACCGACCGGACGATCCGGCGAATGCCGCGCAGCGGACGGTGTTCGACGCCTTCCGCGCCCGCCTGCCCGGGGTCCCTGCGAGCCTCGCGGCCTCCTCCGGCACATTCCTGAGCGCGGACTTCCATTACGATCTCATCCGGCCGGGAGCCGCCCTCTACGGGATCGCCCCCCAGGCCGGGCGCCCCAACCCCATGCGGCCCGTCGTCGGCCTCGCGGCGCGCGTGATGCAGGTCCGGCAGGTACCGGCCGGGACCGCGGTGGGCTACGGCCACACGGCCCGCGTCGCGCGCGACAGCCGCTTGGCCACGGTGGCCATCGGCTATGCGGACGGCTTCCTGCGCAGCGCCTCGGGCCGCGGCGAGGTCTGGCAGGACGGCCACCGCCTGCCCATCCTGGGCCGCGTCTCGATGGACAGCATCGTGATCGACGCGACGGATGCCCCCCCCGGCGCCGTCGCCCCGGGAAGCTGGATCGAGGTCGTCGGCCCGGCGCGCAGCCTCGATGCCGTGGCCGACGCCGCCGGCACGATCGGGTACGAGGTTCTCACGAGCCTCGGCCATCGCTTCCACCGCCACTATCGCGACGCCTGAGGGCCTCATCCATGCACGTCATGATCCTCGGAGGCGGCGTCGTCGGCGTCACCTCGGCCTATTACCTCGCCCGCGCCGGCCATCAGGTGACGGTTCTGGATCGCCAGCCCGGCGTCGGCCTGGAGACCAGCTTCGCCAATGCGGGCCAGATCTCCCCGGGCTACTCGGCGCCCTGGGCCGCGCCCGGCATCCCGGTCAAGGCGCTGAAATGGCTGATGATGCGCCATCGGCCCCTGGTGATGTGGCCCCGGGTGGAGCCGCGGCTCTACGGCTGGCTCGCGCGGATGCTGGCGAACTGCACGGAGGAGGCCTACGCGCGCAACAAGGGCCGGATGGTCCGCCTCGCCGAGTTCAGCCGCGATGCCTTGCGCGAACTCAGGGCCGAGACCGGCATCGCCTACGACCACCGCGAGAAGGGCACGCTCCAGATCTTCCGTACGGCCAAGCAGCTCGATCAGGTCGGCAATGACACGGCGGTGCTCGACGCCTACGGGGTCCCCTACAAGGTTCTCGATGTCGCCGGCTGCATCCGGGCCGAACCGGCTCTGGCGAGGGTTGGCGCAACCATCGTCGGAGGCCTGCGGTTGCCCGCCGACGAGACCGGGGACGCCTACCTCTTCACGACCTCCCTCGCCGCACTCTGCGAGAAGCTCGGCGTCACCTTCCGCTACGGCACGGCCATCGCCGGCCTGCGCGACGCTGGCGGGGCCGTCACGGGTATCGTCACCGCTACGGGCGAGGTGCTCACCGCCGACGCCTACGTCGCCGCCATGGGCAGCTACACGCCGATGCTGCTGCGGCCCCTTGGGATCGACCTCCCGGTCTATCCGGTGAAGGGCTATTCCCTGACGCTGCCCGTCATGGACCCCGAGGGGGCTCCCGTCTCGACGGTGATGGATGAGACCTTCAAGGTCGGGATCACGCGCCTGGGCGACCGCATCCGGGTTGGCGGCACGGCCGAACTCGCGGGCTTCAGCCACACCCTGCGGGGACCCCGCCGGGCGACCCTTGAGCGCTCGGTCCGCGATCTGTTCCCGGGGGGTGGCGATCCGACGGCGGGCACGTTCTGGACGGGCCTGCGGCCGATGACACCGGACGGCACGCCGATCGTTGGTCCGACACGGTTCGCCAACCTCTTCACCAATACCGGTCACGGTACCTTGGGCTGGACCATGGCCTGCGGCTCCGGCCGCATGCTCGCCGACGTGGTCTCGGGCAGCGCCCCGCCGATCCCGGCCGCAGACTTCGCCCTGGCCCGCTACGCCAGGGCCGTGTGACGGCCCACGGACGTCATTGCGTCGGGCCCGAGGAGTTCGGGCTCTCTCGCCTGAGCGATAGAGCATCGTCCTGGATATAGGATCCAGGACGATGCTCTATTCTCTTGTTTTTGCATCATCCTTTTCCGAAAGTCGGCAGCCACCGTTCGGGATGATGCTCGAAGGCACGCTCCGTCGGATGCGAGCACAAGCCGGGTTTCGAGCAGACGGGAGAACGTGGCGGAAATCCGCGAGCCATCGCGGGCGGGGCAGGCCGCGGCAACGTTCGGCCGTGGTGTCGCCTACGACAGACCCTTCGGCGCACGGACGGCGCTCGGGTCGAGCGAGCACGGGTCTTGGGCGCGATGGCCGAGCACGCGATGTCCGCAGCGTTGCGAGGGCTGCCCTGGGGATGCGTGCCATGGCGCGTTCTCGCGGCATGGTCGTCAGGTCAAAGCATCGTCCTGGATAGCTGATCCAGGACGATGCTTTTTTTCCGAAAGCCGGCAACCACCTTTCGGGACGATGCTCTATCGCCTCAGACATGCCCATGAACGAGCTTGATGAGACGATCAGCCCCGATGATCCAGGTGCGGGGCGCACCGAACGCATGATTTTGCTTCGATCGGCCGGCTGACGATGTCGCGACAGCCGGCCGATCGCATTCGCGGGCTCCGATCTTCCGCAGCCCGCCCTGTTATCGATGACAGCCCCGCCTTCAACTCATCGTCGGCATGACGAAGTCTGCGCCGGCGCGGATGCCGGTCGGCCAGCGGGTCGTGATGGTCTTGAGCCGGGTGTAGAAGCGGATGCCCTCGGGG